>NZ_JBEZGN010000006.1:0-309680 GCF_040650055.1 Spirillospora sp. NPDC048819 | reverse complement strand
GAAGGCCACAGCCGATACCTGGTTGGCGGCGGCGTTGACCTGGTGCAGGGTGTCGGTCAGCGCCGCCGCCTGCTCGGGCGTCGGCAGCAGCTTTACCTGCACCACCAGTTTCACAATCGGTGACTTTACCATTACAGTCCCCGATTGGTGCGGGGTGGACCCGGGTGGGGCTGGACGCGCCGCCCAGAGGGAAGCGATTCCTCCCGGCCCTGAAGGACCAGGGCTCCTCGCTAGAAGCCTGCTGAAAGTCCTGGCCGCCCCGGCAGTGCTCCCCGCCCGCACGGGGAGCACTGCCATTCCCCGGAATCGCTGGGGCTCGTCGCCACCGAGGTGTACGGCCTGATCGCCCTGGCGGCCGGCTCGCGGACCACCGTGCAACTTGATTGCGGCCAACCCAATCGGCGCGAACGTAGGATGGGGGGATGACGGGCACGGCCGACTACGAGCTGCTGAAGCTGGACACGCAGGTCTGCTTCGCGCTGCACGCGACCTCACGGGCGTTCGACGCGCTCTACCGGATACGGCTGCGGGACCTGGGGCTCACCTACCCCCAGTACCTGGCCATGCTGGCCCTCTGGGAGACCGACGGCCTCACGGTGAAGCAGCTCGGCGAACGCCTCCGCCTCGACTCCGGGACGCTCTCCCCGCTCATCAAGCGCCTGGAGACCGCCGGTCTCGTGGAGCGCCGCCGAGGCCGCGAGGACGAACGCTCGGTGTCGGTGCACCTGACCGAGGAGGGCACCGGCCTCCGCGACCGGGCCGTGGACGTCCCCCGGCGGATGCTCGACTCGACCGGCCTGACCATGCACGAGCTGGCCCAGCTCCGCCGGACCCTGCAGCACGTGACCCGGCACCTCGACGCGGCCACCGACTCCGCGGCCTGATCATCCCGCCGAGATCGCCAGCACACCGGCGAGCGCGGCGGCGATCCCGGCCTGCTGCGGCCGTTCCAGCCGCTCGCGCAGGACGACCCGGGCCAGCGCGATGGTCACCAGGGTGTGCAGCGAGCCGAGCACGGCGGCGATGCTCACCAGGCCGTGCGTGGAGGCGGTGGCGTACAGCGCGTCGGCCGTGACGATGAGCACCCCGATCAGCAGGAGGTACGGGACGTCCGCACGCGGGGCGGCGGGCCGGTGCCGCCGCACGGCGGCGAGCGCGATGATCGCGGTGACGGCGGTGAGGCGTGCGGTCAGCAGCGCCCATCCGACGTCGCCTTCGCTGGCCGAGTCCATCGCGATGAAGAAGCCTCCGAAGCCGAGCGCCGCCAGCAGGCCGTACAGGACGCTCGGCAGCACCCGCGGACCCGTCCCGTCCCTGCCGGAGCCCCACGAGGTGACGACCAGGCCGAGCGTGGCCAGGGCGAGCCCGGTGAACTGCAGCGGGCTGGGGATCTCGCCGAGCGCCAGCCCCGCCAGGAGCGGGACCACCGGCGCGAGCGCGGCGACGGGCGCGACGATGCTCATCGTGCCGACGGCCAGGCCGCGGTAGAGGGCGGCGATCGCGACGGTCTCGGCCGCTCCCGCCGCGGCGGCGAACCCGAGGGACGCGGCGTCCGGCGGACCCGCGCCCCGCACCGCGATGATGGCGGCGAGCAGGGCCAGGGCGGTCGTCTGGGAGATGAGCATCACCGACAGCAGGGGGATCGTGCGGCTCTTCAACCCGCCGATGAAGTCAGACGTCCCCCAGCCGACGGCGGCCCCGAGCGCCAGCCCGACGACCGTCATCAGCGCACCCCGGTGTGCTCGACGATGGCGGGGACGACGTCGTCCCATCGGGCGCGGGGGAAGACCTCGTGGCCGGTCTGCTCCATCGCCGCGAACCGCGCGCCCGGGATCTCGTCGGCGAGGGCGCGGCCGTGCCCGATCGGGAACATCCGGTCCTCGGTGCCGTGCAGCACCAGGGTCGGTGCGGTGATCTGCCCGAGCCGGTCCCGCCACGGCTCCCCTGCGTCGATCATGAACGGGTTCGTCAGCTGGGCGGCGATGTTCGCGGCGCGGTCGGCCATGCGGGCGGCCGTCGCGCGCATGCCCGCCTCGTCGAACGGACGGGACGCGGCGGCGAACGGGCGCTCGGCCTCCACCATGTAGTCGATGACCGCCGCCCGGTCGGACCAGTCGGGTTCGGCGGCCTCCGAGGTGAACAGGGCCACGATCTCCTCGGACATCCCCGGAAGGTCGGGGTTGGCGTGGCCGGGCCCGCCGGGGGTCGAGGAGGCGAGGGTCAGCGAGGCGACCCGGTCGGGATGGTCGAGCGCCGCGAGCTGCGCGACGGCCGCGCCCTGCGACATGCCGACCAGACCGGCCGCCGCCAGGCCGCAGGCGTCGAGCAGGCCCACGGCGTCGGCGACCAGGTCCCGCAGCGTGTAGTCCGGGCTGCCCGGCGCGCAGGCGGTCGAGCGGCCGGCGTCCCTGGCGTCGTAGCGGATCACGTACCGGCCGCTCTCCGCGAGCCGCCGGACGAAGTCGTCCGGCCAGGCCGCGAGCGAGTGGCCCGCGCCGTGCAGCAGCACGATCGCCGGGTCCGCCGGGTCGCCGAGAGCCTCGGCGCTCAGCTCGACGCCGTTCACGTTGTGCGTCCGCTCTTCCGCCGTCATCATCGGGCCTCCACTTCGTTACATGTAATGAAACGAACGTAGAGAGACGACTCGTTACATGTCAACAAAAGTCCGGTACGCTCGTCCCCGTGACCGAGCCACGCGAGGCATGGGCGGCCTACCGCGCGCTGCAGCTCATGGTGGACGCCGAGATCGCGCGCGACCTGGAGCGCGAGTCGGGGCTGTCGATGGCCGACTACGAGGTGCTCGCCGCCGCGGTCTCCATGGCGGGCGAGGAGGAGTGCGTGCGGGTCAGCCGTCTCGCCGGCCGGATGCACTGGGCGCACAGCCGGCTGTCCCGCCAGCTCGGCCGGATGGAGCGGCGGGGCATGATCGCCCGCGAGGCCTGCGAGCTGGACGGCCGAGGCGACGACGTCCTGGTCACCGAAGCCGGACGGCGGGTCTACGAGGACGCGGCGCCCGCCTACTGGGAGTCGGTCCGCCGGCACTTCACCGACCTGCTGACACCCGAGCAGCTCGCCACGCTGACCGAGATCCACCACACCGTCGCCGCGACACCCTGAGAAGAGTGCTACGTACGGGTTCTGGGGCGGCGCAGGAGGAACAGGCGGACTCGGCCCAGGCCCTGCAAGGGGCGGGGGCGGAGCGAGGAAATGTCGTACGCGTCGCCGGGGAGAGCCGCGGACATCCCGCTGTCGACGAGGACCGTTCCGGGGTGGGCGGCGGCGGTCAGGCGGGCGGCGAGGTTGACGGACGTACCGAACACGTCGCCGAGGCGCATGATGACTTCGCCGTAGGCGAGGCCGACGCGCACTTTGGGGAAGTCGGGGTCGTCGTTGAAGCGTTCCGCGATGCGCAGGCCGATGTCGGCGGCGGCGCGGGGCTCGGACGCAACGAACAGGACCTCGTCGCCGAGCGTCTTGATGACGCGTCCGCCCAGCTCGGCGATGATCTCGGCGGTGGTGACCTCGAACCGTTCGACGAACGCCGCTAGGGCGTCGCCGTCCAGGCGGCGGCTCAGGCGGGTGAAGGAGACGACGTCGGCGAAGCCGACCGCGAGGTGGGCGACGCCGGCGGCCGGATCGGACTGGGCGGCGGCCGTCGTGGCGGCGGCGCGCATCCCGGCGGCGGTGAGCTGGCGGCGCCAGCCGTGCAGCAGGAGGCGCTCGAACGCGGGACGCAGTTCCTCGGTGGCGGCGAGGGCGGCGGTGACGAGGTCGGCCGCGGCCGGCTCGTCGGCGGGCAGCTCACCGAGCCGCTGCAGCCAGACGTCGCCGAGCCAGCTGGCGAGCCGGCCCATCGTCTGGCCGACCGCGCGGGCGAGCTGGAGGACCATGTCCTCGTCGACCATCTCGGTGCCGAGCAGGTCCTTGATCTCGCGGAGCGCGGCGACGTCACCGTCGGTGAAGGCGATCTCCTCGTCGGGGGGAGTCGGGAAGCCGAGCGCCTGCCAGATGCGGCGCGCGTACTCGTCCGGGACGTCGGAGAGGGCCTCGACCTCCTTGCGCGTGTAGCGCAGCGGGCCGCCGAGGAGGGTCTCCTCGATGTCGTCCGGGTCCGCCATGACGCCAGCCCCTATGTGTCATTGACCGATGTAACAATAGTGCCGGAGTAAGATCACGGCGGTCAAGGTGGACGAGTCCGGCGGGCGGGGGCATGGCCGAGTACCGAATCGACGAGCTGGCGCGGCTGGCCGGCAGCACCGTGCGCAACATCCGCGCCTACCAGGACCGGGGACTGCTGCCGCCGCCCCGGCTCGAAGGCCGCGTGGGCCTGTACGACGACCAGCACCTCGCGCGGCTCCGGCTGATCGGCAAGCTGCTCGGCCGCGGCTACACGTTCGCGATCATCAAGGACCTGCTGTCGGCGTGGGAGACCGGCAAGGACGTCGGGGAGGTCCTCGGGCTGGAGAAGGTGCTCACCGACCCGTGGTCGGACGAGATGCCCGGCACCACCACCTACGACGAGCTCGTCGAGATCTTCGGCACCGGGCTGGACCCCGACGAGGTCGCCCGCGTGCAGGCCCGCACCATCGAACTGGGCCTCATCGAACCGGACGGCGACACGTTCCGGGTACCGAGCCCCCGGCTGCTGCACGTGGGCGCCGAACTGGTCGCCGCGGGCATCCCGCTCGACTCCGTCCTCGACATCGCCGGGCAGATCCGCGACGACTGCGACGTGATCGCGGGCCGGTTCGTGAGCCTCGTCCAGGAGCACGTGTTCGCCCGGCTGGAGGACCCGCCCGTCCCGGACGGGGAGAAGGTCACCGAGGTCGCCGCGGTGGTCCGACGGATGCGGCCGCTGGTGAAGATGGTCGTCGAGCCGTTCATCGCCAGGGCGATGGAGGCCCGCGTCCAGGAGGCCCTCGGCGAACATCTCGAAACGATCAGGGACCATCTCGGCGGCACGCCCGGCTGAGCCGTCACAGGAGCGAGGCGCCCCAGACGACCGTCACCGTGTGCGGGACGCCCTCGGAGTCGGTGAACGTGAGCGTGCCCTGGCCCGGCAGGCCGATGATGAAGGTGCGCAGGCTGATCGTCACCTGGCTGGTGCCGTCCGCGGGCATGCCGCCCTGCATGTCCGACAGGACGAGCTGGTTCGTCGACGTCATCGCCGTCCACGTCACGGGGCCGCTCTTGGCCGCGAGGCTCACCTGGGCGGTCTTGGTGCCGTAGAGCTCGACCTTGGCGGGGTTGACGACGAGGACGCCGGGCCGCACGGGCGGGTTGGACGAAGGCGGCGGCTGCCCCGGTTCCGCGGACTCCTCCGGGGTCTTCTCACCCGTCTGCGGGCTGACGGGCGCCTGCCCCGGACGGCCGGGCGCGCCGCCGTCCGGCCCCCGCGACGGCTGCGTCTCGCGGCCCGAGCCGTCCGGCGGCGAATGCTGCGTGATGGACGGCTGCGGCTGCGTGCGGAACGGCGGCCACGACAGGGAGTCGCCGCTGATGCCGGGCCCCATGACGAACACGGCGACGAGGGCGGCGACGAGCGCGCCCGCCATGCCTCCCACGGTGAACAGCCACCGGCGGGTGAACGGCGAGGGCACGTCCGGCTGGCTCGGCAGGCCGGACGGGGTGAGCGCGCCGCCGCGCGCGGCGATGTCGGCGCGGTAGCCGGCGAGCTCGGGGTCCGTCGCGGTGTGCATGACGCGGTGCCGCAGCGCCGCGGGCAGCACCGGGGCGGGCGCCCGCTTCAGCAGCGCGGCCGCGGTCAGCCGGCCGCGGCTCCGGCAGTCGGCGCAGTCGGCGAGGTGCCGGTCGGCCGACGGGTCGGCGGGGGAGTCCTCGGGGCCCCGGTGAAGGGCCCGCCAGAACGGCCGGCCGGTGCGCGGCGGGGTGGTCGGCGCGTCCGTCCGGGGCGCGGCCCGGGCGGCCAGGACGGCGACCGCGGGCGACTTCTCCCCCTCGCCGGAAGATTCTGCGGAGTCGTCGGTGCAGGCCCGGGTGACCCGGCTGATCTCCTTCTGGAGTGCGGCCTCGAGTTCGGTCCTGCCCTGCCGCACCCGTATGGCGGCCCGGCGCGAGGACAGGCCGAGCGCCGCGCCGAGGCGGGCGGGACGCAGCCCGTGCCGGAACGCCAGCAGCATCACCTCCTGGTCGACGGGCTCCAGCCTGGCCAGCGCGCCGTTGAGCAGCCGGTGGAGCTCGTCGGAGGACGGCCGGTCGGGGACGGGTTCGTCCGGTTCGGCACGGTCCAGGAAGGGGACGTCGGAGAACTCGGCGTCCCGGTCCCAGAACAGGACCTTCGCCCGCCCGCGGCGGATGCAGCGGCGGCGGGCCGCCCCGTACAGCCAGGAGCTCAGGTGCAGGTGGTCGCGCATCCGGGGGGCACGGCGGCCGGCGTCGATGAACGTGTCGTGGACGATGTCGGCGGCGACTTTCGCATCACCGGACATTGACAGTGCGTAGTCATAAAGGCGCTCACCGTACTCGTCGTAGAGAGCGGCGAACGTGGCCTCGTCGCCTTCGTTCAGCCCTTTGACCAGGCTTCGGTCGGCGGTGTGCAAGGAGGGGGACAACCTGGGCATTCACGCTCCCGGCAGCGGCATGAGGCGTCCGTCCCCATGGGAGTCGTCCGGACATTCAGCCCACCTTGCATACACCCGCGAACCCCATCCGCACCACATGATCTGCCGAAATCACCATTAGGGTGACCCCGGGGTGAGATGCCGCTTCTCTCCGTGATCACGCTATCAATGACTCAGCGTCAGAATCGAGTCAGCGACCCGATCCGGCCGCGGTGCGGGCGGCCGCCGGAAGGGCCCGGCCGGCGGCCGCCCGGGCGCCGGTCAGTCGGCCCGGCGAACCTCCAGCTCACCGTCGGCGTAGCGGCGCCGCAGCACCTTCTTGTCGAACTTGCCGACGCTCGTCTTGGGCACCTCGGCGATGAACGCCCAGCGCTCCGGCAGCTGCCATTTCGCGATCCGGCCGGACAGGAACTCCCGGAGCTGCTCGGCCGTGACGGAGGCCCCGTCGCGGACGACGACGGAGGCGAGCGGACGCTCCTGCCACCGGTCGTCGGGGACACCGACCACGGCGGCCTCGACGATGTCCGGGTGCGCCATCAGGTGGTTCTCCAGCTCCACCGACGAGATCCACTCGCCGCCCGACTTGATGACGTCCTTCGCCCGGTCGGTGAGGATCAGGAACCCGCCGGACGACAGCGTCCCGACGTCGCCGGTGCGCAGCCAGCCGTCGTGGAACTTCCCGGGATCCTCGTCCAGGTAGTAGGAGCCGGTGATCCACGGCCCGCGGATCTCGACCTCGCCGACCGCCTCGCCGTCGTTGGCCAGCACGACGTCGCCGTCGCCGACGATGCGCATCTCCAGCCCGGCCAGGACGCGGCCCTGGCTGATCCTGGCCTGCCACGCCTCCTCGCCTTCCGCCTTGACCGGCGGGTGCGCCACCGTCGCGACCGGCGAGGTCTCCGTCATCCCCCACGCCTGCACGATCCGGACGCCGATCTCGTCGAAGCCGCGCATCAGCGCCTCGGGGACGGCCGAACCGCCGCACGGGACGAGCCGCAGCGAGCTGAGGTCCGAGCCGTGCTCCTTGGTGTGGCGCAGGACGTCCGCCCAGATCGTGGGCACCGCACCGGCGACCGTCGGACGCTCGGACTCGATGAGCCGGACGAGCGGCTCGGCCTGCAGGAACCGGTCCGGCATGATGAGCGCGGCACCCGCCAGCACCGCCGCGTAGGGCAGACCCCAGGCGTTGGCGTGGAACATCGGCACCACCGGCAGGATGACGTCGGACGCGTCGAGCCCGATCGCGTTGCCGGTGCACGTCGCCATCGAATGCAGGTAGGCGGACCGGTGGGAGTAGACGACGCCCTTGGGATTCCCGGTCGTGCCGCTGGTGTAGCACATCGCGGCGGCGGACCGTTCGTCGATCTCGGGCCAGTCGAACGCGGCGGGCGCGGCGGCGAGCAGCTCCTCGTAGGAGTGCAGCTCCTTGCCGGCGGCCTCCAGCGGCGCGGTGTCGCCCTCCCCGACGACGATCACATGCCGGACGGTCTTGAACTGCGGCAGCACCGGCGCCAGCAGCGGGATCAGCGAGCCGTCGACGATGACGACCTGGTCCTCGGCGTGGTTGGCGATGTAGACGAGCTGGTCGGGGAAGAGCCGCAGGTTCAGGGTGTGCAGGACGGCGCCCATGGACGGGATCGCCAGGTACGCCTCCAGATGCTCGGTGTTGTTCCACATGAACGTGGCGACCCGCTGATCGCCGTCCACGCCGAGGCCGCGCAGCGCCCCGGCCAGCCGTGCGGCACGGTCGCCGACCTCGGCGTAGGTGCGGCGCCGGGCACCGTCCCCCGTCCAGGTGGAGACCTCGGCGTCACCGAAGACGTCCGCGCCGTAACGCATGATCGTGGTGATGGTCAGCGGGAAATCCTGCATGGTGCTCAACATGGACGCGCCTCCAGCTCGCAGCAGACTCCAGAACCGGATTCTTGCAGTGTTGTCCCAGGTTGACGACCCCCAATCCCCGCCGCGGCCGAGGAGGGAAACCCGTCAATACAGCTCGCGGAGTTTGGCCATGGCCCGGGAGACGGTGGATTTGACCGTGCCGACGCTGACGCCGAGGATTTCGGCGATCTCTCTTTCGGACATGTCCTCGTAGTAGCGGAGCATGACGGTGAGGCGTTGCCGTTCCGGGAGGCGGCGGAGGGCGCGGAAAAGCTCGTCGCGCAATTCGCTGCTGCTCGTGTGGTCGTCGACGGGGCGGTCGGGGAGCTGATCGGTCGGGTAGACGTCCAGTTTCCGGCGCCGCCACCAGGAGATCTGCGTGTTGACCATGGCGCGGCGGACGTAGCCGTCGACCGCGGCGCGGTCTTCGATGCGGTGCCAGGCGAGGTAGGTCTTCGCGAGGGCGGCCTGGAGGAGGTCTTCGGCTTCGGCGCGGTCGCTGGTCAGCTGCGTCGCGGCACGCAGCAGGACGGCTCGGCGTTCCGTCACGTACGAGCGGAACTCCTCGTGCCGCGTGTCGCTCAAATCACCACCGGACCAGGGGTTGCGGAGCCGCCTCCGCCGGGACTCCAGAGTCCCGGCCGCGCGCACTCCCGATATCGTTGACGATCGCACGGCGATCGTAATTTCGGGCCTACATAAAACCTATATCCGGGTCAACCAGTGCATAATCTTCAACCGAGGTAGATCAAAGCTCTTCCGCCAGCTGACTTATCGCGACAAATCCGTCGACAAGCGCTGTCATCAGGCGTGACTCTTGACTCGCTGTCCGCAGGCCGATGACCCAGCGTAGTGATCTACCCCCGGAGCACCGCGATGCCGCCACCCCACCGCCGTGGAGCGAACCGCCGCCGACACCGCGCGGCCGTCTTCGCGGCGTCCGCCGGTCACGGCCCCGCCGAGCGCGCGGGGCGGCAGCTGGACGTGGCGACCGGGATCGTCCTGGACGCCAGCCCGCACCTCCTGGTGCTGGGCTCGGCGGCCCGGACGGGCGCGGGCGGCGCCGAGACCCGTCTCGCGATGAGCGCCGCCACGACCGTCTGGCACGGCGGGCGCGGGGGCCTCGCCGTGCTCCGGCCGGGCCGGTCCGTGATCGTCCGGCGGGGGGACGGCGGTCTCGGCGCCGACCGCGTCTGGGTCGACGTCTGCCGGGTCAGCGGCACGATCCTGGCGTGCGGGAAGGACACCGTGGAGGTGGACATGGGTCCGCACCGGGGGCGGACCCATGTGCTGATCCCCCCGCGCGCCTTCGAACGGGTCCTGGTCCGGCATCCGCGCCTGGAACCCGGATACCTCATCGACGTGATCTGCGTGTGGTCCCCGCACGGCCCGCTCGCGGTGTGCCCCGGCACGTCGCAGCCGGGTTACCGGGCCGACGACCTCGCCGCGCCGGAGGCCGGCGAGCCCGCGCCCGCCGAGCTGCGCGGGACGGTGACGTGGTTCGGCAGCGCGGCCGACGAGGCACCGGACGGGGCGGCCTACCCGGCCGTCGACTCCGAGGGGGACGCCGGGGGATGCGCGGACGCCCCGTCCGGCTGCGTCGCGTTCCCGTACCTGTCGCTCGGCAGCGAGGTCGCCGTCCGCAACGAGTGCGGCGGGCGCGCCGCCACCGTCCCGGTGGTGGAGTGCGGCTGCGCGGCGGCCCGGTTCTGCGACCGATGCGTGGAGTGCGGCGCGTCCCCGCGCGGCCGGATCGCCGAGCTGACGCCCGCCGCGTTCGTCGGGCTCGGCGGCGACCTGGAGGCGGGCTGCTTCAACGCCGCGGTCCGGCCGGGCGTGCCCGCCACAACGCCGGAAAGGGCCGCGTCATGGTGACGGCGTTCCAGAACACGCAGGTGCTCCTGCTCGCGGCGGTGCTGCTGGCCGCGTGCCTGGCGAAGCTGACGGTCCGCGAAGAGGCCGCGGACGCCCCCGATCATGTCCACGGCGTGCCGGTGCCGGCCGGGCTCGCGCGGCTTTCGGCGCTGCGCGGCAGCCGGGGGATGACGGTCGGGCTGGGCATCGGCGAGGGCGTCCTCGGGCTGGCGCTGCTGATGACCTCGCATCTGTCGGTGCGGCTGGCGACGACGGTCGCGTTCGCCGCCGCGACCTGGGTGGTCGGCGAGCTGCGGGTCAGCCGCCCGGACGCCGGATGCGGCTGTTTCGGCGGGCTCAGCGGCAAGCGGGTCGGGCGCCGCAGCGTGCTGCGGGCGGTGCTGTTCACGGGCGCGGCCATCACCTCGATGGGTGCGCCGCTCGCCGGGCTGGACGTGCTGCGGGACGTCCAGGTGCAGGTCGCGCTGGTCCTCGCGGCGGAGGTCGCGCTGTTCGCGGCGCTGTCCCCGGAGTTGTCGGCGCTGCTCGAACGCCGCAGCCTGCCGCACGGCCGCGCCCGCCCGGCGATGCCCTGCGAGCGGCGGCGCAGCCCGATCGCGGAGACGTACGCGACGCTTTACGACAGCGCCGCGTGGGTGGAGCACGAGAACGTCATCGCGAGCGCCGTGCCGCTGGACGTGTGGCGGGAGGGCTGCTGGCGTTTCGTGGTCTTCCCCGCCCGGGTGGACGACCAGGACATGGAGGTCGTGTTCGCGGTGTCGACCGCCGAGCGCGACCGGGCCGTCCGGTCGGCGCTCGTGGCACCGGACCCGAGCCTGTCTGCCGCTCTCTAGCCCTTTCTTGGACACGTCCAATACACGTTTAGAAATTCCTCGCGAACATCACCTCTTCACCTCTCTAGGCTTTTATAGAAGAAAAGCTAGAGAGCCTTAGAAAAGCCCAGAGGGCATGCGAGAAGAATCTACGGCTTTCTACGGTCACCGCTAGAGAGCCGAATATTCGGCTGACGATGCGGCTCGATGCGTCTTTCTATCGATCTCTAGCAGTTTCGCTAGAAATCTCTATGAAGCCGAAGCGTCAGGCGGGTTGGGAGCGGAGGAACGTGCCGAAGTGCGGCACCGTGAACGCGACCATGCCGCGCTCGGCGCTGTAGATGAGGCCCTTCTTGATGAGCCCGTCGCGTGCCGGCGACAGGCTGGACGGTTTGCGGCCCAGCTCGTCCGCGACCGACGCGGTGGGCACCGGGTCGTCGCCGAGCATGGCCATCGCGCGCATGTAGTCGCGCTCGGCCGGGGTGGCGCGCTCGTAGCGGCTGCCGAAGAAGCCGACCGCGAGCTCGCTCTCCGCCTCCGGCGCGGCGACCTTGATGTCGTCGGCGGTGATCGGGGTGTCGGGCGCCACGTCCCAGACGACCTTGGCGTACGCCTGCACGAAGTAGGGATAGCCGTCGGCCGCGCCGTACAGGGCGTCGAGGGCGTCCTTGGTGAAGGTGACCTCCTCCCGCTCGGCGGGGGCCAGCAGGGCGAAATCGGCCGACTCGCGGTCGAGCCGGTCGATGCGGGCGTAGCGGAACAGCCGCTCGGAGTAGGACTTGCTGGCCGACAGGACGGCCGGCAGATGCGGCAGCCCGGCGCCCACCACGATCAGCGGGCCGCCGACCTGCGACAGCTCATGGCACGCGGCGCACAGCGCGGACACGTCGTCGGCGGGGATGTCCTGCATCTCGTCCACGAACAGGGCGATGCCGGCGCCGACGTCGGTGGCGACGGACGCCGCGTCGACGAAGAGCTCGGTCAGGTCGATCTCCAGGTCGCCCGAGTCGGCGCGTCCCCGCGAGGCGGGCACGTCGATGCCGGGCTGCCAGCGGTGCACCCGCGCCTTGCCCTTGCCGGACGGCTCCGGCTCGGCCTGCGCGAACGCCTTCAGCACGCCGAGGAACTCCTCGATGCGGTCGGGCGCGCGATGCCGGGGCGCCAGCTCGCGGACGGCCCGGTGCAGCGCCGAGGCGACCGGGCGGCGGATCGACTGGTCGGGCCGGGCCTCGATCTTCCCGGTCCCCCACAGGCGCTGGATCGCCATCGACCGGAACGCGTTGAGCAGCACGGTCTTGCCCACCCCGCGCAGCCCGGTGACGATCATGCTGCGCTCGGGACGGCCGCGGGCCACCCGCTCGATCACCACCTCGAACTGCTTGAGCTCACGGTCGCGGCCGGCCAGCTCCGGGGGGCGCTGCCCGGCGCCAGGGGCATAGGGATTGCGCACGGGGTCCACGCTCTCGGACTCTATGAGGCGATATAGCTGAGGCCGTAGATTTGCGTAGAAACCGCTGCGGCGTGTCGCGTGCTCCCGCCGCCGTCCACAGCGCGCGGGACCGTCCGCCTCCCTCATGCCGTTGAGGTGTGGGGCCGCCGTCGCCACCATGCCGCCTCCCCGGGCGAGCGCCTGCACGTCCGTCGAACCTCTGTTCGACTGTTCGAACACACTAGCGCATGCCGCCGCCCCCGTCATCAGAACCCGGGGAACTCCCGCGACGGATTCGGAACGAGAACGGCCACGCGCCCACCATCCGGTGGGCACGTGGCCGTTGAGCGGGGTCCGGCCGCGGGCGGCACCCGCGGGCGACGCCCGCGGCCGGGAGTTCGGGTCAGGCGAGGGGTTCGTCCGCCTCGGTCCGGTGGGGGACCCTCTCCGCCGGGACGGTGCCCATGCGGCCGGCCTGGAAGTCCTCGAACGCCTGGACGATCTCCTCACGGGTGTTCATCACGAACGGGCCGTACCGCGCGATCGGCTCGCGGATCGGGAGGCCGCCGAGGATGAGGATCTCCCACCCGTTCGCGCTCGCGACGGGCTGGCTGTCGGCGGCGCGGACGACGAGGCCGTCACCGGTGCCCCTGTGGTGGGAGCCGGCGAAGACCGCGAGCTGCCCTTCGTCCAGCCCGGTCTCTTCGACGCCCGCCGTTCCGCGGCCGGAGAGCACGTAGACCATCGCGTTGAAGTCGCGCGGCCAGGGCAGGGTGAGCCGCGCGCCGGGCGCGACCGTCGCGTGCAGGTAGTTGATGGGGGTGTAGGTGACGCCGGGGCCGTCGTACCCGGCGACCGACCCCGCGATGACGCGGACGAGGGACGAGCCGTCGTCGGCGGCCAGCAGCTTGACGTCGCGGGCCTCGATGTCCTGGTAGCGCGGCGGGACCCACTTCTGGGCGCGGGGCAGGTTGACCCAGAGTTGGATGCCGTGGAACAGGCCGCCCTTGGTGACGAGCTCCGGCGGCGGCTGCTCGATGTGCTGGATCCCGGACGCGGCGGTCATCCACTGGGTGGCGCCGTCGGAGATGAGGCCGCCGCCACCGGCCGTGTCCTGGTGCTCGAACGCCCCGTCGATGATGTAGGTGACGGTCTCGAACCCGCGGTGCGGGTGCCAGGGCGTGCCCTTCGCCTCGCCCGGCGCGTATTCGACGGCGCCCATGTGGTCGAGGAGCAGGAACGGGTCGGCCAGGGCCAGGTCCATGCCGGGGAAGGGGCGCCTGACCTGGAAGCCCTCGCCCTCCAGGTGACGCGCGGCGGTCACGACCTTCGCGACGCGGCGCCAGTCGACGTCGGCCTCGGGCAGCAGGGGCAGGCGGGGAAGGGTCAGCGGATCGGCCATCACGGCGGGCATTGGATCTCCCCTCGTTCGGGTGCCCGTCCACGACCGGGCGGTGCACTGCAGGCCCCAACATAGTTGATGCTTCAACCATTCCCTCGGACGAATCCCGCGGGTTCCTGCTACCGTGAGAATAGCCGGGATTAGTTGAATCTTCAACCCTGTGCCGTATACTTGCCGGTATGAGCGAACCGCGTTGGCTCGATGCCGCCCAGCAGCGCGATTGGCGGGCCTACGTTGACGGCAGCGTCCGGCTCACCGAGGTCATGGACCGGGACCTGAAGACCAAGCACGGCCTGTCGGTGTCGGAGTACGAGATCCTCGTCCGGCTGTCCGAGGCCCCCGAGCGGCGGCTGCGCATGGCCGAACTCGCCGAGAACGCCAGCCAGTCCCGCAGCCGGCTGTCGCACACGTGCTCCCGCCTGGAGTCCAAGGGCCTGGTCAAGCGGGACAGCTGCCCCAACGACAAGCGCGGCGTCTTCGCGCACCTGACGGACGAGGGCTACGCCGCACTCGAAAAGGCCGCCCGCGACCACGTCGAAACCGTCCGGACGTACTTCATCGACGTCGTCCAGCCCGAAGACCTCGAAGCCATCGGCCGCGCCTTCGCGCTCATCCTCAAGCGGCTGGGCCCCACCACCTGACCCCGCGCCTATGGCCCTGGCCTAAAGCGGGACGGTGACCCCGGTGAGGAAGCCGACGGACACCAGGGTCAGGAACACCCAGGCCAGCATCATCCCGATGCCGAACGTCCGCCACCGTCCGCCGACCTTCCAGACGAGCAGGCCGCCGAGCCCGAACGCCAGGACGAGCAGGGTGATGAACTGCGGCAGCAGGCTCGGGCGGCGGCTCATCATCAGCGGCGCCCACATCATCACGGCGTCGACGAACAGGAACACGCCGAAACCCGCCGCGAGCGCCTTCACATCGCGGCCGAGGAAGGCGCGGGCCCGTCCCACGAGCACCTCGGCCTTGTCCGTCTGCAGCCGCGGCTGCGCCTGCGCCGCCTGCTCGACCTCCACATTGTGCGCCACGGCGAAGATCTCGTCTTCGAGGCTTGGGAGGTCCCTCTCCTGAGGTTCCGCCATCCCGCTCCCTGATGAGGCCGGAGGCCGCCGGACGACATGCCCGGCGGACGATCGAGGTTTCACGGCCCGTCCGTCCCGGCCCCTTTCCGGCGGGCGCGCCTTCAAACGCACGGTAGCGGATGTGGGGTGGCGCACACAGTCCATCCGGCGTGCCATGCTGGAAAGATGCCAGGTAGAAGGGCCATTCGCAGCGCGGCGGCGATCGCCGCCCTGGTCACCGCGGCGTCGACCGGATGTGGCCGCGGCTCCGACGAGCCGACGCCTCCCGCCGCGCCGCCCACCGCGTCGGAGACGGTCGCTTCCCCGTCGCCGCCGGCCGAACAGGGCTTCCAGTCGCAGATCAAGAAGGTGACCGCCGGGGACCTCGAGCACTCCTGGCGGGAGGGCTGCCCCGTCGCGCCGTCCGGGCTGCGGATGATCGAGATGACCTACTGGGGGATGGACGACAAGCCGCACACCGGCGGGCGGCTCGTCGTCAACGCCAAGGCCGCCGAGGACCTCGTCAAGGTGTTCCGGAAGCTGTACGACATCCGCTACCCGATCGAGCGCATGGAACCGGTCGACAAGTACAAGGGCAGCGACTTCGAGTCGATCGAGGCCAACAACACCTCGGCCTTCAACTGCCGCCGGGCGACCGGGTCGAGCTCGTTCTCCCAGCACGCGTACGGCCTCGCGGTCGACATCAACCCCTGCCAGAACCCGTACGTCTACGCCGACGGGCACATCGCCCACGAGCAGTGCGCGCAGTACAAGAACCGCGACAAGGACGCCCCCGGCATGATCCACGCCGGTGACAAGGTCGTCGACGCGTTCGACTCGATCGGCTGGGGCTGGGGCGGCGAGTGGAGCGGCGCCAGGGACTACCAGCACTTCTCCAGCACCGGCCGCTGAGCGGGCCCGCTACATCATCATCAGCGCGATCACGATGACCGCGACGATGACCACCGCGGCGGCGACGCCGGCGATCAGGGCGACGTTCGGGCCGGACTTCTGGGATTGCGCCTGGTTGGCGAAGTTCTGGAACTGGTGCGTCGTGCCTGCCGGATCATTGGGTGTCTGCGACATGCCGAAGAGGGTAACGGAAACACAACGGGCGGTCTGTCCGTTCTGTCGCGGACGGTCCACCCCGGGGCGCTGGGCGGAGAGTGTGGGATTCGAACCCACGAGGACTGTCCCCAGCCCTGGGCGCTTTCAAGGCGCCTGCACTAGTCCACTATGCGAACTCTCCAGGTGACCGCCGTCCCCGGCGGCCATCGCCAACGATAGCGGTCGCGGCCCAGTGGCTTCGACCGCATAACGCGAGTACACCGGTCACGGTTCCGGTGTCTCCGGGACGGCGTAGCCGGGAATCGAGGGCCAGCGGACCGTCATGACGACCGACTCCTCCTCGGCCTGCCACGAATGGTCGACACCGCGCCCCCACACGACGTAGTCGCCCTGCTCGGCCAGCACCACGTCACCCTCGGGGAACTCCAGCCGGAACCGGCCGCTGATCAGGACGAGCAGCGCGGTCCGCTTCTCCCCGTCCGTCCACATGTCGCGGCGCTCACCCTTCGGGTGCACCCCCCATTTGATCTCGACCTCGTCACTGTGGCGGAGGTCGCCGACCGGTTTGAAGTGCCCGAGCAGCCAGCCGCGGTCACCGGCGGCATCCGGCCCCGCCTTCCCCACATACACGCCGTCCACAGATCGCGACCGTACCGCCGATGGTCAGGACTCGGTGGGACGTTGGAAGGCGAAGCCGTCGCCGACGACGGCGGCGAGGGTCAGATACGCCTCGCGGGTCGCGGGGGCGAGCTGCTCCAGCTCGACTTCGGCGCCCTCCTCCAGGTGGTCGTCGTACGGGATGCGGACGACCGCGCGGCAGCGGCTCTCGAAGTGCGCCTGCAGCTTGTCGAGGTCGACCTGGCTGCGGGTGCGGTTGCGGACCATCGACAGCACGACCACGCCGTTGCGGACGAGGTGGCCGTGGTCGTGCGCCTCCAGCCAGTCCAGCGTGGCGCTCGCGGAGCGGGCGCCGTCCACCGACGGGGAGCTGACCAGGACGAGCTGGTCGGCGAGGCTCAGCACCCCGGACATCGCCGAATGCAGCAGCCCGGTGCCGCAGTCGGTGATGCAGACCGAGTAGTACTGCTCCAGGACGACCGCGACGGCGGCGTAGTCCTCGGCGCTGAACGCCTCGCTGACCGCCGGGTCGCGGTCGGACGCGAGGATCTCCAGCCGGGCCTCGTTCTGCGAGGTGAACGCGCGCACGTCGGCGTACCGGTGGATCTGGTCCCGGTTGTTGAGCAGGTCCCGGACGGTCGCGGCCGTCTCCAGCCGCACCTTGTCCGACAGCGTCCCGCGGTCCGGGTTGGCGTCCACCGCGATGACGCGGTCGCCGCGGAAGGACCCCAGCATCGAGCCGAGCCCGGTCGTCGTGGTCGTCTTGCCGACGCCGCCCTTCAGCGACATGACGGCGACCCGGTGATGCCCGCCCGCCACGACGGTGCGCGCCCGCGCGATCAGGTCCTTGCGGCGCAGGTCGGTCTGCGACTCACCCGGGTGGATGCCGCCCGCGGTCGCCTTGTAGACGGCGCGCCGCCACCCCGAGGACGGCGCGATGCGCCGCTCGCCGAGCAGGTTCTCGGAGCTGAGGCTGTCGGCGTTCTGCGGCTCCTGCGGCTGCTGCGGGTGCGCCGGGTAGCCGGGCGCGGGCTGCATCATCTGGTTGAGCGCCTGCGGGTACGCCGAGTGATCCTGCGGCGGCCCACCGGGGTAGCCGTACCCCGGCTGGGGCTGCCCGGTGCCGGGGTCGATGGGCGGGTACTGCGCCCCCGCCGGCCCCTGCGCATACGGCTGCCCGGTGTTCGGATCGACCGGCCGGTAGTGACCCCCGCCCGCATTCGGGTCCTGCGCGTACGGCTGCCCCGTGGCCGGATCAACCGGCTGGAACTGGCCGCCGCCCGCATTCGGGTCCTGCATATACGGCTGCCCGGTGTTCGGGTCCACCGGCGGGAAATGGCCTCCGGCCGCGTTCGGGTCCTGCGCGTACGGCTGCCCGGTGTTCGGATCCACCGGCGGGTAGTGACCCCCGCCCGCATTCGGGTCCTGCGCATACGGCTGCCCCGTCGCCGGATCAACCGGCTGGAACTGGCCGCCGCCCGCATTCGGGTCCTGCATATACGGCTGCCCGGTGTTCGGGTCCACGGGCGGGAATTGGCCCCCGGCCGCGTTCGGGTCCTGCATGTAGGGCTGCCCAGTGTTCGGGTCCACCGGTGGGTACTGGCCGTACGGCTGGCCGGTGGCCGGATCGACCGCCTGGAACTGGCCGCCCCCGGCCGCATTCGGGTCCTGCGGGAACGGCTGCCCGCCCGCATTCGGGTCGGCAGGCGGGTACTGGGCTCCAGCGGCGTTGGGGTCCTGGGGGAAGGGCTGGGCGCCGCCGTCGGGTGGGAGCGGCAGGCCGGTGCCCGGGTCGATCGGGACGTAGGGCTGGCCGGAGTCGTCGGTGTCCTGGGGGAAGGGCTGGCCCGTGGCGGGGTCGATCGGCTGGTACTGCTGGCCGGGCGCGTTCTGGTCGGCCGGGTACGGCGGGAGCCGGTCGAGGGGAGGGGCCGCGTTGCCGTTGGCGTCGTACGGCGACTGCTGCGGCTGGTGCGGGGGCTGCTGGGGAACCTGGGACGGGTCGTAGCCGCCGGCCGCGTACGGGGGCGGCAGCATCCCGCCGTCGAACGGCTGCGGCATGGGCCCGCCCTCGTAGGGCGGGGGCTGCGGCGGGCCGAAGGTCTGGGGCGGGTAGCCGGTCTCGGGGGCCTGTTGGAACGAGGGAGGCGCAGCGAGCCAGGGGTTGGCGTTCTGCTCGGCCTGCTCGGGCTCCGCAGGCGGCTGGGCGGCGCCCTCGTCCGGTGGCGCGCTCTCCTGCTGCGCGCTCTCCTGCTGCGCGGAATCCTGCTGCGCACCCGGTTCGCCCTCGGCGGGCGGCCCCGTCGTGTCGCCGCTCATCGCGTCCAGAGAGGCCAGCCGCTCCTCCAGGGAACGCCCGTCGTGCTCGTTCCTTGCCACCGTTCTTCCCCCTCGGGCACGCCTCTGATGATCAACACGGAGCAGGTGGGCAAAATGGTCCCCGTGCAGGATACCCGTGCACCAATACCACGCATCCCACGCGGAGATCGACGTTGGGGCGGCCTCGACCGGGGGCCGGGCGGGGTGTTCGGCGCCGGTAGCGTGACGGACATGCATGCGATCGTTATCCGTGAGCCGGGGGACGCCGACGTCCTGGAGTGGACGCAGGTTCCGGATCCGGTGCCGAAACCCGGCGAGGTGCTGATCGAGGTGGCGGCGAGCGCGGTGAACCGCGCGGACGTCATGCAGCGCCTGGGCTTCTACCCGCCGCCGGAGGACGCTCCCCCGTATCCGGGGCTGGAGGTGTCCGGGCGGATCGCGGAGCTGGGCGCGGACGTGACGGGTTTCAGCGCCGGGGACGAGGTGTGCGCGCTGCTCAGCGGGGGAGGGTATGCCGAACGGGTCGCCGTACCCGCCGCGCAGGTGCTTCCGGTGCCGCGCGGGGTGGACGTCGTCGAGGCGGCCGGACTCCCGGAGGTCGCGTGCACGGTTTGGTCGAACGTCTTCATGCTCGCCGGGCTCGGCGAGGGGGAGACGCTCCTGGTCCACGGCGGCGGCAGCGGCATCGGGACCCTGGCGATCCAGCTCGCCAAGGCGCACGGCGCACGGGTGGTGACGACCGTGGGCAGCGCGGAGAAGGCGGCCCGCTGCCGCGACCTCGGCGCGGACGTGACGATCAACTACCGCGAGGAGGACTTCGTCGCAAGCGGCCCCTACGACGTGATCCTGGACCTGATCGGCGCGAAGTACCTGGCCCGCAACGTCGACGCGCTCGCCGTCGGCGGCAGGCTGATGGTGATCGGGCTGCAGGGCGGCGCGAAGGCGGAACTGGACATCGGCAAGCTGCTCCGCAAGCGGGCACTGGTGCACGCGACGACGCTGCGGGCCCGTCCGCCGGAGGAGAAGGCGGAGATCGTGGCCGGTGTCCGGGAGCATGTGTGGCCGCTGCTGGAGTCCGGAGACGTCCGCCCGGTCGTGGACCGGCGGATCCCGATGGCGGATGCGGCGAGCGCGCACCGGCTGCTCGAACAGAGCGTTCACGTCGGCAAGATTTTGCTGACAAGGTAAGGATATGGGTATGAACGAGCCTTCGAAGAACCAGTCTGAACAGGAACCCCAGGTGCTCGTGGTCGGCCCGAACGGCATCGCCTTCGAGGGCGGCGGTGAGGGCGAGTCCGAGGGCAAGTCGGTGACCGAGATGGTCGAGCAGCCCGCGAAGGTCATGCGGATCGGCGGGATGATCCGGCAGCTGCTGGAGGAGGTCAAGTCCGCCCCTCTGGACGAGGCGTCCCGGGCCCGGCTGCGGGAGATCCACAAGTCGTCCATCAAGGAACTGGAGGACGGTCTCGCGCCGGAGCTGGTCGAGGAGCTGGAGCGGCTGTCGCTGCCGTTCACCGAGGGGACGGTTCCGAGCGAGGCGGAGCTGCGGATCGCGCAGGCCCAGCTCGTCGGCTGGCTGGAAGGCCTGTTCCACGGGATCCAGACGACGCTGTTCGCGCAGCAGATGGCGGCGCGCGCCCAGCTTGAGCAGATGCGGCGCGCCCTGCCCGCCGGCATGATCCCGCCCGGCGCGGAGGAGGAGCAGCCCAAGCCCGGGCCGCGTTCGTCCGGCCCCTACCTGTAGGGCGCCGCGAGAACGGCCGCATCCCCGCGCGGGGTGCGGCCGTCGCGTCGTTACGGGAAGAGGCGTTCGATGACTTCGGCCACGCCGTCGTCGTCGTTGCGGGACGTCTTGTGGGTGACGGCGGCGAGCACGAGCGGGTGCGCGTTGGCGACGCCGTACGAGGTGCCCGCCCACGTGAGCATCGGCAGGTCGTTGGGCATGTCGCCGAAGGCGGTGACGGCGTCGGACGTGATGCCGTGCCGGGTGCACAGGGCGGCGAGGGCACTGGCCTTGGTGACGCCCTGCGCGCTCATCTCCAGCAGGCCCCGCCCGGACGAGTGGGTGACGGTGACGAGGTCGCCGACGGCCTCCACCGCCTTCTCCGTGAGCGAGTCGGGGTCGGCGTCCGGGTGGAACGCGAGCAGCTTGGTCCCCCGGTGGGTCACGAGTTCCTCGCTGCCCACGGGACGGCCGCCGAGGGCCTTGGCGTCCCAGCGGCCCAGGTTGTAGGTGTCCTCGAAGAAGAACCCGTCGGGGTGCTCGACGGCGAAACGCAGCTCGGGCGCGATGGAGCGGAGCCGCCCGACCGTCTCGGCGATCACGGGCGCCGGGATCTCCTCGGCCTTCAGGACGGTCTCGGTGTGCAGGTCGTACAGCACCGCTCCGTTGGCGCAGATCGCGACGCCGTGGTGGTCGACGGCCGCGGCGATCTCCTTCATCCAGCGCGGCGGCCGCCCGGTGACCATGACGAGCATCGCCCCGGCCCGCTCGACGCGGGCCAGGGCGGCGACGGTGCGGGCGGAGATCGTCCCATCGGAGCGCACGATCGTGCCGTCGAGGTCAGTGGCGATCACGCGCGGCGAGGAATGGGTCATGTCACCTTCCAGGGCATATGGCTCACACCATAAGCCACACCCCGGACACCCTGACCGCCGGGCGTCAACGCTTCACGGGCTCCAGGACGTCCATGCCGAGGAACTTCTGGAGCGCCTCCGGGACGCGGACGGTCCCGTCCGCCCGCTGGTGGTTCTCCAGGATCGCGACCATCCAGCGAGTGGTCGCCAGCGTCCCGTTCAGGGTCGCGACCGGCTGGTTCTTGCCGGCGGCGTCCTTGTGCCGCACCGCGAGGCGCCGCGCCTGGAACTCGGTGCAGTTCGACGTCGAGGTGACCTCGCGGTAGGTGTTCTGCGTCGGCACCCACGCCTCGCAGTCGAACTTGCGCGCCGCGCTGGAACCCAGGTCGCCCGCCGCCACGTCGATCACCCGGTACGGGATCTCGACCTTGGCGAGCATCTCCTTCTCCCACTCCAGCAGCCGCAGATGCTCGGCGTGCGCGTCGGCCGGGTCGCAGTAGGAGAACATCTCCACCTTGTCGAACTGGTGGACGCGGATGATGCCGCGGGTGTCCTTGCCGTACGAGCCCGCCTCGCGGCGGAAGCACGACGACCACGCCACGTACCGCCGCGGCAGCTCGTCGATGATCTCGTTCATGTGGTACGCGGCGAGCGGCACCTCCGACGTCCCGACGAGGTACAGGTCGTCGTCCGGGAGCCGGTACACCTCGGCGGCGTGCGCCCCGAGGAACCCGGTGCCCTCCATCGCCTCCGGCTTCACCAGCACCGGCGGGTACATCGGGACGAACCCGTTCGCGATGGCCGTCTCCATGGCGAGGTTGAGCAGCGCGTACTGCAGCCGCGCGCCCACGCCCGTCAGGTAGTAGAACCGCGCGCCCGACACCTTCGCGCCGCGCTCCATGTCGATGGCGCCGAGGCTCTCCCCCAGCTCCAGGTGGTCCTTGGGCTCGAAGTCGAACGTCGCCGGCTCGCCGACGTGCTCCAGGACGACGAAGTCCTGCTCGCCGCCGGGCGGGGCGCCGTCCTCGATGAGGTTCGGGACGCCCTTCAGCAGCGCGTCGAGCTCCTCGCCGAGCCGGTCGGCCTCCGCCTCGCGCTCCTTGACCTGCTGCGCCAGCTCCTTCGCGCGGGTCAGCAGCGCCTGCCGCTCGTCCCCCTGCGCCTTGGACACCGACTTGCCGAAACTCTTCTGCTCCGCCCTGAGCTGCTCGAACGACGTCAGCGCCGAGCGGCGCCTTTCGTCCACGTCCAGCAGCCGGCCGACGACGGCGTCATCCTCACCGCGGGCGCGCTGCGAGGCGCGCAGCCGCTCGGGATCCTCTCGAAGAGCTCGCAGGTCAATCACAGACCCGAGGCTACCGGCCCGGGCCCCTCCGCCGCGCGCGCATATCGCCGGTTCTAGTGGACGCCGCTCGCCAGCAGCGCGTGCGCGGGAAGCGCCACCTTGCCGTCCCCCACCGCGTAGGCGGAGATGATCCGGTCGTAGGCGTCCTTGATCCGCGCGACGGTCCCGGCGTCCTGCCGCCCGACGATGACGCCGTTGGTACCGACCCTGGACAGCGCGCCCGTCTCCCACCAGTCCTCGGCGTCGGCGACGTGCTCCCACGTCACCTCTTCGACGGCCACGTCGGTGAACCCGGCCTCCGCCACCAGCCGCCGGAACGCCACCGCCTCGCCGTACTCCATGAACGGCGGCTCCGGAATGTCGTCGGGCCACGGCACGCCCGCCTCCTCGATCGCCTCCCGGACGATCGCGAGGGCGCCGCTGCCCGGCATCACCCAGCAGCTCAGCGCCAGCCGCCCGCCCGGCCGCAGGACGCGCCGCAACTGCGCGAGCGCCCGGTCCGGCGCCCCGACGTGGTTGATGACGAAGTTGCCGGCGACGGCGTCGAACTCCCCGTCCCCGAACGGCACATCGGGCAGGATCGCGACGTGCGCGTCAAGGCCGGGGACGTTCCGCCGGGCGGTCTCGGCCATGTCCGGATCGGCGTCCATCGCCGACACGTCGGCGCCGCGCCGGGTCGCCTCGCGGGACACGAACCCCGGGCCCGTCCCCACGTCGAGGAACCGGCTCCCGTCCGCGACACCGGCGGCGTCCAGCAGCGGCCCGACCATGTAACGGGTGAGCCGGGCGAACCCCCGCTCGTACGCGGAGGCGCGCCCGGCCCACAGTTCCCGCTCGTAAAGATCGAAGTCCTTGGCCACCCACGCAGCCTACGTCAGCGCACGTCCACGTAGTCGGTCGGAAGGTTGGAGCCGAGGTAGGTGCCGTTGCCCCAGTACCTCCCCAGCCACGTCCCGTCCTGGGATGCCTTGAACTTCTTGCTGAACCACCCGTTGCTTCCGGTCTTTCCCGCGCCCATCCACGTCCACTTGGACGACCCGTTCGGCTTGAAGTAGATGTGGATGTTCACTCCGGGCGCCGGAATCCCTCCGGGCCTGAAGCGATGCAGCAGCCCGACGACTCTGATGTCCGCCCCCTTGGTCACCGGCTCCGGCGAAGCGTTGAAGGCGTAGAGGTACGTCCGGTACCCGACTTCGACGGTGTCGGTCGGAAGGTTGGAGCCGAGGTAGGTGTCGCTGCCCCAGTACCTCGCCAGCCACGTGCCGGTCTTGGACGCCGTGAACTTCTTGCTGAACCACCCGTTGCTCGCCGTCTTCGCCGCACCCATCCACGTCCACTCAGACGACCCGGTGGGCTGGAAGTAGATGTGGACGTTCGCCCCCGGCCCCGGAATACCCCCTTGGGCCGTGTAGCGGTACAGCAGCCCCTTGACCGTGACGTCGTGCCCCTTCGGCACCGGCTCCGGCGAGACGTCGTAGGAGTGGATGTGCGTCCGGTACTTGACGTCGACATGGTCGGAGCCGCTCACGGCCGGCAGGTACTCGGCGCTTCCCGCGTACCGGACGCGCCAGTAGCCGTCCTTCGTCGTCGCGTTCGTATGGATCTCGAAGGTCCCATCGGAGAACGTCTCCCTGGTCACCACGTGCGTCCAGGCTGTGCCGTTCGTGGAGAACTCCACGATCACGGGCACATTGCCCAGCCCGTAGGTCAGTCCGTTGAGATCGCCTACCAGGCGCCCTCTTATACGCAGGTAGCCGCCGTACTGGCCTGGTTCCGGGTCGGCGTTGACGGTGGTGAACCGCACGGCCTTCCGCACGTCCACCGTGCCCGCCGGCGCATTGCTACCGGTGAGGAACGCCGTGTCCTGGGCCACCACGGTCAAGGGACCGGACTCGTCGGGAACGGGCGACAACTGGAAGGTCCCGTCTTCAGCCGTGTATCCCGTCTTGAGCACCCTCTGCTTGGACGTCCCATAGTTCAGATGGGCGCGGACCGGAACACCGGCGGCGGGAACGAGACCCGCGGCCCCGTGCCGGAGAACCTTTCCCTGCACGGACACCTCGGTGCCCGTCGCGATGGGCTGCGGCGTCGTCATCCGCGCGGACGTCTCCGTCGCTTGCTTCACGATGGTGGGCGCACGGTGCGACGCGGCCGCTGCGCACAGCGTTCCCTGCTGCAGCATCCTGACGTGAAGGGGGTAGTGGCCGTCGATCGTGGTTCGGAACGACCCGTCCGTCCCCGTCGTCACATGCTGGCCTCTGCCCTGGACCACGGCGCCCGGCACCGGAACGGGCGCCACATCACGCGACTTCTGCACCATGACCCGGCCGCGGACGTCCACCTCGGGCCGGTCCTCGTCGATGACCTTGGGGCTGATCGTGACGTCGGTGATGGATGTCTCATAGCAGTCGACAAAACTCGTGAACCTCGTCACCGTCTCGCCGTCCGCAGAGGTGATCAGCAACTCGAGGGTGTTGGCGCCCGGGTGGGTCTCCACGTCCGGGTGGAACTGGGTCCGCCATGTGCCATCGTTCTCCGTCCCGTCAACGCGCTCGAACTGCAACGTGGTGTGCACCTCGCCCTGAGGGGAAGGATGTCGCACGTTAGCCCGGACGTCCGTGACGCCGCTCGCGGACTTGGCCGAGACCGACACGGTGGCCACGCGATCCGGGTCGAGCCGGTCGAAGGTCCCGGTCACCCGGATATTGGTGACGTCCGCGTGCGCTGTTGCGGGGACGTACAGGGCCGCCGCCACGAGGGCGGCGGTGACAAAGAGTGCTGATGCGGGGCGCAACGGAGGGCCTCTCCACTTGGGGGTGGTGTGGAGTTGACGCCCAAGATCGATTATTGGTTGACCGGCGAACCCGACCAGGTGGTCACATTTTGGTCACCGGGGAGTTCTCCGTCCCGGGGGGGCTGGTCAGGGATTGTTCTGGGGGACGGCGCAACCGTCGTCGGTGCAGGTGTCGGTGTCGTCGCCGATCGTGGTGAGTTTGGGGCGGGCGTCCGCCCAGGCTCGGTCGAGGACCTGCGTGAACGTCTCGGTGGGCTGGGCGCCTGAGACGCCGTAGCGGCCGTCGACGACGAAGAACGGGACGCCCGTCGCGCCGAGGTCGCGGGCCTCGCGCTGGTCGGCCTCCACTTCGGCCGTGAACTTCCCGGACGTGAGGGTCTCGCGCGCGGCGTCGGCGTCCAGCCCCGCCTCCTCGGCGACCTTCACCAGCGAGTCGCGGTCGAACACCGAGCGGCGGTCGGTGAAGTGCGCCTTGTAGAGGGCCTCCACGACCTCGTCCTGCACACCCTGCTCCGCTGCAAGGTGGACGAGACGGTGCGCGTCGGCAGTGTTGCCTGCCCGGCCGTCCTCCAAGTGGTATTCCAGGCCGACCCCGGCAGCGCGCTCCTCCATCTGCCGGTTCATCTCGACGGCCTGTTCACGCGACATGCCGTACTTGCCGGCGAGCATGTCGGCGACGTCTACGGTCTCGCCCTTGGGGAACGAAGGGTCGAGCTGGAACGCCCGGTACGCCACCTCGACCTGGTCGCGGTGCTCGAACCCGTCCAGCGCCTGCTCGAAATGCCGCTTCCCGATGTAGCACCAGGGGCAGATGACATCGGACCAGATCTCGACGCGCATGGCAGGGCACCTCTCTCAGACGGTTGAATCTTCTACAACACGTCCCAGCCCTGATCAATTTCCGGTTCAGGCGCTGTCGGCCGAATTCAGCGGACGTCGACGTAGTCGGTCGGCAGGTTGGAGCCGGCGTAGGTGGCATTGCCCCAGTACCGCGCCAGCCACGTCCCATCCTGGGTCGCCTTGAACCTCCGGCTGAACGATCCGTTGCTCGCCGTCTTCGCCGCACCCATCCACGTCCACGTCGACGACCCCCTCGGCTTGAAATAGACGTGGATGTTCACCCCCGGCCCCGGGAGCTCTTGAGGCATGTACCGGTACAGCACGCCCCTGACCGTGAGGTACGCCCCCTTACGCACAGGCTCCGGCCATACCTGGTAGGCGTCGATGGACGTCCGGTACCCGACGTCGACGTAGTCGGTCGGCAGGTTGGAGCCGGCGTAGGTGGCATTGCCCCAGTACCGCGCCAGCCACGTCCCGTCCTGGGAAGCCTTGAACCTCCGGCTGAACCACCCGTTGCTCGCCGTCTTCGCCGCACCCATCCACGTCCACTTCGACGACCCGCTGGGCTTGAAGTACATGTGGATGTTCACCCCCGGCCCCGGAATACCGCCTTGGGGCATGTAGCGGAACAACTGCCCCTTGACCGTGACGTACGCGCCCTTCCGAACCGGCTCCGGCGAGACGTTGTAGTACTGGATGTGCGTCCGGTACTTGACGTCGACATAGTCGGAACCGCTCACGGCCGGCATGTACTCGGTGTTGCCCGGGTACCGGACGCGCCAGTAGCCGTCCTCCGTCTCGATCGCCGTCATGCTAAAGGTCCCGTCGGCGGAGGTTTCACCAGACGCCGCGCGCGTCCAACTCGTGCCGTCCGGGGAGAACTCCACGAATACGCGCACACGAGCCAGTCCGTAGGTCACACCATCGAGATCGCCTACCAGGCGCCCTTTGAGTTGCCTCCAGCCGTCCCACCAACTCGGCTCTGGGCCCGCGTCGAAGTCGGTGAACCGCACGGCCTTCCGGACGTCCGCGGTGCCTGCCAGCGTATGGCTGCCGGCCAGGAACGCCGTGCCCGCATGAGCGGTTGCGGGGACGTACAGGGTCGCCGCTGCGAGGGCGGCGGAGACGAAGAGGGCAGACGAGGGGCGCAACGGAGGACCTCTCCACTTGGGGGTGGTGTGGAGATGACGTCCAAGATCGAGAATCGGTTGACCGGCGGACCCGACCAGGTGGTCACATTTTGGTCACCGGGGACACGCGGCGCGCTTGGCCGTCAGACGCGGCCGGTGCGGATGTCGTCCAGCCAGGCGGTGGCCTCGGCGAACGCGTCGTCATGGGTGCCGCGGCGGATCTCGGGGCGGATCTGGTCGGCGCGGGGGTAGGAGCCGACAAAGCGGAGGTCGGAGCAGACGCGGCGCAGCCCCATCAGGGCTTCGCCGACGCGGGCGTCCGCGACGTGGCCTTCGAAGTCCATCCAGAACAGGTAGGAGCCGAGACCCGCGCCGGTGGGGCGGGACTGGATCAGGGTGAGGTTGATGCCGCGCACGGAGAACTCGGTGAGGATCTCCAGCAGCGCGCCCGGGTGGTCTTCGCCGATGAACGCGACGACGGTCGTCTTGTCCATGCCCGTCGGGGCGGGCGGTGTGCAGGGACGGTGCAGGACGACGAAGCGGGTGACGGCGTCGGCGACGTCGTGGATGTCCTCGGCGAGGACGGACAGGCCGTAGCGGGGCGCGGCGAACGAGCCGGCGAGGGCCGCGTCGTAGTGGCCGTCGGCGACGTGCTGGGCGGCCTCGGCGTTGGACGTCGCGGCGCGCCACTCGGCGTCCGGGACGTTCTCCAGCAGCCAGCGGCGGCACTGCGGCTGCGCGATCGGGTGGGACGCGACGGTCTTGATGTCGGCCATCGCGGTGCCGGGCCGGACGAGCAGCGCGAACGAGACCGGCAGGTGGATCTCGCCGACGATCTGGAGGGCCTCGCCGGTGGCCAGTTCGTCCAGCGTGGTCGGGACGGAACCCTCGACGGAGTTCTCCAGAGCCACGACGGCGGTGTCGGCCTCCCCGCGGCGCAGGGCCTCCAGCGCGGCCGGGACGGTCGAGTACGGGACGTGCTCGGCCGCGGCGGCGTCCGGGAGGGTCAGCAGCGCGGCCTCGGTGAACGTGCCCCGCGGACCCAGGTAGGCGTAGCGCGCTTGCCTGCTGTCTGCGGTCACGGGGTCCCCCGGTACTTGGTCACTGGTGCGTGTGTCACTGATGCGTGTGTCACTGGTGAGCGGAATGCGCCTCAAGGCTACCGCCCGGCCGGTAAAGGCCGTCCGGCCGGTGACGACCGGCCACCGGATCAGGCGCGGGGCGCTTCAGGCGCGTGCGGAGGTGCGGTCGCCGTTGCCGAAGTCGGCGAGCGGGTCGTCCATCGACACGACGGGGCCTTTGCCGAGCTTGGCCGCGCGCAGGGCCTGGTTCTCCTCGGGGGAGAGCATCTCGACGGGATGGCCGCCCTGGACGGCCTTGGCGTAGGTCCGCGTCTCGGTCCGCCCGTTGATGGAGCTGACGACGATCCCGTCCCCGACCGCGTTGATGAGGGCGAGCGAGAAGGACCGGTGTCCCGACATCTCCTTGAGGGCGTCGTAGTGGACGATGGCGAGGTCGCGCATGGCGCGCTCGTCCACCGACCCGCTGGCGACCTGGAGCTGGCGCCTGAGCATTTCCCCGCACTCGTCGACGACCTGGTTCACCCGGTTGTGGGCGACCACCGCGATGGACAGGCCCGCAACCCCCGCGACCAGGCCGGCGACGGCCACCGCGACAAGCATCACGGGCCGAGCGTACCCACCCTGACCTCGTGTCGCGAAGAATCCTCGTGATCGACTTGCGGCGGGGGCCGTTTCACGAGCCAGGTTCCGAGCGCGAGAATCGAGACGAGGGCGGCGATCCCGAACGAGTCGCGGAGGAATTGGCCCACGAAAACCGAGACCACGGAGTGATCCGGGCCGATCATGGCGCGCGCCCACCACGGGACCGGGAACAGGAACAGCAGCCACAGGGCGAACGCGAAAAGACATCTTCGCGTGTCTCGGCCATCACCGACCAAAGCGGCGATCACGGCGATCATCCAGACGAGATGGTGGATCCAACCCACAGGGGACAGCACGACGGACAGGAGCCCGACGATCGCGACCGAGGCGAGGAGCAGGCTCGCGGAGTCGGCCCCGGTCCGGAGATCGGCGGCCTCGGACGTGCGGCGGGCCCACAGGAAGCCGTAGTAAGCGACGATCAGCGCGAGGGCGAGCCACGCGAGCGTGCGGGCGGGTCCCTCGTCCAGGATCCGCGCGACGATGCCGTGGACGGCCTGGTTCGTCGTGCCGTCGACCGCGCCCGTCCGGTCGCCGCCCTGCAGCAGCACGCGGAACCAGTAGTCGGACGAGTCGGACGGCAGCAGCGCGAACCCGCCGAGGGTCGCCGCCGCGGCCGTGAGCAGCGCGTTGCCCAGCGCGTCCCGCCGCCCGGTGATCAGGAACCAGATGAGGAAGACGCCCGGCACCAGCTTGATCGCGACGGCGAGGCCGACGAGCATCCCGCGCGGCCAGCGGGCCGTGCGGGCACAGCAGTCGGCCAGGCACATGGCGAGGAGGAACAGCCCGACCTGCCCGAAGCGGAACTGGTCCCGGACGGGTTCCAGCCACGTCATCGCGGCGACCAGGACGCCCGCGGCGAGCGGGGCCCAGCGTCCGAACCGGCGGATGACGTCGCGGAACGCGAAGCAGACCGCGACCACCAGCGCCGCGTAGACGAGGCCCGTCCACACCAGTTGCGCGGCGCGCCAGGGGAGCAGGGTGAACGGGACGGCCAGGACGGCGGCGAACGGCGGATACGTGAACGGGAGGAACTGCGGCGGCTGCGTCAGGACCTCGTACAGCGGCGCACCGCGCAGGATGGCGCGTCCGCCGTCCCGGTACACCTCCAGGTCGACGAGCCGCTGGTCGGGCTCGTTGCCGAGCCAGCGGGTGACGACCGGTGTGACCGCCACCACGGCGACGGCGACGCCCGCCAGGAGGATCAGCAGATCGGCCCGCGCCCACCGCCGCCCGGCGGGGACGGGCTGGGGCTCGGCCCCGTCACGGGCTTCGCTCACGACCTGCGCCTTGGGACCGTCCACAGCCCGCAGGATATGGCCCCTCGGGGGCGGTATGGCTCTTGTAACCTGAGCGCCATGACTTCGCGGGGAGCAAAGATCGCCATGTTCCTCGCGACCCTCGTCACGGCGCTGGCGGGGTTCTCCGCGTTGTCTCCGGCCCACGGCGAGACCGCGGCCGCTCAGGCGGCGTCCCCGCAGGCCGCGTCTCCGCAGGCCGCGTCGGCCATCAACGGCAGGGTCGTGATCATCGGGATCCCGGGGCTGCTGTGGAGCGACGTCGGCCGGGAGAACACGCCCGCGCTGTGGGAGCTGACCGCGCAGGGCTCCGCCGCGAGCCTGTCCGTCCGCACGACCCGGGTCAACACGTGCCCGACGGACGCCTGGCTGACGCTGTCGGCGGGGCAGCGGTCCCGGCTGCCGCACGGCGACTGCGCGCTCCCGGCCGCCCCGATCCTGTCCGGGCAGGACTCCCCCACGGGCCCGCCGCCCGAGGGCGGCGCCATCGCCCCCGGCTGGCCGGCGATCAAGAGCGACAACGCCGACACCAGCTACCACGCCCAGATCGGCCTGCTCGGCGACGCGGTGAAGGCGGCGGGCGGCTGCACGACGGCGGTCGGGCCCGGGGCGGTGTTCGGGCTCGGCAACGGCGGCGGGCGGGTCGACCACTACGTCCCGTCCCCCGGCAAGGCGACCGCCGCCGACTGGGCCCGCTGCCCCCTCACCGCGGTCGACGTGGACGACCTGTTCCGCGCCTACATCGACGCGGGAGTCGACCCGGACGGCGAGCAGATCCCCCTGTCGGACCGCGCGCGCGGCGACGCCGCGGCCGCCGCCGACCTGCGCGTCTCGCAGGTCTTGCAGGGCCTCCCCGCGGGGACGACGGTCCTGCTCGCCGGGCTGTCCGACATCGGTGTCGACCCGCACCTGCGCGTCGCCATCGCCAAGGGCGAGGGCGGCGAGGACCTGACCTACGGCCCCGGGTACATGACGTCCACCGCCACCCGGCAGGACGGCCTGGTCACGCTCACCGACCTCACCGCGACGACGATGAAGCTCCTCGGGCTGCCGCAGCCGAAGCAGGCCGTCGGGTCGGTCTGGCAGCCGCAGCCGTCGGGCGACGAGACCACGACCGAACGCGTGGAGTCGCTTGAGGACTCCGACGTCGCGGCGCAGGGCATCCGGACGGTCCAGACGTCGTTCTACTGGGTGCTGTTCGCGACGCAGCTCGTCCTGTACGGGATCGCGGCGCTCGCGCTGCGGCGCCTCGGCGGCGACCGCAGGTCACGGGCGCGGATACTCGGCGGTACCCGCGTGATAGCGCTGCTCGGCGGGGCGGCGCCGGCCGCGTCGTTCCTCGCCGGGCTGCTGCCGTGGTGGCGGGCCGCGCATCCGACCCCGGTGCTGATCTGTACGGTGCTCGGCTTCGCCGGGCTGCTGACCGGCCTGGCGCTCGCGGGTCCGTGGCGCCGGTCCTCGTTCGCGCCCGGGCTGGTGATCACCGGGATCACCGCCGGCGTCCTCGCGCTGGACGTCATGACCGGGTCGAACCTCCAGCTCAACACGCTGATGGGGTACACCGCGCTGGTCGCGGGGCGCTTCTACGGGTTCGGCAACCAGGCGTTCTCACTGTTCGCCGTCGCCTCGATCCTGACGGCGGGGTGGCTGGCGGAGTACCCGCTGCGCGCGGGCCGCAAGAAGCTGGCGCTCGGGATCGTCGTGGTGATCGGGGCGTTCGCGGTCGCGGTCGACGGGCTCCCCGCGTGGGGCAGCGACTTCGGCGGCGTGCTGGCGATGGTGCCGGCGTTCGCGATGCTCGGCCTGATGGTGACGGGGCGGCGCGTCTCGGTGCTCAAGCTCGCGGTGTTCGGCGTGGGCGGCGCGGTGCTCGTGCTGTTCATCTCCTTCCTGAACTCCAGAAGCGAGAACCCGACGCACCTCGGCCGGTTCTGGCAGGACCTCATGGACGGCGAGGCCTGGGGCATCGTCACCCGCAAGTTCGACGCCATGGTGAACAGCCTCGGGTACTGGCCGTACACGCTCGCGGTCGCCGCGGCGGTCGTGTTCCTGTTCTTCGTGCTGGCGCGCCCGACGCGGTGGCACGTGTCGCTGCTGCAGCGCGCCTACGAGCACAGCCTGACGATGCGCCCGGCGCTGATCTGCGCGCTGGCCGTCGGCGTCATCGGCATGCTGGTGAACGACTCGGGCGTGGTGATCCTGTCGGTGGCGTTCAGCCTGTCGACTCCGCTGATGCTCGCCGCGGGCGTCCGGTCGCTGGAGATCGACCTGAGAAACGAAGACTCTGCACCACCAGAATCGTCAGAACCGCGACCAGAGTCCACGGGATCACCGTCGGCCGAACGACGGTGAACAGCCACGACAGGTCGTCCGGCAGCATGATCCGGGCGGGGGCGCGGGCCGGGAGGTAGGCGAGGCTGAGCGCGGCGGTGTGGGCGAGCAGTATCCAGTCGACGCGCGTCCAGGGGAGCAGGGCCAGCAGCGCCCAGCCGAACCCGTCGTACCAGGGCAGCGCGTAGGGGGCGGCGAGGAGCCAGGCGAGGACGAACGCCGCCGCGATACGGCGGTTCTCGCCGTCCGGTGCGACCGCGTCTTCGTACAGCGCGTCCTTGGGCGGCGCGTCCTTCAAGAGCGGGTCTTTCGGAAGCGTGCGGGCCAGCAGCACGAACAGCACGAGGCCGAGCAGCAGCGCGCCCGCCTTGATGACGTCGCGCTGCGAGCCGCGTCCGAGCGACTCGTCCAGCAGATGCCAGGGGGTGGCGAACGAGACCATGTCGCTCGCCTCCCGGACCTGGTCGAGCGCGTGCGGCCCGGCGAGCAGGTAGGAGACCGCCGTGACGGCTCCGGCGCCGCCGGCCAGCGCGGCGAGGCGGGCGGCCGGACGCCACGCACGCCGCGTCCACGCCTCGCGGAGCAGGACCCAGGCGGGCCCGCCGGCGACGAGCGCGGCGGGCAGCTTGACCGCCGTGCCGGCCCCGGCCAGGGCGCCCGCGGCGAGCGTGCGAAGCCATCCGCCGCGCGCCCGTCCACGGCGTGCCCGGCCGCCGAGGACGGCGAGCGCCGCGACCATCGGCGCGATCGCGAGGACGTCGTTGTGCGCGCCCGCGACCAGGTGGAACAGCACCAGCGGGTTGCACGTCCACAGCAGCACCGTGCGGAGCCGCCGTTCCTCGCTCCCGGCCGTCCGGTACAGGATCAGCGCGGTCGCCGCGAACGCGAGCACGTTGAACGCCGACAGGACGAACACGGTCAGCCGCACCGACCCGCCGCCGATCCACGCGGCGAGCGCCTGCTCCCCCGTGGCGATCGGCCCGTACACCGACGGTGTCGTGCGCCATTCCTCGGGCGCCCCGGCGACCGGGTCGTGCGGCAGCTCGGCGGCGCTGGTGGCGTACGGGTCGTGGCCCGTCGCCGCCATCCGCCCGTAGGAGGCGTAGTTCAGGTGGTCGGTGGACCCGACCGGCGGCATCATCATGAACGCGACCGCCGTGAGCAGCCCGGCCAGCAGCAGCGGCAGCGCCCGGACGCGCCAGCCCCTCCGGACGGCGGCGAAGCACATCCCGAGCCCCGCGGCGCCCGCGACGATGCCCGCGACGACGAGGCCGATCACCAGGTACGGCGACGGGTGGGCGGTCAGCGAGTACGGCGGCTCACCCGGCGCGCCCTCCAGCGCGGGCTGGAAGACGGACGGGCCCAGCAGCGCGGTGACGAGGAAGCACGCGACGGCGACTCCGATGCCGCACAGCCCGCCCGTCCCGAGACGGGTCATGGGCGGCTGCCGCGCAGGCGGTCCACGCGGCGGGCCACGGCCGGTTCGCGCACGGCGAGGGCTCTGGCCACGTCCCGGAACTGCCGGGCGCGGTGCAACTGGGCGCGCCAGTCCGTCCCGGTGGCGCGGTGCGCGAGCGGGACCTCCACTTCCTTCACCCGGAACCCCTTGCGGAGGAGGTCGATGGTGAGCGCGGTCTCCACCCCGAACCCGGCGGCCAGCGGCAGCGCGGCGTCGAACGCGGCGCGGGTCAGGCAGCGCTGCCCGTTGAGGGGGGCGGTGGCCTCCCAGCCGGTGGCGCGGCGGATCCCGTCGCGGGACAGCCGGACGACGAACCCGTGCCCGCCGAGCTTCACCGTCGTGGTGAACACCGCGATCGTCATGTCGGCGTCACCGGCGCGCACCGGCTCGGTGAGCGGCGCTGCCTCCCGGGCGGTGCCGGCGAGGTCGGCGTCCAGGAACAGCAGGTGGCGCGGTTGGTCGCGTCCGTCGTCGAGCAGCCGGACGGCCTCGGCGCCGCTTTCCATCGCGGCGCCCTTGCCCCGGTTGCGGCTGTGCCGGACGACCCGGGCCCCGGCGTCGCGGGCGACCCGCCCGGTGCCGTCGGACGAGCCGTCGTCGACCACCACGACCAGGTCGGCGCCGGGAAGTTCCTGGGCGGCCTTGACGGTGGCCGCGATGCGGTCGGCTTCGTCCTTGGCCGGGATGATCACCGCTACGTCCTGCATATCCGCGATCGTAGTCGGGGACGGGCGCGCGGCGGGGAATGCCGGAGGGAACGCCCCGGCCCGTCGCCCGCGGGCCACCCGCGTGATGAGCGCTCTTCACCCCCGCCGCGGCGGGCGGCGGGCACGCTGAAGCGGCGGCCCCCGGGTTTCCCTCGGCGAGCCGCCGATCGGACGGGTCGGACGGACGGCCGGACGGTTCAGCCCGCGTCCATGGCCGGCGCGGCGTCGGTCACGGTGAAGACGGTGTCGAGCCCGGTGACCTGCAGGATCCGCTTCACGGCCGGGCGGGGGGCGGCGAGTTCCAGCGAGCCGCCCTGCTCCTTGAGCCGCTTCATGGCCGCAAGCAGCACGTTCATGCCGGTCGAGTCGCAGAACTCGACACCGCTCAGGTCGACCACGATGCGGTTGACCTGGTCGCGCAGCAGGCCCGCGAGGGCCGCCTGCAACCTGGGCGCGGTGTACAGGTCAAGCTCACCGATCGCTGTAACGACGGCGTGACCCTCCTGAGACGCGGTCGAGACGTTTAGCTCCACGTCCGGCACACTATCTCGGGAACGGCCCGCGGGCCAGACAGTTCGCCAAGTCCCCTGCGGGACGGGCGTGTCGCCGCGCGGGCAGTCCCGTACGCTTTGAGAACTACGCACCGTAATGTCATGATTTCACCGTTGGTGATGTTCGCGGCCGGTCCGGCGTTCTCCCGGTTCCCGCCTCGCGGGCGACCCGAGTAGGAGAGGCTGAGCAGGTGCAACAGCGGCATGGACACGAGGCCGACCCCAGAGAGACCCGGCTGCGGGAACGCCTGGAGACGATCCGCGCGCGCTCCGCGAAGTCCAGTTCGTGGCGGACGTCCACCCAGTATTTGTCACGCCTTGTGAACGCCAGCGGTTTCATCCCGGTCAAGGCGCGCCTGTCCCGTGAGGACCTCGCCTTCCTCGCGGGTGCCCGCGAGGAGGTCATCACGTTCACCGAACTGGGCGTGCGCCTCCTCGACCTGCACCGCCCGCAGGAGGCCGGCGGCATCACCAGCGACCCCGGCAGCCCCATCCGCCGCTGCCGCGCCTGCATGTCCCGCTGGCCCTGCCCCACGTTCCGCGCGATCGACGAGACCCTCAACACCTGATCAGCCGGGGATCGGTATCTCGACCGGCGGGAGCTTCGGGGCCGGCTCGCGCCACATCCCCGACAGCAGCACGCTGAGCGTGTACGCGTGCCAGATCTGCTTCGACCACCGGCGGCCGGACATGTCGCGCAGCAGTTCGCCCATCGCCCGCCGGTCCACGAGCCCGAACAGCTCCCGCGGCCCGTCCATGATCTGCTCGGCCAGCAGCCGCCGGAACTCCTCGCCGTGGGACAGCCGCCAGTTGAACGACGCCGTCCGCCCGCGCGGGACGAGCGGCGCACGCGCCCGCCACGCCCGGCGGCCCGCGAACCGCGGGCGCCGCTCCCGGTCGAACCTCCAGCGCTTCCCCTCCGGCGGGATCCTCGCCAGCTCCGGGGCCAGCTCCCGCAGCAGCAGGAAGAACGGCTCCTCGCTCCGCCGCCACGACGGCGCCAGCGCGAGCACGTCGCGGACCACCCGGTTGTCGAAGAACGGGTGGTAGTACGGCGAGTTCATGAGCGTCGCGCTGTGCGACCCGACGATCCAGCGTCCCGTCCGGTAGAACAGGTACAGCTTGTCCAGCGCGTCGAACCCGTCCCGCTCCGCCCGGTCGGCCCAGCGGGCGTGCTCGGCGGCGGCGAGGGCGTTCGCCTCCGGCGTCATGATCGGCTCCGCCGCCCGGAAGATCAGCCGGACCCGCCGGAGCAGCCCGTCGGCGCTGACATCGTCCTGGTCGTACAGGAACCCGCCGCGGAACGTCTCCCCGCCCGATCCCGACGTCCTGGGCACGAGGTCGTACGGGCGGTAGGAGTTCACCCTCTCGTAGGCCGAGTTCATCCCCTCGCACATGCGGACCAGGTGATGGGCCCGGGCCAGCGGATGCTGGACGGCGATCGTGTCGCGGGTCGGCTCGGGGACCTCCAGGTCCACCCGGTGCCCGATGCCGAGCGCCGCCGCCACCCGGCCGCCGAGGATCACGTCCGGATCGTCGGCGAACCCGTGCGTGGCCGCGCCGAACGGCACGTCCGCCGCCGACAGCGCCGCCGCCATCAGCCTGCTGTCCCGGCCGCCCGACAGCGACAGCGTCACCGCCTCGCGATGCCTGCCCAGCGGCGCCGCCGACGCCACCAGCGACTCCGCCAGCGGCCGCACCGCGGCCGCGCGTCCCGCCGCCTCGGGGGGCACCGGGTCCGCCCTCGGCAGCGGCAGCCGGCGGATCACGGTCGGCTCGCCCGGCACGGCCTCCAGCACCGCGGCCGCAGGCAGGGCCCGCACCCCGCGGAACGGAGTGTCGTCGCTGGTGAGGAAGCCGTGCCGGATGATCGGGTGCAGCGCCTCGACCGCGAGGTCGACCGGCGGCTCCGCCCGTCCCGTCTCCAGCGCCCGCGCCACCAGATGGACGAGCAGCGCCCGGCTGCCGGCGATCCGGACGCCCCGCGTCTCCGCGTGGTAGACGGGGCAGACCCGGGCGATCGCGGTCGCGGCCATGACACCGTCGTCACCGGCACGGAAGACATTGAAGACGCCGCCCAGCTCGGCGGTGACGTCCCCGAGGTCGTCCTTGGCGAGCAGGACGTCCTCGTCATGCTCCGGGTCGGTGAGGTAGCCGCAGTACCCGAGCGTGCGGCCCGGCCTGCCGGCGAAAATGCCGGGGAGCAGTTCGTGCCGCGGCTCGTTCGACCACCCGAGGAGCGCCGCGCCGCCGCCGGGCGCCGTCCAGGCGTCCGACGACACGACCTCGGCCGGGACGGGGAACGCCTCGCGGATCGCACGCCGCGCGGCTTCGAACAGCAGCGGAGAGAGCCGTTCCCGCGCCCGGCGGGCCGAAAGGGCAAGGTAGACGCGCACGAGCACTCCTCACGCATGTGGGACGGGTCACACCCGTCCCCCTCACCCGGCGGGGCGACGTCCGGATGACGTCCGCGCGGCCGGCCGGTGAACATGCGCCGTCCTGATCACCGTCGGTGAGCGCCGCCGGTGAGCGCCGCGTCACGTCGTCAGCGGCAGGCGGACCTCGAAACGGCAGCCCGGGCCTTCGTTCGCGACGCCGATCTCGCCCGCGTGGGCCTCCACGATGCCGCGGGCGATGGCGAGCCCGAGACCCGCGCCGCCGCCCGGCGTCCGGGCCGCCTCGCCTCGGAACGCGACGTCGAACACGCGCGGCAGGTCGTCCTCGGGGATGCCGCCGCATGCGTCCGCGACCGTCACCCGCGCCTCCCCGCCGCGGACCTCACCGATGATCTCGACCGTGCCGTCGCTCGGCGTGTGCCGGATCGCGTTGACGACGAGGTTGCGCAGCGCCCGGCCCAGCTCGCCGGTGTCCACCTGGACGGGCAGGCCCTCCCGGACGTCGCCGTGCAGCCGGACGCCCTTGGCGCGGGCCAGGGCCTCCGCCCCGGCGACGGCCTCGGCGACCAGGTCGGCGAGGCCGACGCGCTGCCGGGACAGGCGCAGCGCCCCGGCATGGATGCGGGACAGCTCGAACAGGTCGTCCACCATCTCGGTGAGCCGCTCCACCTCGACGCGGATGCGCCCGTGGTAGCGCTGGACGGTCCCCTGGTCGGCGACGACCTCGTCCTCCAGCGCCTCGGCCATCGCCCGGAGGCCCGCCAGCGGGGTCCGCAGGTCGTGGCTCACCCAGGCGACGAGTTCGCGGCGGCTGGTTTCGAGGGCCTGCTCGCGTTCATGGGACGCGGCCAGCCGGTCGTAGGCGGCCTCCAGCTCGCGTGACAGCTCGGCCAGCTCCGCCGGGAGGTGCGCCGACGGCGGGTGGAAGTGGTCGGCGCGGACGGCCTCGACGAGGGTCCGGTTCGCCGCCACCAGGCGGCGTCCGAGGAGGACCGACACCGCCATCGCGACCAGCCCGGCGGACGTCACGACGGCGAGCACGACCGCGCGGTCATGGTCGTTCAGCAGCATCATGAAGGAGATCACGAGGATGCCGGAGATGGTCGCCAGCACCGTCGCCGCACCCACGACGATCAGCTGGGTCGCGACCGAGCGGGCGCGCAGCAGGTACAGGACACCGAGCGCGACGGCCGCGACGACGAGCGCGGCGAGGCCCGCGTAGAACACGACCCAGAGGAGGTCCTCGAACGGGATCATGACCGGCCGTCCCCCGGGGTCTCCGGGGCCTCCGGGTCTGCGGGCTCGTACCGGTAGCCGACGCCCCAGACGGTGACGATGCGGCGCGGCGCGGTCGGATCGTCCTCGATCTTCTCGCGGAGCCGGCGGACGTGCACGGTGACCGTGGACGAGTCGCCGAACGTCCAGTCCCAGACGCGTTCGAGCAGTTCGTCGCGGGTGAACGCCTGACGGGGGTGGCGGAGCAGGAACGCCAGCAGGTCGAACTCGCGGGACGTGAGCGCCAGATGCTCGCCGCGCAGCCCGGCCTCGTGGGCGCTGACGTCCACGACCAGGTCGCCGTCGCGCAACGGACCCGACGGGCCGGTGGGCACCAGCGCGCCCCGCGCCCGCCGCAGCACCGACCGGACGCGCAGCGCCAGCTCCCGCGGGCTGAACGGCTTGGTCACATAGTCGTCGGCGCCGGTCTCCAGCCCGACGAGCCGGTCGGTCTCCGTGCCGAGCGCCGTCAGCATCACGATCGGGACGGTCGAGGTCTCGCGGAGCCGCCTGCACACCTCCAGGCCGTCCATCCCGGGCAGCATCAGGTCGAGGACGACGAGGTCGGGCGGATGGTCGAGGGCCCTGCGCAGCGCGGCCCGCCCGTCCGCGACGCACACCACCTCGTGCCCGTCGCGGGCCAGGTAGCGGGCGACGACCTCGGCCACGGTCGGATCGTCGTCGACCACCAGGACGCGGCCGGCATGGGACACGGAGTTCACGTTCACACGCTACGGCGCGCACAACGGGATCACGCCGTCCGTCATCACCCTGTAAGAACCGTCCTCATCGCAAGAACCGTCCACATCCGGGCCACGCATCGCGCCGGGGGACGAACATCGCTTTAATGACCGGATGGCTCAGACGCGCCCCGCCACCCCCGCCGCCGGCACCATCGCGCTCGTCCTCCTCGGCGGCGCGGTCGCCACGGCCGCCGGCGCGTTCATGTTGTACTTCCGCCACTACCAGTCCGACCTGCTGGAGGCCGTCCGGCACTCGACCGGCTACTACGCGCTCGCGTGCGTCCTCGTCGGCTTCCTCACCGCGATCGGGCTCATGCTCACCCGCCCGCGCGGGCCGGTCGCGCCGATCATCGCGGTGATCTCCGCGATCGTCGCCCTCTACGTGGGAAACCGGCTCGGGGTGATCCTCTACGCGGTCACCCACGGCGGCGTCCCCGGCGGAGACTTCCTCATCGAGGTCATGAAGTACCGCTTCGATGTGGAGGACCTGCTGGCGCCGCTGGTCGCGGGGATCATCGGGGGCCTGCGCGTCGCGATGGTCGCGGGGAGCCTCCCGCCGCGGGGATCGTCCGGCCGGCCCTACCCGCCGACCCCGGGCCAGCCCATGCCGGGTCAGCCCATGCCGGGTCAGCCGATGCACGGGCAGCCTCCGGTTCCGGGGCAGCCGTTCCAGCCGCCGGCGCAGCCAGGCCAGCAGCCCTATGCGCCGCCGGCCGTACCCGGAGGGCCGTATCAGGGTGGGTCTCCACCGAGCGGTGGGGCCTGATTCGCCCCAGGTCGTCCCCAAGGGTGATGACTGCCGCGAGAGGAGCGCCTACGGTGAGGACATGGGTAAGACACTCCTGACCGTCCTCGGTGTCATCCTCGCGATATGCCTGGTGACGACCGTCATCGGGTCGATGATCGCGATGCTGAAGTTCTTCTTCTTCATCGGACTCATCGCCGTCGTGGTGGTACTTGCCGTAACCGCCGTCTCCAAGATGTCAAAAAGCGACTAGCCAAAGGGGCCGCCCCTCTTGCCGGGGCATCGCCGGTGACCGCATGATGCCGGAATAACCAGGCGGTCATCGGCGAAGGGACATATCGTGCCAGGCCTTACCGAGGTGCTGCGCGAACGCGCAAGCTCGCATCCCGATCGCGTCGCGTACATCGCGGGCGACACGGAGATCACGTACGGCGACTTCGACCGGCGCGTAGACCGGGTCGCCTCCGCGCTGGCGGCCGCCGGCGTCGGGCACGGCGACCGTGTCGCGGTGCTCGACAAGAACTCCCTGGAGTACGCCGAGCAGCTCTTCGGCGCGGCGCGGATCGGCGCCGTCCAGGTGCCGGTGAACTACCGGCTCGCGCCGGACGAGGTCGCCTACATCGTCAACAACGCGCAGGCGAAGGTCTTCATCGTCGGCCCCGAGTTCGTCCCCGTCCTGGACGCGATCGCCGACAGGCTGGAGCACACCGCCCACAAGGTGGTCATCAACGGCACCGACACCGCCTACCAGGACTACGCCGCCTGGATCGACTCCGCGTCCGACGCCCGGCCCGACTACGAGCCCCCCACCTCGGACGTGTTCGTCCAGCTCTACTCGTCGGGCACCACGGGCCGGCCCAAGGGCGTCATGCTCACGCATGACAACTTCTTCGCGGCGCTGACGGTCACCAACGACGTGTGGGACATCGAAGAGTCGTCCGTCCTGATGGTCGCGATGCCGATGTACCACGTGGCGGGCAACGTCCTCACCGTCTCCTCCCTCTACAACGGCCTCACCGGCGTGATCGCGCGCGAGCCCGACCCGACGCTGATCGCGAAGGGGATCGAGAAGCACCGGGTCACGCACATCTTCCTCGTCCCGGTCCTGCTGCAGTTCATGCAGCTGATCCCGGAGGTCGCCGAGGCCGACATGTCCAGCCTCAAGCTGCTGCTGTACGGCGCGTCCCCGATCAGCGAGGACGTGCTGCGCGGCGCCATGCGGATGCTGCCGAACACCGAGTTCATGCAGGTGTACGGGCTCACGGAGGTCACCGGCGCGATCACCATGCTGCCCGCCGAGGACCATGACCCGGACGGCCCCAACCCGCACCGGCTGCGCAGCGCCGGCCTGCCCAACGCCAACACCAAGATCAAGATCGTGGACCCGGCGACGCAGGAGGAGGTCCCCGCCGGCCAGGTCGGGGAGATCGTCTGCCAGACCCCGCAGAACATGAAGGGCTACTGGGGCCTGCCCGATGCGACCACGTCCGCCCTCTCCGACGACAACTGGTTCCGCACCGGCGACATCGGCTACCTCGACGAGGACGGCTACGTCTACATGCACGACCGGGTCAAGGACATGATCATCTCGGGCGGGGAGAACATCTACCCGGCCGAGATCGAGAACGTCCTGATGAGCCACCCGGAGATCACCGACTGCGCGGTGATCGGCGTTCCGTCGGAGAAGTGGGGCGAGACGCCCAAGGCCCTCGTCGTGCTGGCGTCGGACGTCTCCGAGCAGGACATCATCGACTTCTGCCGGGAGCACCTGGCGCACTTCAAGTGCCCCAGCTCCGTGGAGCGGCGCGACGAGATCCCCCGCAACCCCACGGGCAAGATCCTCAAGCGCGAACTCCGCGACCCCTACTGGGAGGGCCAGGACCGCGCCGTCCATTAGACCGTCGCTGAAGCCCCCGGTGTCAGGCGTCTGACACCGGGGGCCTTCGCGTCACAGGTAGCGGACCACGGCGGACAGCGGGCGGTGGTCGGACGCCTTGGTGCGGGTGTCGGGGACGCTGCAGGAGACGGCGGCCGACTTGGTGATGAACAGGTAGTCGGTCTTCGCGACCGCGGTGCCCTGCCAGTTCTGGCGGGTCTTGGCGCCGGTGCGGGACGAGCCGGACTGGTCGCATTCGGAGTAGACGTCGTACAGCGGGTCGAGGGCCGGGCTGCCGGGGGTGTCGGCGAGGTCGCCGCCGACGAGGACGCGTCCGGTGCCGGCGAGGGCGACGAGGGCGCGGGCCTGCTTGCGGCGCCATTCACCGTCCTCGGTCGCGCTGAGCTGCGTGACGCAGACCCGGGTCGCCCAGGACGGGACCTCGCCGCACAGGGCGACGTGGGCCTGGCCGGGAGGCGCGGGCAGCTTGCTCTCGCCGGTGTCGGCGAGCGGGGCGTCGGCGCCGATGGCGACGCCGAGGCGGCCCTGGCCCTGCGCGCACTCCGGGCCCTTGGGGAGCGGCGTGAACGCCCAGCTCCACTTGCCCAGGGCCTTCTTGAAGTCGCGGATGTGGCCCTCGCAGACCTCCTGGAGGAGGACCGCGTTCGTGGCGACCTCGCGTCCGCCGACCTCGGTGGCGCCCATCCGCTGGACGATCTGCTTTCCGAGGGCGGCCGGGGCCGTGCCGAGCGGGCAGCCGGGATCGGCGTCGCCGCAGACGTTCCAGGTCATCGCATTGATCGTCACGGCGTCGGGGCGGGGGGCGGCTCCGTCGGCGTGGGCGGGGCCTCCGCCGCCCGGTAGGTCCTCGATGCCGGCACCGGTGGCGGCCGCGGTCACGACCGCGGCGGCCGCGCAGACCGAGAAGAGGGGGATCAGGGCGCGGGGGGATCGCACACGTTCTCCAGGGGACTGTCAGCGGGGGATGATGGCGGAATCTCACCACATCAAGATCGCTTTTGCCAGTGATTCGCGACCAGTCGGTCATTCACGATTCGGGTACCCGGATGCGGCGATTTCCGCGACCAAGGCTAGGGGGCCCGGCGAGTGTTCCCGCCGGGCCCCGTCCCGCTAGCCCTGCTTCCGCGCCTGCGGGCCCTCGGCCTGTAGGCGTGCGGCCTTCGTCTCTCAGTCCGCCCGCGTCCCGGGCAGCCCGGTGACCGTGCCGGCGCCGACCGTCCGGCCGCCCTCGCGGATGGCGAAGCCGAGGCCCTCGGCCATCGCGACCGGCCTGCCCAGCTCGACGGCCATCTCGACCGAGTCGCCGGGCAGCGCCATGCGGCCTTCGCCCCCGAGGTCGATGGCGCCGACCACGTCCGTGGTCCGGAAGTGGAACTGCGGCCGGTAGCCGTGGAAGAACGGCCTGCTCCGACCGCCCTCGTCCGCGGTCAGCACCCGGACCCGAGCCCGGAACCGCAGGTGCGGCCGGATCGCGCCCGGCACGCTGACGACCTGGCCGCGCCGGACCTGGTCCCGCTTGACGCCGCGCAGCAGCATCGCCGTGTTGTCGCCCGCTTCGGCGTGGTCCATCGACTGGCCGAACGTCTCCAGCCCGGTCGCGACCGTGCCGAACGTGTCGCCGAGCCCGACGACCTCGACGGCGTCGCCGACGCGGATCGAGCCCTGCGCCACGACGCCGGTCACGACGGTGCCGCGCCCGGTGATCGTGAGCACGCTCTCGACCGGCATGAGGAACGGCTCGTCGAGCACCCGCGGCGGCACCGGCACGTACGCGTCGATCGCGTCGAGCAGGTCGCCGATGCGGGCCGTCCAGTACGGGTCGCCCTCCAGCGCCCGCAGGCCGGACACCCGGACGACCGGGATCTCCTCGCCGGGGAACCCGTACTCCGACAGCAGCTCCCGGACCTCCAGCTCGACGAGGTCGAGCAGCTCGGCGTCCTCGACCATGTCGGCCTTGTTCAGGGCCACCACGATGTGCCCGACCCCGACCTGGCGGGCCAGGACGATGTGCTCGCGGGTCTGCGGCATCGCCCCGTCCTGCGCGGACACGACGAGCACCGCCCCGTCCACCTGCGCCGCCCCCGTGATCATGTTCTTCACGTAGTCGGCGTGGCCGGGCATGTCGACGTGGGCGTAGTGCCGGGTCGCGGTCGCGTACTGGACGTGCGCGACGTTGATGGTGATGCCGCGGTCGCGCTCCTCGGGGGCGCGGTCGATGCGCTCGAACGGCGTGGCGGACGCCAGCCCGCGGTCGGCGAGCACCTTGGTGATCGCCGCGGTCAGGGTCGTCTTGCCGTGGTCGACGTGCCCCATCGTCCCGATGTTCAGGTGGGGCTTGTCGCGCTCGTAAAGGCGCTTGGCCATTGTCTCGTCCTCACTGGTGGATCCGGTGAGAACCCATGCGCGCGCACGCGCATTCCTCGACGACCCCCCTCCGCTGGTTCTCCGAAGGGGCGGGACGGAGAGGGGTCAGCTTCGCGCGCCGTCGTCGGCGGCGCCGGCGTTCGCTGCGGCTGCCGGGCAGGCGGCCGGCACCGCGCTCGGCAGGCCGTGGCCCGCGAGCGTCCGGGTGCCGGCCGCGAAGAACATGATCCGAAGGCTACGGGCCGCGCTTGACCGGGTCGACAGGTTTTCCACGTGCGGGAACGCGCAGGAGCACCACGCCGACGGCCGCGCCCGCGAACTGGAACCCGGCGATCGCGAGCACCAGCCCGACCGGCCCGATCGCCGCGGCGGACGCGGCGGTCAGCGCGGCGCCGACCGCGGACGCGCCGATCTTGAGGCTGCCGGCCGTCGTGTTGACCTGCCCGAGCCGCTCCGGCGGCGCCTCCCGCTGGCGGAGCATCAGCGTGGCCGCGAACACGGGCCCCTCGGAGATTCCCGCGGCGACGCACGCCGCCATCGCCCACGGCAGGGACGGCGCCACCGCGAGGGACGCGAGGGACGTCCCGAACCCGACGAGCCCGGCGATCATGACGGGTTCCCCGTGCTTGGGCGTCAGCCACCGGCTGGACGCGAGCGAGCCGGCCAGCGAACCGATCGCCAGCGCCACGAGCATCTGCCCGCCCGCGCTGGGCGCGGCGCCGATGTGCCCGGCGAGCAGCACCGCCGTCACCGCGACGCCGCCGAACCCCATCCACGCGAGCGTCGTCGCCACGGTCAGCGCCCGCAGCACCCGTCCCTCGAAGAGGACGGCCAGCCCGCCCGTCATCATCGAGAACCACCCCGCGGCCGCTGACACAGCGCCTTCGCCCGCCCCCTCGGCCGCGCCGCCCGGGCCCGCGGTCGCCTCCGAAGCCGAGCCCGCGTCCGGGGACGAGGACGGGGATGGGGATGGGGGCGGGCCGGGGAACGGGAGCAGGGGGAGGCTGAGGAGGCCGAGGACGCCGGCGGCGACGATGGCGACGCCGGCGTACTGGCCGCCCGCCAGGGCGGCGAGCCCGGCGGCGAGGCCGGGGCCCGCGATGCCGGCGAGGTTGTAGCTGGACGCCTCCAGGCCGTACGCGCGCGACAGCCGCCCGGCGGGGACGAAGCGGGGCAGCAGGCTCGTCAGCGCCACGACGACCGGCTCGGTGCAGCCGATCACGGCGGCGACGAGCAGCGCGAGGGCCAGCGGCGACCGTCCCGCCGTCGTCAGGAGCAGCGCGGTGGCGACGGCGTACCCGGCGGCCAGGGCGACCGCGATGCGGCGGGGACGTCCCACCCGGTCCAGCGCGTTGCCGATCAGCGGGCCGCTCAGGATGTACGGGAGCGTCATCGCGGTCTGCAGGTATCCGGCGGTGGCGGCGTCGCCGGTGCGCGCCTGGACGGTCAGGACCAGCGCCGTCGCGACACCCTCGGCGGACACCCGCAGCAGCGTCGCCGACGTGAGGTGAAGCGGGAGCGCCGCCGTCCTGCCGGGCACGCTCGCATCCTGGCACAGGCGACGGTCCGGCCGGTCCGGCCCGCCGGCGCCCACCTAGACTGCGGAGTGTGACGGCATTGGGCACGGCACACGAACATCGGGTCACCAGTGAGGTCGGGCGGCTGCGGACCGTCCTGCTGCACCGTCCCGGCGCGGAGCTGAAGCGGCTCACGCCGCGCAACAGCGACAAGCTGCTGTTCGACGCGATCCCGTGGGTGGGCCGGGCGCAGGAGGAGCACGACGCGTTCGCCGAGGCGCTGCGGTCGCACGGCGTCGAGGTCCTGTACGTGACGGAGCTGCTGCAGGACGCGCTGGAGTACGGGGCGGCGCGGGAGCAGGCGATCGCGGACGCGATCGTCGACCTGCGCCTCGGTGACCAGCTCCGCCGCGCCGTCGAGGGCCATCTGCGCGATCTCGACCCGGAGAACCTGGCGCACACGCTGATCGCCGGGCTGGCGCACGAGGAGCTGAAGTCCGGGCACGGCCTCGTCTACCGGCTGATGGACCGGCTCGACTTCATCGTCGATCCGCTGCCCGGCCTGCTGTTCACCCGCGACAACAGCACCTGGATCGGCGACCGGGTGGCGGTCACCAGCCTGGCCATGGAGGCCCGGCGGCGGGAGGCGGCGCTGACCGGCCTCGTCTACGCGCACCATCCCCGGTTCGACGGGGTGGAACCGGTGTACTCGCCGTCCCTCGAACATCTCGAGGGCGGGGACGTGCTGCTCCTGCGCCCGGGAGTGATCGCCGTCGGGACGGGCGAGCGGACGACCCCGGCGGGTGTCGAGCGGCTGGCCCGCCAGGTGATCGGGGCGGGGCTGGCGCACACCGTCCTGGCCGTCCCGATCGCGCAGGAGCGGGCGACGATGCACCTGGACACGGTGTGCACGATGGTCGACGTCGACACCGTCGTGATGTACCCGCCGATCGCGCACTCCCTGACGGCCTACACGGTGACGCTCGACGACGGCGGCCTGAGGGTCGCCGAACCGCGCCCGTTCCTGGACGCGGCGGCCGAGGCGATGGGCCTGGACCGGCTCACGGTGATCGACACGGGCCTCGACCCGGTCACCGCGGAACGCGAGCAGTGGGACGACGGCAACAACACCCTGGCGGTCGCGCCGCGCCTGTGCGTCGCCTACGAACGCAACATCGAGACGAACGCGCAGCTGGAGGCGGCCGGCATCGAGGTCATCCGGATCAGCGGCAGCGAACTGGGCACCGGCCGGGGCGGCCCGCGCTGCATGTCCTGCCCGATCCTCCGCGACGAAGTCTGAGGCGCCCGTCGCGTGGCCTGCCCGGCCGGCTAGGCGGGGTAAGCGCTGCTCTGGGCCGATCTGGATCCGTTGCGGATTTCGTCATCCGGCTCGTCCGTGAGGTCCGGAAAGTCGGAAAGGTCGGGCACGGCGACCTGTGCCCCGGTCGGGGCGCCCGCCCGGCCGTCGCCTGACGACCTGGGGGCCCGCAGGACGGCCCACACCGTGGTGGAGCTCTCATCGTGGCGCACGCCCCAGCCTTCGGACAGGGCCTCGACGATGCCGAGCCCGCGTCCGCCGAGCGAGGACAGCGTGCCCGGGCCGCGGCGCGGCTCGGTCATGGCGCCGCCGTCGCTCACCTCGACTTCGAGGAGGTCCCCGCGGCGCAGCCAGCAGACCCTGACCTGGCCGGACGGCAGCGGCCGCGCGTGCCGGAGGGCGTTGCTGATGAGTTCGCTGACGATGACGGCCGCGTCGTCGACGATAGACTCGTAGACGCCCGAGTCGACGAGCTCCGAGCTGAGGCGCTTACGGGCGACCGCGACGCTGGACGGCGCGTGGGGCAGCAGTACGACGCTCGACGCCCTCACCTCCCCGTGGTTCCGCTTACCCGGACGATTCCCGTCATCGCGCTTCCAGTACGACCGAAATGCCCTGATGGCCATGGCCGGAAACCCGAACGATTCAGTCTGCCACCTGCACAACGAGTCACCGCCCATCCGGTCACGGTGATCACCCCCGGATCGGAATCCCGTCACCAACGGCAACCATCAAAGGATCTATCCAGCCAACGGCGGATTTACTCCTCACGCGCGCGTTTCGTCCATCACACCCTGGCGCCACCGTACTTTCCCGCACAGGCCAACCCTGCCACCTGTCGAGACCGCTGATTGCCCTGGTCACAACGCTCTCACCACGGCACCATCGAGGAAGTGTCCTCACGGTGAGTAACCACCGCCGGGTTGGGGCGGGGCGGACGCTCAGTCCGCGGCGCGGAGCACGAGCCGCATGCACGTGCCGTCGCCCGGATGCGCGCCACCTGCGGGTCCTCGCCCGTCCGCCGCGCGCAGGAGGGTGTTCGGCCGCCGGGGCGGCAGCGTCGCCGGGGCCGCCGACCCCTTTCCTCCGCGCCCGTACGCGTTCGTGTGAGATACCTCACGATTGCCGGTTCCGCCCGGATGTGCCGAGATCGTTCCGCCCTGGGCCTCCGTCAGGCGCTTGACGATGTAGAGGCCGAGCCCGATGCCGCCGAAGCGCCGGCGGTCCCCCGCCTCCCCCTGGACGAACCGCTCGAAGATCCGCTCATGGTCGCCGGGCGGGATGCCGATGCCCTCGTCCGCGACCGTCACCACGACGTCGGACTTCTCGCGGACGGCCCGGACGCTGACCGTCCCGCCGTCCGGGGAGTACTTGAACGCGTTCTCCAGCAGCTGCCCGAGGACGATGTCGGTCGCCATCGCGTCCCCCTGGCACGGCGGCAGATCCGGCGCGATCTCCAGCTCGACCCGGTGCAGCGGCGACAGCGACCGGAACCCCGCGACGACGCCCTCCAGCACCCGGGCCAGGTCGAACGACTCGATCGTCACGGTCAGCTCGTCGGCGCCCGCGCGGGACCCCAGCAGCAGATGCTCCACGAGGCGGCCGAGCGACTGGGCGCGCTCGGCGATCGTGGCGACGGCGCCGCGGCGGTCGGTGTCGGCCATCTCGTCCCACCGGTTGACCAGCGTGGACGCGAAGCCCTGCACGACCGTGATCGGGGTGCGCAGCTCGTGGCTGGTCGTCGCGAGGAACAGGTCCTTGGCCTCTTCGAGCGCCTTCGCCTCCGACACGTCCCGGAAGTCGACGACCAGCTCGCCGGTCTCCTCGATCTCGGCGGCCAGCACGTTCAGCCACGTCCCCGACTCCAGCCGGAACGTCAGCATCTCCCCGAGCGCGGGCATGTCGAACGGCAGCGGCCGCCCGATCGCGTCCTCCGGAGGGATGCCGGTGAGAGCGTGCGCGGCGGGGTTCCACTGCCGGACGACGAGGTCGTGGTCCAGCACGGCGATGCCGTCCGCGCTGGAGTCGATGACGGCGCGCTCGTGCGCCCGCTGCCGGACGACCTCCGAGTAGGCGACGGCGTTGCCGACCGCGACGCCGGCGTGCCCGGCGAGCAGTTCCAGCAGTTCGAGCTCGGTGTGCCCGACCTTGCGGCCGGAGAACAGCGCGTAGAGCGCGCCGTACGGCCGGTTCTGCAGGTACGACAGCCCGAGCGCGATCGTGTGCAGCCCGGACAGCTCCGACCAGATCAGGTCGCCGAGGCGCCGCTCGCCCGTCGCGAGCAGGACGGTCTTGCCCGACCGCAGCACCTCCCCGACCAGGCTCGGCCGCAGTTCGGCGGACGTCCCGCGCATGTGCTCGGGCAGCCCGGACATGCTGACCAGCCGCAGCCGCTCGCCCTCGATCCGCACGAACCCGCCCGCGTCGGCGCCGGTCAGCTCGATCAGCGCCGCGGTGATCCGGTCGAGGACGACGGCCAGGTTCAGCTCCGCGTTCAGGTCGGCGACGATGTCGTTCAGCCGCCGGACGAGCCGGGCCCGCTCGGTCATGTGGTGCTGGACGATCTCGTCCTCGTCCACCGGGTGGTACACCCCGACCCAGCCGAGCAGGTTCCCGGACGGGTCCTTCAGCAGGCTCGTGTCGATCCGCACGTCGATGAGGCGGCCGTCGCGGTGGAACCTGCGGGTCGCGATCGAGATCTGCCCGCTCTCGCCCTCGCCCGTCCGCCGCGTGAGGAGCCGTTCCTGGACGGCGTTGTGCTCGGCCTTCAGCTCGTCCGGCACGATCGGCGGGACCCGGCCGACCATCTCCTCGGCCTTCCAGCCGAACATGCGCTCGGCCGCCGGGTTCCACACCGTGACGCGGTGCCGCTGGTCAACGGCCACGATCGCGTCGGCGGCGCTCTCGATGACGGCGCGCGCGATCGGGTCGTGGACGTGGTGGTGCACGCCTGTCATCGTGCCACCCGACCCTCACGCTCGCCGGGTAACTTGCACCGAAACTTCCCACGTCACCCTTACCTTTTAGTAAGGCTACCGCCTGGTAACCCGGCCGATGAGAAGCGCGGCCGACCCGGACACCAGGAACGACAGCAGCGAGGCGCTCATCCAGCTCTGCGGGACGAAATGCACGGCGTCCCGGACGTCCGTCCAGAAGCCCGCCCAGGCGTCCACGGTGCCGGGGTTGATGAGCTGGTAGACGACGAACCCGGCCGTCCAGGCGCCGATCATCCCCCAGCGGGACGGCGCCGTCCGCGACACGTCCCACCCGTCGAGATGCCCGGCGCCCCCCGCCGCGCGGGCCCGGCGGTGCTGCCCGAGGAAGAAGTCGGCGGCCAGGACGCCGAGCATCGGCACGAACACCGACCCGATCAGCGACAGGAACCCTGCGTAGTCGCCGATGTCCAGGACCAGCGCGAGAACCGTGATCGTGATGCCGAGCCCGATGCTCAGCACACGGCGGTCGGCGCGCGGCGCGAGGTTCTGGATGGACACGGCGGTCGAATAGGTGTCTGCGAACGACTGGTCCGCCTCCCGCAGCACGAACACCGCGAAGAAGACCACGCCGAGCGTGGCGCCCAGGAACGGGTCGAAGACGTTCTCGGTGTTGCCCGCGACCAGCGCCAGCGCCAGCAGGCCGAGAACATAGGCGACGATCTGCGTGACCGAGTAGCCGACCGCCGCGGCGCCGAACGCCGCGCGCTCCGTCCGCGAGTGCCGGGTGTAGTCGGCGGCGACCGGCACCCACGAGATCGACACCGCGAGCGCCGCGTCCGCGCCGATCCAGAACCCGCCCCACGACCCCTGCGACAGGTCGGGCAGCGGCTCGCGGAGGATCTGGACGTAGAAGTACACCAGCGCGATCGCCACGGCGACCGTCACGTACCGGCGCAGCAGGCGGACCGACCCCAGCGGCCAGATCGTCAGCACCGTCGTGATCAGCCCGGCGGCGACCACGTAGCCCCACCGGGGTATCCCGTCCCACAGCTGGGTCGCCGCGTCCGCGATGACGATCAGCTCGAACGTCCCCCAGCCGACGAGCTGCGCGATGTTCAGGACGGTGGGCGCGTACGACAGCTTCGCGCCGAACAGCCCGCGCAGCAGCACCATCGCCGGCTGCCCGGTGCGGGCGCCGGGGACGGCGGCGAGGCCGAGCATCAGCCCGCCCAGGATCGTGCCGACCGACATCGCAACGATGCCCGCCATGATGGACAGCGTCGGATTGCCGTCGGTGTCCGGCGCCAGGACGGTGTAGGCGCCGGAGAAGGCCAGCAGGCTGACCCCGAGGTTCGCCCAGAAGGCGCCCTGGTCCCAGAACCCCAGAACCTTGGGGGCGGGTTCTTCGAGAGTGAAGGGGACTTCGTTCGGACGCTTGACGTCGGACGTCACGGAGCACACTCCCTACGCCGGCATTACCCGGACAGGTTCATGCGGTCGGCGACGCCTCGAAGGCCGCCCTCTCAGCCCGGCTTTGGCCCGAGCTCCCGCGGACATGGATCGGCACACGTTCGGCCGACCCGGTGGTCAGCCCAGATCGTACAAGGACCCGGCTTCCACCAATAGGGTGCAGATCACCTCAGAAGAACAGATCACGCCACGTACGGGGGACCGTCGCCGCCGCCTTCCATCGGACGTCCCGCCTCCGCCCAGCCCTTCATCCCGCCGTCGACGTTCTTGGCCAGCCAGCCCGCCTGGTTGAGCGCCACGGTCACCTGCGCGGACCGGGCCCCGGACCGGCAGATCACGAAGACCTCCTGATCACGGGGTACCTCCCCGGCGCGGTCACCGAGCTGACCCATGGGGATGTGGACCGCCTCCGGCGCGTGACCCGCGTCCCACTCGTCCTGTTCCCGCACGTCCAGCAGGTACCCGTCCTGCGGAACGTCAGCGGCCACCACGGCCGGCACGTCGTCCCCGAAATTCATCACACCCCCATGGAACCGCGCGAAGTGCCCCTGCGTCGAATCACGCATGCGGTATCGGACGCTCCTGTTCGTGGCGCCCGGGCTGGCCGTGCTCCTCTCTTCGGCCGCCTGCGGCGACGAACAGGCCAACGGAAACCCCGCCGACAAGCCTTCGGGCGCGACGTCCGTGCAACCCTCCGACTCGCCGGCGGACACGCTCACCATCGAGGTCAAGGCCTCCGCGGAGGCCCCCGCCAAGACCTGGACCCTGACCTGCGAACCGCCGGGCGGCGGCCATCCCAAGGCCGCCGAAGCCTGCGCGGCCCTGGCCAAGACCAAGGACCCGTTCAAACCCGTCCCCAAAGACCAGATGTGCACCAAGATCTACGGCGGCCCCGCGGTCGCCACGGTCAAGGGCACCTGGCACGGCAAGGAGATCGACACCACGTTCACCCGCAAGGACGGCTGCCAGCTCCACCGCTGGACCCAAGTGGCCCCGCTCTTCGGCAACGTCCCCAAGGTCCGCTGAACGAGCCCTCCCCGTTCCGGCTCCGTTCCCGATCCATCAGGCACATCAGGCCCCGGCGTCCCGCCGGGGCCTGATGTGCTCTCGGACGGCGGCGCGGCGAACGAGCGCGCAGATCACAGGACTCTGTTCCGATAGGAGTAATGCCGTTCCATAAAATCGGCGGCCTGGCTACGATCGGAACGACTTTCCCATGCGTGGAACGGAGGCGTGAACGTCCGGATCCCCGGACCGGCTCCCCGCTCCGCCTCCCTCATCCCCCTGCCCCACTGAGGAGTCACGAATGTCCCGACGCTCGTTCCTGGCCCTGGGAGCGACCGCTCTCGCCCTGGCGGTCTACGCGGTTCCCGGAGCCGCCTCCGCCGATCCCCGCTTCGCCCCCACCGATCCCGGCCCTCTCTACACTCGGATCACGGACCAGGACACGCGCATCAGCCTGCAAACCCTGGGCCGCCCCGACGGCAAGGACATGCTGTACCGGATCTCGGGCTCCGTGTACGTCAACGCCCCCGGCGACACCGTCCCCGAGTTGAGGCACGGCACGAAGCTGTTCGGCATCGAGGGCTACAACATCCGCCGCCTCTACCGCGAACCGGGCACCGACAAGCTGCACCTGCTCACCCGCGAGATCGTCTTCTACACCGACCCGGACGACCCCACGAAGATCCTGCACCAGTGGCAGAACCCCCTGAACGGCCGCACCTACCCCGTCGTCCCGGTCAACAACGACGCGGTGAACCAGGGCCCGTTCACCGTCACGCCCGGCTTCCGGATGCCCATGAGCGGCAAGGTCCACGACAACCTGGTGTCCACGGCCGACATCCCGCCGCGCTACAGCATCAAGAACATCACCGGCGACGACTTCGGACTCCGCGACGGGATGTACGCCTCCTGGGAGATGTTCGACTTCTACGTGGACGGCAAGGAGGCCCGCCGGCGTTCCCAGGGCCTGCCCAAGGGCGCGATGGAGGTCACCAACTCCTGGACCCGCACCGGCCCGTTCGTCCCGTGGACATGCGTCGCCGAGAAGGACACCGACGCCCAGCTCGTGTACCACGCCCGCAGTTGGACGCTGGACTCGTTCAAGGACCTGGAGCCCTGGCTGAAGAAGACCATCAGCGAGGACTACCCGCTTTATAAGACCAGCCCCAAGGCACCCGGCCCGAACGAGACGTCCTGGACCTCCTTCTTCCACAAGCAGCTCCGGAACGGTGAGCTGACCTGGTCACAGTGGTGCGACCAGAACGGCCGGTAACACGGCGGTCGGTCGTCAGGCCCCGGCGACCCGCCGGGGCCTGACGTCTGCGTGGCGTCAAGCCCAGGGGCGGGGGAAGGTGTCGCCGTCCAGCCGGTCGCCCACGGCAAGGCCGAGAGGGTCGGTCACGACGTGCTCGGCTCCGCTGTAACGGGTCGCCTCGTCCATGTAGATGACGACGTGCGCGAGCCGGGCCCGGTCGGTGCGGTTGGGCAGCGCCATGTGACCGGTATAGCCGCTGTGGAAGGTGCAGTCGCCGGCGCGGAGCGGCACGGTGACGCGGGGGATCCAGCGCAAGGACGGGTCCACCGCGAACAGGTCGTCCTCGTGGTGGAGGTCCTGCGGGCGCAGGCCGGTGCGATCCTGGGTTCCGGGCAGGAAGGTCATGCAGCCTCGTTCGGGCGGAACGTCGACAAGCGCCACCCACGCCGACAGCGGGAGCCGGTCGCCTGCATGAGGCCAGTAGGGGCGGTCCTGGTGAAACTCCGTGGCGGCGTTGTTGTGCGGCTCCTTGACCAGCATCTGGTCGTGCCAGAGCCGCAGCGGGAACCCGGCGAGCTGTTCGGCGATCCGGCCGAGCCGCCGGTCGAAGGTGAGCTCCCGCAGCGTCCGATCCCGCCGCCAGACGTTGACCAGCTGGCTGAAGACGCCCTGCTGCTCCAGACTCTCCGCGCGATGCGCCTCCAGGAACCCCTCGGCGCCGCCCCGGAAACGCTCGACCTGCTCCGGCCCGAGGACACCGCGCACTCGAACGAAACCGGATTCCCGGTAGGCCGCGACGAGCTCGTCCGGCACCCGGCCGTCGGCGCCGATGTCGCTCTGGGACGAGCCGGTCGTCATCGTTGTCATCACTGACCTCCAAGGTTCTCGCCGCTGTGATGCACCTCAGCGTCGCCGTGACGCGCCGCTCCGGGCTAGGCCGATCCCGGCGGGTAGTCGTACGATCCCGACATGGCCGCCACCCTGCACGAGCACGCGCTGTTCGCCGAGGGCCCGGTCATGGGCGGCGTCCACCGCCTGGACGCCGGCATCGAGCCGCACGCGCATGACTTCCTCGAGATCGCGGTGATCGGAGCCGGTCGCGGCCGGCACATGACCAGCCGGGGCGAGCACGCGTTGCAGCGCGGCCAGGTCATCGTGCTCCGTCCCGGCGCCTGGCACGGGTTCCGGGACTGCGCCGACCTGACCGTGGCCAACTGCTGCGTTTCCGCCCAGGCGCTTCAAGCCGAACTGGCGGCGCTGTACGACATCCCGATGCTGCGCCGGATGCTGTGGACCGACCCGGTGGCCTCCGGCACGCACGGCGTGGCGGTCACGTCCGTCGATCCGGCCGCCGCCGAGGAGGCCATCGCGGAGATCGTCCTGCTCGAACGCGGCCTCGGGGCCGGCCGGAGCGGGCCGGGCCGCGTGCTGGGACGGCTGGTCACGGTGCTCGGCATCCTGGCCGACGGCCGCGGCCCCGGACGGGAGGAATCCGCCGTCCACCCCGCCGTCGCCGCCACCATCGCCCGGCTGGAGGAAGCACCCGCCGATCCGTGGCGGCTGGATGACCTCGCGCAGGCGGTCAACCTGGATCCCGCCTATCTCGGCAGGCTGTTCGTCCGGCACGTCGGGTTGACGCCACTGGCCTTCCTGGCCCGGCTGCGGGCCGAGCGCGCCGCCACCCTGCTCGCCCACTCGGCCCTGCCGGCGGCCCGGGTCGGCGCCGCCGTCGGCTGGGCCGACCCGACCTACTTCGCCCGCCGCTTCCGAACCCTGGTCGGCCTGACCCCCACCGAGTACCGACGCCGCAGCCGCTCCGCCGCCCATCCCACCGAATCAGGCGACCTGTAGGGCGAACTTCCGGCACGCGGCGGTATCGGGTTCTCATGTTAATGCCCAAGCCAGATATGTGTTTGCGCAAACATTCTCCCCTTGGCGACCTGCCGGCACCCATTCGAAGGGAGCGCTTCGCACGCCAGGCCTCCTAGGGCACGCGCCTCAAAGTCCGTGGTTCATGGTCTTGACAGGACCTATGTTATCGCTCACATTATCCAACGATACGACCCTGGCTTCGTCGTCTGCGGAAAGGATCGCCGCCTTGATCACCCGCCGGAGAGCCTTGACACTGCTCATCAGCGCATCCACCGCGGGCGCGGCCATCGTGGTCAGCGGTCCGCCGGCCGCGTCGGCGGCCTACGGCGCCTACGTCATGGCGTACTTCACCGAGACGCCCCAGATGGCGGGAGCGAACTACGGATTGCACCTCGCGGTCAGCCGGGACGGTCTCAACTGGACGCCGCTGAACGGCAATGCCCCGGTGGCCACGCCGACGGCGGGCACGCGGGGGCTTCGCGATCCCTTCGTGTACCGCAAGCAGGACGGCACGTTCGTCGTACTGGCCACCGACCTCTACGGCACCGACTTCTCGCAGGACAACCAGTACCTGCACGCATGGGATTCCACGGACCTGACGAGTTTCACCGGGTACCGCCGGATCAGGATGCACTCGTTGAGCACCCATACCTGGGCGCCGACGGCGTTCTGGGACGCCTCCCGCGGGCAGTACGGCATCGTCTACTCCGCCAACAACGGCGGCGACGTGCTGATGGTGAACTACACGACCGACTTCCGCTCGGTGAGCGCGCCCCAGGTCTTCTTCAGCCCCGGCTCCGGCGTTCTGGACGGGGACGTCGTGGTGGACGGGGGCACGACGTACCTGTACTACAAGAACCTGTCCAATGGGCTTCTCTACGGGGCGAGGTCATCGACCGGAGCGCCCGGCAGTTTCACCACCTACACCGGCGGGCTGAGGCAGGGAAACGCGATCGAGGCACCGTTGCTGGTCAAGAGCAACGACGGCGGGTGGCGCTTGTGGGGCGACTCGTTCAGCCCCGTCAACAACGACTACTACGCCTGGTCCGCCCCGGACATCGGCAGCGGGGCCTGGACGGCAATGAACCAGCGCGACTACACCCCGCCGCTGAACTCCAAGCACGGCTCGATCACCGGAATCACCGCCGCCGAGTACGACGCCCTGGTCGCCCGCTGGGGCCTACCTGACTGGGTTCGGCTGAAGTCGTCCAACTACCCGGACCGCTACGTCCGGCATGCGAACTACGTCGGGCGGCTCGACGCGTACCCGTTCGACCCGTACCAGGACCAGATGTGGCGGATGGCGCCCGGACTGGCCGATCCGGCCGGCGTGTCGTTCGAGTCGGTGAACCGTCCCGGCCATTACCTGCGGCACAGCGGCTTCGAGGTCCGGCTCGACCAGAACGACGGCACGGCGACGTTCCGCGCCGACGCCACCTTCCACCGCACCGCGGGTCTCGCCGACGCCGGCTGGTCGTCGTTCCGCTCCCACAACTACCCGGCGCGCTACCTCCGGCATTCCGGTTTCGTGCTGCGGATCGACCCGGTCAGCGCCTCGTCGAGCGCCACCGACCGGCAGGACGCGACGTTCCGGGTCACTCCCTGACCACCCCGCCCGGCGCGGTCCCTCCCCGCGCCGGGCGGGCCTCCCCGCACCCCAGCTGAACGATCTTGGAGTCAAGTCATGCCGTCCCCGCATCTGAGCCGCCGCCGCCTGCTGCAGGCCGCGGGCATCGCCGTCGTCGCGCCCGCCGTGCCCGCCGCCGCCGGGGGCATCGCCGTGGCCGCGGTGCCGCCCGCCCGCGACGACATCGGCGTCTCGGCCCATCCGTTCGAGTTCGGTCAGGTCCGCCTGACCGCCGGCCGCTGGCTGGACAACCAGAACCGCACGCTGGCGTACCTGCGTTTCGTCGACGTCGACCGGTTGCTGTTCAGCTTCCGCGCGAACCACCGGCTGTCCACGCAGGGGGCGACGCCGTGCGGAGGGTGGGAGGGGCCCAACTTCGAGTTCCGGAGCCACAGCCAGGGTCACTTCCTCACCGCCTGGGCGCAGGCGTGGGCGGTACTGGGGGACACCACCTGCCGGGACAAGGCGAACCACATGGTCGCCGAGCTGGCCAAGTGCCAGGCGAACAACGCCGTCGCGGGGTTCAACACCGGTTACCTGTCCGGGTTCCCCGAATCCGACCTCGACACCGTGGAAACGGGCGCGCGCAAGGGCGTGCCGTACTACTGCCTCCACAAGACCCTGGCGGGCCTCCTGGACGTGTGGCGGTACATCGGCAGCACGCAGGCGCGGGACGTACTGCTGCGGTTCGCCGGGTGGGTCGACTGGCGGACCGGCCGGCTGACGTACGACCAGATGCAGACCACGCTGAGGATCGAGTTCGGCGGCATGAACGCCGTCCTGACCGACCTGTACCAGCAGACCGGCGACGCCCGCTGGCTCACGGTGGCGCGGCGGTTCGACCACGCCGCCGTCTTCGATCCGCTGGCGGACGGCACGGACCGGCTCAACGGCCTGCACGCCAACACGCAGGTCCCCAAGTGGGTGGGGGCCGCCCGGGAGTTCAAGGCCACCGGCACCACCCGCTACCGCGACATCGCCACCAACGCCTGGAACATCACCGTCGACGCGCACACCTACGCGATCGGCGGCAACAGCCAGGCGGAGCACTTCCGGGCGCCGCACGCCATCGCCTCGTACCTGAAAAGCGACACGGCCGAGGCGTGCAACACCTACAACATGCTCAAGCTGACCCGGGAGCTGTGGCTGCTGGACCCGGACCAGGCCGCGTACTTCGACTTCTACGAGGGCGCGCTGCTCAACCACCTCATCGGCCAGCAGAACCCCGCCAGCGGCCACGGCCACGTCTGCTACTTCACCGGCCTCAACCCGGGCGGCCGCCGAGGCCAGACCGGGCCGGTGGTCGGCGGGGGCAGCTTCAGCACCGACTACGGCACGTTCTGGTGCTGTCAGGGGACGGCCCTGGAGACCAACACGAAACTGATGGACTCCATCTACTTCCACAACGGCACCACGCTGACGGTGAACCTGTTCACCCCGTCGGTGCTCAACTGGTCGCAGCGCGGGATCACCGTCACCCAGACCACGAGCTACCCGGCGAGCGACACCACCACCCTGACCGTCACCGGCGACGTCGGCGGAACGTGGACGATGCGCATCCGCATCCCGGCCTGGACCAGCGGGGCGACCATCAGCGTCAACGGCACGGCACAGAACATCGCCACGACCCCGGGCCACTACGCCACCCTGACCCGGTCCTGGACGTCCGGCGACCGGGTCACCGTCCGCTTGCCCATGCGGGTGATCATGCGCGCCGCCAACGACGACGCCGGTGTCGCCGCGATCATCTATGGCCCGGCGGTCCTGTCGGGCAACTACGGCAACACCGCGCTCAACACCCTCCCGGCACTGGACGCAGCGTCGATCACCCGCACCGACCCGAACGCGCTGACCTTCTCCGCCACCGCCAACGGCTCCCAGGTGGGCCTCATCCCGTTCTTTGACGCGCACGGCCACAACTACACCGTGTACTGGCGAACCTCCGGCGGAGGTGAGGCCGTCCCGAGCTACCGGCTGTTCAACGCCGCCAGCGGCCTGGTCCTCGGCGTGAGGGACATGTCCTCGGCCGACGGTGCCCTGGCCCTGCAGTGGGGCGACACCGGCACCCCGGACCACGACTGGGAAATGCCCGTCGACGGCGACGCCGTGAAGTTCCGCAACGTCAACAGCGGCAAGGTCCTCGGCGTCGAGAACATGTCGACGGCGGACGGCGCCCGCGTCCTGCAGTGGTCCGACACCGGCACGGCGGACCATCGCTGGACGGTCATCGACGCGGGTGACGGCACCCACAAGATCCGCAACGCCAACAGCGGCAAACTGCTGGCGATCCTCGACGGCTCGACGGCCGCCGGCGCCCAGGCCGTCCAGGACTCCGACAACGGGACCGCGGACAACCGATGGTGGTTCGTGCCCAACGGGACCCGACGCATCCAGAACCTGGCCACCGGTCTCGTCCTAGGCGTGCAGGACATGTCAACGTCGGACGGCGGCCTGGTCGTCCAGTGGGACGACAACGGAACGCCCGATCACCTCTGGTCCGCCGTCCTCGACACCGACGGTCACGTCCGCTTCCGCAATGCCCACAGCGGCAAGGTCCTGGGCGTCGAGAACATGGCGAACGCCAACGGCGCCCGCGTCCTGCAGTGGACGGACAACGGCACCGACGACCACCGCTGGCGGCTGCGCCACACCACGAGCGGCCACTTCCGCATCCAGTGCGCCAACGGCGGCCGGGTCCTGGGCGTCAGCGGCGCCTCCCCCACCCGCGGCGCTCAGATCGTCATCTGGGACGACAACGGCACCAACGACCACCTCTGGCACTTCCTCTAGACCTCATTTGAGGAGGCGGGACATGCGGCGGTCGGCGAGGGGTTTGCCGCCCGTCTGGCAGGTGGGGCAGTACTGGAGGGACGAGTCGGCGAACGAGACCTCGCGGATGGTGTCGCCGCAGACGGGGCATTTCTGGCCGGTGCGGGCATGGACGCGCAGGCCGGTCTTCTTCTCGCCCTTGAGGTCCTGGGCTTCGAGGCCGCGTGAGCGTTCCACCGCGTCCCGCAGGGTGGCGACGATCGCCTCGTGCAGGGTGGCGACGTCGTCCTCGGTCAGGGACGCGGCGATCTTGAACGGGGACATCTTCGCGACGTGCAGGACCTCGTCGGAGTAGGCGTTGCCGATTCCGGCGATCACCTTCTGATCGCGCAGCAGGCCCTTGATCTGGGTGCGTTTGCCGTTGACGATCGCGGCGAGGGCCTCGGGGGTGAACGCGTCGACCAGCGGGTCGGGGCCGAGCGAGGCGACGCCCGGCACGTCGGCGGGGTCGCGGACGACGTAGACGGCGAGGCCCTTCTTCGTGCCGGCCTCCGTCAGGTCGAAGCCGGAGCCGTCGTCCAGGTGGACGCGCAGAGCAAGGGGGTTCTTGCCGCCGGGACGGACGGGCCTGGACGGGATCTCGTCCCGCCAGCGCAGCCAGCCGGCGCGGGCCAGGTGGATCACCAGGTGCAGGCCGTCGACGTCCAGGTCGAGGAACTTGCCGTGCCGGGACGCGCCGGTGACGGTCAGCCCGCCCAGCGAGGTCACCGGCGGGTCGTAGGTCTTCAGCGCGGAGATGGCGAGAACATCGATCCGGGCGACGGCATGGCCGACCACGCGCTCCCGCAGGAAGCCCGCCAGCGCCTCGACCTCTGGTAGCTCAGGCATGGCTTCAGTATCGGCGATGAAGTCGTCCACAGGGCTGTGGAAGGCTGTGGAAAAGTTTGTGCACAACTTCGGATCCGCTTGCATGTACGGCTTTTCCGGGGTCGATACCTCAATGAATCCGGGCAAAGCGCTACGAGGGGGGTCGGGGCGGCGGTCACCCAGGGTGTGGATAACTTCGCTGTAACGACCCCCGGGTAACCGCCTCGGGGAGCCTGCGCGGGTGATTCGCCGGCCGGGTTCACGGGGTGTGACCTGGATCTCGAAATAACCCCTAGGGGGTAGGGGTTGATCCGGGCGATCGGTTATGGCAGCATGAGGTTCACGAGATACCCCCCAGGGGTAATAAGCGAGGGAGACGCCAGATGAGCACCGCCACCTACACCGTCACCGGGATGACCTGCGGCCACTGCGTCAGCTCGGTCACCGAGGAGGTCGAGCAGATCGCCGGCGTGACCGGCGTCGACGTCGACCTGCCGACCGGCCGGGTGACCGTGACGAGCGACGCGCCCCTCGACGACGCCCTGGTCAAGGACGCCGTCGAAGAGGCCGGTTACGAACTGAAGTCATGAGCGGAGCGCATCCCGCGTCCAGGCGGGGTGCGTCCCAGAGGATCGAGCGGAGTGGATCGGCATGAACAGCGCGACCAAAGTGGGAGCCTACGCCGTAGGCCTGGCCGTGGTCTTCGGGGGAGCCGCCGGGATCGGCAAGGTCGTCGGGCCCGTCGGGGCCACGGCCGAGACGGCGTCCCATGAAGGCGCGGGGCACGGCGGCGAAGGCGGGGGGCACGGCGCCGCGGCGTCCCATGCGCCCGGCGGGCTGCAGGTTTCCGAGGACGGCTACACGCTCGTCCCGCGCAAGACGACGCTGACGCCCGGCAAGCGGACCGACTTCCGGTTCACCGTCAACGGGCCGGACGGCAAGCCCGTCACCGGGTTCAAGCCCCTGCACGGCAAGCGCCTCCACCTGATCGTCGCGCGGCGTGACCTGTCGGGGTTCCAGCACCTGCACCCGACCGAGGCCGGGGGCGGCGTCTGGACGGTGCCGATCACGCTGCCCAAGGCGGGCGTGTACCGGTTCTTCACCGACATCCACCCGGAAGGTGCGCCGCGCCAGCTGACGCTGGGAACCGACATCTTCGCCCCGGGCGACCTGCGGCCCGCGCCGCTGCCGAAGCCCGAGAGGATCGCGAAGGTGGACGGATACGAGGTGAGCCTGTCCGGTGGCCTCACTCCCGGCAAGTCCACTGAACTCACCCTTTCGGTGAGCAAGGACGGCAAGCCGGTCACCGACCTGCAGCCGTACCTGGAGGCGTACGGCCACCTGGTGGCGCTGCGCCAGGGCGACCTCGCCTACCTCCACGTCCACCCGGACGGCGAGCCCGGCGACGGCGAGACGAAGCCGGGGCCCGGCATCACGTTCTTCGCCGAGGCGCCCAGCACCGGCGCATACCGTCTGTACCTGGACTTCAAGCACGACGGCAAGGTCCGGACGGCCGAGTTCACCGTGCACGCCGGCGACGCCGCGGTGCCCGTCCAGGAGACCGGGGACGAGCCCGGCCACGATGACCGGCCCCACACGCACTGACCGCACGATCGAGGCAGAGGAGGAGCGATGAGCACGGACATCGAGTCCGGGCGTGTCGAGCTGGCGATCGGCGGGATGACGTGCGCGTCGTGCGCCAACCGCATCGAGCGGAAGCTCAACAAGCTGGACGGCGTGACCGCGACGGTCAACTACGCCACCGAGAAGGCCAGCGTCGAGTTCCCCGCGGGGGTGTCGACGGACGAGCTGATCGCCACGGTCGCGAAGGCCGGGTACTCCGCCGAGCTCCCTGCCCCGCCGAGGTCCGAGGGAGACCAGGCGCCGGAGCCGGACGACGGGCTGCGCCCGCTGCGGCAGCGGCTGATCACCTCGGTCCTCCTGTCGGTCCCGGTCATCGCGATGGCGATGATCCCGGCGCTGCAGTTCGAGGCGTGGCAGTGGCTGTCGCTGACGCTGGCCGCCCCGGTCGTCGTGTACGCGGGATGGCCGTTCCACAAGGCCGCGGCGATCAACCTGCGGCACGGTGCGGCGACCATGGACACGCTGATCTCGGTCGGCACGATCGCCGCGTTCGGCTGGTCGCTGTGGGCGCTGTTCTTCGGCACGGCCGGTGAGCTGGGCATCAAGCACGGCTTCGAGTTCTCGATGACCCGCTCGGACGGGTCGATGAACATCTACCTGGAGGCCGCGGCCGGCGTCACCATGTTCATCCTGGCCGGACGGTACTTCGAGACCCGGTCCAAGCGCCGCGCCGGCGCCGCCCTCCGCGCCCTGCTGGAGATGGGCGCCAAGGACGTCGCGGTCATCCGGGACGGACGCGAGGAGCGCATCCCGGTCGACAGTCTCTCCGTGGGCGACGTGTTCGTCGTCCGCCCCGGCGAGAAGATCGCCACCGACGGGACGGTCGAGGAGGGCTCGTCCGCCGTGGACGCGTCCATGCTGACCGGCGAGTCGGTCCCGGTGGAGGTCGCGCCGGGCGACGGCGTCGTCGGCGCCACCGTGAACGCGGGCGGGCGGCTGCTGGTCAGGGCCACCCGCGTCGGTTCCGACACCCAGCTCGCGCAGATGGCCCGGCTCGTCGAGGAGGCGCAGACGGGCAAGGCGCAGGCGCAGCGGCTCGCCGACCGGATCTCCGGGATCTTCGTCCCGGTGGTGATCGCGCTGGCGCTCGGCACGCTCGGCTTCTGGATCGGGGCCGACGCCGGCCTCACCGCCGCGTTCACCGCCGCGGTCGCCGTGCTGATCATCGCCTGCCCGTGCGCCCTCGGCCTCGCGACCCCGACCGCACTCATGGTCGGGACGGGACGCGGCGCCCAACTCGGCATCCTGATCAAGGGCCCCGAGGTGCTGGAGTCCACCCGGAAGGTCGACACGATCGTCCTGGACAAGACCGGCACCGTCACGACGGGACGCATGGCCCTGGTCGGCGTCGTCACCGCCGACGGCGTGTTGGAGGACGACGTCCTGCGGCTGGCGGGGGCGCTGGAGAACGCGTCCGAGCACCCCATCGCGCAGGCCATCGCCAAGGGCGCTACCGAACGGGTCGGTGACCTCGGCACGGTCGAGGACTTCGCCAACATCGAGGGGCTCGGCGTCCAGGGAGTCGTGGACGGCCGCGGTGTCATCGCCGGCCGGCCGCAGCTCCTCGCCGAATGGTCACAGCACCTCACTCCCGCCCTGGAAGACGCCATGGAGAAGGCCCAGGCGCTCGGCCACACCGCCGTCGCGGTCGGCTGGGACGGTGAGGCCCGCGCCGTGATCACCGTCGCGGACCAGGTCAAGCCGACCTCGCGGGAGGCGATCGAGCAGCTCAGGTCGCTGGGGCTGCGCCCGGTGCTGCTGACCGGCGACAACGCGACGGTGGCCCGCACGGTCGCGGACGCGGTCGGGATCGACGAGGTGATCGCCGAGGTCCTGCCGCAGGACAAGGTCGACGTCGTCAAGCGCCTCCAGTCGGAAGGCCGGACGGTCGCGATGGTCGGCGACGGCGTCAACGACGCGGCCGCGCTCGCCCAGGCCGACCTGGGTCTCGCGATGGGGACGGGCACGGACGTCGCGATCGAGGCGTCCGACCTGACCCTCGTCCGCGGGGACCTGCGGGCCGCCGCCGACGCGATCCGGCTGTCCCGCCGCACGCTCGGCACGATCAAGGGCAACCTGTTCTGGGCGTTCGCCTACAACGTGGCTGCCATCCCGCTGGCGGCGGCCGGGCTGCTCGTCCCGATGATCGCGGGTGGCGCGATGGCGTTCTCCTCGGTGTTCGTGGTCAGCAACAGCCTGCGGCTGCGCCGCTTCAAGGCGCTGAACGCGGACCGCGGCGAGCCCGTCCCGCCGCCCGTCGAGCCCAGCCGGGAGGAGCTGTCGGCAGCCCGTTGACCGATGCACGAAGCGCGCGGTCCCGCAGAGGGGCCGCGCGCTTCGTGCATGGGGTCGTCAGGTGCGGAGGGCCGCCACCAGGGCGGCCAGGGCGGGGTCCGCGGCGGTGGCGTCCAGGGCCTCGGTGAGGGTCGCGGTGTAGGTCGGGCCGGCCTTCGCCTGGACGGCGCGGCCCTCCTCGGTGATGACGGTGTAGACGCCGCGGCGGTCCTTGGGGCACATGGCGCGGCGGGTCAGGCCGGCGGCCTCCAGCCGGGCGACGAGGCGGCTGACCGAGCTCTGGTTGAGGCCGATGAGGTCGGCGAGCTCCTGCATCCGCAGCTCACCGTCGTCGGCGCGGGACAGCCGGCACAGGGCCCGGTACTCCGACAGGCCGATTCCGTGCTGTCGCTGCATCGCCTTGGTGAGCTGGTGCTCGACGCGTCCGTGCAGGGTCACGACGCCGTCCCAGAGCAGATCGTCCGCCGTGCCCGTCGTGGTGCCGCTCGCGCCTGCGCTCATCTCGCGCCCCCTCTTCTGTTGACACCACCTTACATGCAATGAGAATATCTGCATGTACATACAACTTCTCTGAAGCCGATGGAGGCCGATGATGACCAGCCCGCTGCTCCTTCCGTACGACGGGCCGCACCTGAAGCTCCCCAACCGGATCGCCATGGCGCCGATGACGCGGGGCAGGGCCGACGACGCGACCGGCGTCCCCCGTCCGCTGACCGCGGAGTACTACGCGCAGCGCGCCACCGCCGGGCTGATCGTCACCGAGGGGATCTGGCCGGACGTCATCGGCAAGGGCGGGCCCGGCATCCCCGGCCTGGTCGACGACGCGCAGGTCGACGGGTGGCGCGCCGTCACCGAGGCCGTCCACGCGGCGGGCGGGACGATCTTCGCCCAGCTCTGGCACGTCGGACGGATGACGCATCCACTCAACCTGCCCGGCGGCGCGACGCCGGTCGCCCCCTCGCCCGTCCGGATCGAGGGCGAGCCGATCTACACGTGCGAGGGCGACGTCGACCACGTCACGCCGCGCGCCATGACGACCGCCGAGGCGGAGGCCGCGGTCGCCGGCTTCGCCGCCGCGGCCCGCAACGCCGTCAGGGCCGGGTTCGACGGCGTCGAGGTGCACGGCGCGAACGGCTACCTCATCCAGCAGTTCCTCGCCGAGAACACCAACCGGCGCACCGACCGGTTCGGCGGCTCCCGTGCCGGGCGGCTGCGGTTCGCGCTCGACGTGGTGGAGGCCGTGGCCGCCGAGGTGGGGCCCGGACGGGTCGGGCTGCGCATCTCCCCGGACAACCCGGAGAACGAGATCGCCGAGCAGGACCCCCAGGGCACCTACCGGGCGCTCGTCGACACCCTCGACCCGCTCGGCCTCGCCTACCTGCACATCATCGAGCGCGGCGCCTACGGGGCGCTGGCCGATCTGCGTCCGCGCTGGTCGGGCACCCTGATCGGGAACTTCAACGGCCCCGAGCCCACCTCGCGGGAGGCCGGCGAACAGGCCGTCGCCGTGGGCCTGGCCGACCTCTTCTCGTTCGGACGGCTGTTCATTTCCAACCCCGACCTGCCCGCCCGCTTCGAGGGGGACGCGCCGCTCAACGCGCACGTCCCGGAACTCGTCTACGGCGGAGGCGCCGAAGGCTACGTCGACTACCCGGCCCTGGCGCCCCAGCGTTAGCCCGGCCCCGGCTCCGGCCCTGGGCCCCCGGTGTCAGGCCGCGCGGGTCGTCACGGGACGTCCCAGAAGGCGATCTCGTGACGCATGCCCTCCAGGAACAGACGCTCCGCGGTCTCGCGGTCGGCCCCGGACTCGTCGATCATCTGGGCGATGCGTCCGGTCAGCTCGGCGAAACCGGGATCGGCGTAGGTGTCGACCCAGCGGCGGTAGCGCGGCTCGGACGGCGGGTTCTCCGCCAGGCGGGCACCGAGCGTGGAATAGCCCCACATGCAGGGGTAGAGGGCGGCGAGACCGTCGGCGTACGCGGCGGCACTGTCCAGAAGGAACGACGTGTACGCGGCGCAGGCCGGGCCCTTCTTCGCACCGTCCAGATCGGCGGCGAAGCTCGCGGACAGCGACCTGTGCAGGTCGAGCTCGTCATGGAACGTCGCATAGGCGAGATCGACGAGATCACCGAGATGGGCGGCTGGGGCCTGCCAGGCCAGCCTGGAGAACACGCGCACGTAGTCGTGCAGGAAGAGGTAGTCCTGTTCCAGCCAGGAGCGGAACACCGCCTCGTCCAGGTTCCCTTGCGCGATGCCCACGACGGTGGGGTGCTTGAGCTGGTCGTCGACCAGCGGACGGCCGAGTTCTTCCAGATGCGCCGCGAGACTCATGCCCGCAAGTCTCGCATCGCCTCGACCCCGCCCCGGAAACGACCAGACCCCGCCGAGTCGTACGACCCGGCGGGGCCCTGGTCTTGCGGCCGGTGTGTGGGTCGCCTCTCGGCGAAAGGCACAACACGGCTCCAGCCGGACGGTATTCCGTGAAGGCAAAAGGTGAGGCCCGGGGACACCAGGCACACCGGCTGTCATGTGTAACCGACGGGCCCCCGGGATTGTTCCCGGCCCGTCAGACCGGTGAAGGTCCCCGTCCGCCGGACGGTGTGCCACCCCAGGCGCGCCCCCAGGAGCGCGGTGACGACGGACTGGACGACGACCAGGTACATGAGCTGCCGGTAGACGAACTGCTGGAGCGGCAGCGTCCACAGGGGACGGATCCGCTCGCCGTCCAGCCACAGGGCGTAGGCCCCGGCGGCGCTCTGGGCGGCGACGAAGACCGTCCATGTGAGGATGGGCACGGCCGGATCGAGGAAGAGCAGGCCGAACAGCGCGAACAGGTCGATGGCCGGCGCGAACAGCGGCAGCAGCACGTGGAACACGGTCAGGTACGGAAGGCAGCGGCGTCCGAACCTGCCCGAGCCGCCGCGTTCGACGACGGAGCGGCGGTGCTTCCACATCGCCTGCATCGTGCCGTAGCACCAGCGGTAGCGCTGCCTCCACAGCTGCCGCAGCGACGACGGCGTCTCCGTCCACGCCAGCGCCTTCTCCTCGTAGACGACGCGCAGGCCGGTACGGCAGATCGCCATGGTGAGGTCGGTGTCCTCGGCGAGGGTGTCGCCGGGGACGCCGCCGACCTCGGCCAGGACCGACCGCCGGAACGCCCCGATCGCGCCGGGCACGGTCGGCATGCAGCGCAGGACGTCGAACATCCGCCGGTCGAGGTTGAAGCCGATCACGTACTCGATGTGCTGCCAGCGTCCGAGGATGCCGCCGCGGTTGGCGACCTTGGTGTTGCCGCTGACCGCGCCCACCCGCGGGTCGGCGAGCGGCGCGACGAGGTGGCGGATCGTGTCGCGCTGGAAGACGGTGTCGCCGTCCACGAGCACCAGCACCTCGGCGCGGGCGACGGCGATCCCCGCGTTCAGCGCGCTGGGCTTGCCGCCGTTCGCCTTGCGGATCAGGTGGACGGAGGGCAGCCCGATCGAGTCGACGATCGCGGCGGTGCGGTCGAGGGACCCGTCGTCCACCACGATGACCTCGACGGTGCCCGGATAGTCGGTGTCCAGCAGCGAGGCGACCGTCGCGCCGATGCTCGCCTCCTCGTTGTAGGCGGGGACGACCACCGAGACGGGCGGGAACGGATCAGGCGGCATGCTTTCGTACCCTGGCGGCTCGCCGTACCCGGCTGGCCGGCCGTATCCGGACGGCTCGCCGTATCCGGACGGCTTGTATCCGGGCAACTTGTATCCGTACAGCGTCGGAGTGCCGGCCGCCCTGGAGCCGCCCCGTCGCCGGCGCGCCGGCGACCGGACCCGGCGCACGTGGACGTGCGCGAACAGCAGCATCAGCACGAGCCTCAGCACGTACAGAATCCCGGCCGCCCCGAACAGGACGCCCATCGTCCCGGTGAGGGCGGACGCGGTGTGCTGCGCGCCGACGAGCGTCCAGCCGGCGGCCCTCTCGTGCGCGGGCACCGGAACCTCGGCGGACGGCATGTTCAGCGCGTCAGTGAGCGTGGTGAAGCGGTAGCCCTTCGGCCGGAGCCGCTCGATGATCTGCTCGACCGCCGCGACGGTGGCGGACCGGTCGCCGCCCGAGTCGTGCAGCATCACCACGGCGCCCTCGCCGCGCTCACCGGCCGTCAGCGCGGCCTGCACGATCTTCGCGGTGCCGGGGCGCGCCCAGTCCTTGGTGTCGCGGTCGGTGAGGACCACGACGTACCCGTCCTCGCCCGCCCGCCGCGCCGCGCGCCACTCCGGCGCGGTCAGGCCGTCCGGACGGGACGAGTACGGCATCCGCATCAGCCTCGTATGGACTCCCGCCGCCCCGGCCAGGGCCCGCTGCGTGAGGTCGAGTTCGAGCTGCTGCCGCCACGCCGGCGCGGTCGCGAGGTCGACGTGCGTGTACGTGTGCGAGCCGATCTCGTGGCCCTCGCGGAGGATGCGGCGGGTCAGCCGGGGGTTCTCGGCCACGTGGGCGCCGATCGTGAAGAACGTGGCGTGGGCGCCGTGGCGCCGCATGACGTCCAGCAGCCGCGGCGTCCACGTCGGGTCGGGGCCGTCGTCGAAGGTCAGCGCGATCGTCTTCGGGGGCATGCGCCGGCTCTGCGGGGCGTCGCCGGTGAGGTTCACGACCGGTCCGCCGGAGGTGATCTCCGACGGCGCCGGGACGGGACGTTCCGGCACGTCCCGCGGCGCCTCGCCGACGACGCCGCGGGAGAAGCCGTCCAGCAGCAGGAGCACGGTCAGCAGGAGGCCGCCGAGCATCAGCAGGATCCAGTGGCCCCTGGGTTCACTGCGCCGGCCCGTCAACGGTCCTGCTTCTTACGCCCCCAGGCGGGCGGCTCCGCGGTCGACCTCCCCTTCCCCGGGTTGCTCGCGGTCGAGCCGGGCGTCGGCGCTGCCTGCGGGGCGGGCGCCGACGGTGCGGACGACGCGGAGGGGGCCGTCCGCGGCCCGCCTCCCGGGCCTCCGGCGGCCGGTCCTGTGGGCACGGGGCTCGCGTTCCGCTCCGGGCCCGCCGGTGGCACGACGGGGCCCGGGTCGGGCGACGGGTCGCTCCACGACGTCAGGGGAACGCTCGGCCCGGTCGTCATGCCGAGGCCGAGCGCGCCGAGGAACACGACGAGCACCGCCCCGGCGCCCAGGCCCAGCCGCCTCCCGAGCCGTGCCCGCCAACCGCTCGCGTCGACGAACACCGCCTCCGTCTGGACCGGTGTCTCGGGCCGCGTCGCACGCGGTGATCCACGCGGGGCCGCCGGTAGGGGATCAGTAACAGGTGGGATGCCCGTGATGAGCAATTCGTCCCGGTTTTGCGGGGTATTGCCGGTCATTTTCGTCCATCACTTCGTCCGGTGGGGAACGCCCGTGCGCGAGGGGCGGCGTGAACGCCCACTGCTTCAGCGCGAACAACCGCGTACGTGTCACACGACCGCCGGGTTCCCTGCACAATGGCCAGGATGGAACGGGCGGACGAGGAAGAACTCGGCCGTGCTCTGCGGGCGGCGCAGGACGGCGACGATGAGTCCTTCCGCATGCTTTACCGCGACGTCCAGCCCCGCCTGATCCGCTTCGCCGGCGCGCTCGTCGGCGCGGACGCCGAGGACGTGACCTCCGAGGCATGGCTGCAGATCGCCCGGGACCTGCCCTCGTTCCGCGGCGACCTCGACGGCTTCCGCGGCTGGACCGCGACGATCACCCGGCACCGGGCGCTGGACCACCTGCGCCGCAAGTCGCGCCGTCCCATGGGCGACCTTCCCGTCGAGGAACTGGTCACGATGGCCGCCGACGGCGACACCGAACTCGACGCCCTCACCGGTGTCGCCACCCAGGACGCGCTGAAGCTCATCAGCGGGCTCCCCCGCGACCAGGCCGAGGCGGTGCTCCTGCGCGTCGTCATGGGCCTGGACGCCAAGACGGCCGGCCGGGTCCTCGGCAAGCGCGCCGGCGCCGTGCGGACCGCCTCCTACCGCGGTCTGCGCCGCCTCGCCGAACTGCTGGGCCCGTCGCACGCGAACGCACCGTCCCCGCCGGAGTCCTCGAAAGCCCTGCCCTTCGTCCGCGGTGACAAAAGCGGCGGTACCGGCGCTGAAGGGGTGTCATGAGCGACCATCAGCGGGCCGGACGGCTCGACGAACGCACCCTTGAGGGCCTCCTCGACCTCGAAGGCGCGGACGCGCACGCCCGGCTCCACGGCCTTCTGTCCGCGGCCGCCGGCCCCGCCCGTCCAGAGGAACTCGCGGGTGAGGACGCCGCCGTCGCCGCCTTCCGAGCCGCCCCGCGTCCCGCACGGAAGTCCCGCATGGCCGCCCTGCGCCGCCTCCTCACGGTCAAGGCCCTGGTGCTGGTCGGCGGTTCGCTCATCCTGACCGGAGGGGCCGCCGCCGCGATCACCGGGAACATCCCGGGGCGGGAGGCGTCGCCCTCGCCGAGCACGACGCCGAGCGACCGCACGGGCACACGCCAGAACGAGACCCCGGCCACCCAGTTCGCACCGGGGATGCCGACAGGGCCACGGTCCTCGACGCCGCCGGGCGCGTCGCCCACGCCGGGCGCGTCCAAGAAGGGCAACAGCGCCTCGACACCGCCGGGGCAGCAGAAGGCGAAGCCGACTCCGCCGCAGAACACCAGGACGCCCCCGCGCGGCCCCGGCCCCGGCAACGGCTCGCCGCCACCGGACATCGGCCGCCCGCCCGACACGGGCACGACCCCCCGCACCGGAACCGGCGACAGCCGCCCCCCGACCGACATCAAGTCGGGCAACGGCGAGAACGGCGCCCCGGCCGGCGCCCCGACGGACTGACCGGGCCCCCGCACCGCCGGACGCCCGCCGCCGCTACAGGGCCGACGGCGCTAGAGGCCCGACGGCGCTACAGGCAGCCTTCGAACTGCGGAACGTCCACGTCCGACAGGTCCAGGCCCGACGAGCCGAACCACTTGTGCATGAACCTGGCCATCGTCCCGTCCTGGTACATCTGGGTGATCGCCGTGTTGAGCGCCTCGCACCCGTCCGGGTCGCCCTTCCGGATCGCGATGCCCGTCCGCCGCTCCCCGAAGCGGGAGTTCAGCAACCGGAAGTCCGCGCCCTGCCGCGTTTTCAACCCGGCCAGGATCGTGTCGTTCGTCGTGATGGCGTCGATCCGGCCGTCCCGCAGCATCGCCATGCACTCCCGGTAGGACCTCGCCGCCACCGGCACCGCCGCGACCTGCCGCTCCACGGTCACCGCCTCCGCCGCCCCGGACCCGGTGACGGCACAGATCCTGCGTCCCTCCAGATCCCGCACGTCGCGCACGTCGCGCTCGCCGCCCCGCACGAGGATGTCCTGGTACGACAGGAGGTACGGCCCCGCGAACGCCAGCCGCTGCTTCCACTCCGGCTCCAGCCAGAACGTCAGCACCATGTCGACCTTCCCGGTCCGGAGCAGTTCCTCGCGATCCGACGCCAGCGCCGGGACGAACCGGACCTTCTTCCCCATCCGCTTCGCGAGGTACCGCGACACGTCCACGTCCAGGCCCTCGAAGACGCCGTCCGTGCGCCGGAACCCGATCCCCGGAAGATCCGGCCGCACCCCGGCGACCAGCGTCGTCTTCTCGACGATCGACGCCTTCCCGGCGTCCCCGCATGCGGTCAGGGCGAGACAGCCGGCCAGGACCGAAGCGACCAGTCGCCGCATCCGCGGATCCCCCACTCCCGGAGCGCGGCCCTGGTCCCACCGAACAGGGAGCACCCGCCTACAAAGTCGCAGCCCGGCGATCATGCCTCCACCCTCCTGACCACAACCGGCCCGGCACCGGGCGGGCAACGCACACCATCGCAGGCGTCCGCCGGTCACACCGCGGCACGCGACGCACATCAACGGAAATCTCCCGCGGAATCGAGACGCTCCGATCTCACCCGCCGGGGGTCACCGGCGTCCACCCGTTTTCGCCCGGCCGGACGGAACATGGTCAGCCCCGCCGGGGCGCCGGACTGTCGGTGCCTCCGTCTAAGTTCGTGAACGTGGAGCTTGAGCTTGCGGGGCGGCGAGCCCTGGTGACGGCGAGCGGAGGCGGCATCGGCGCGGCGATCGCCGGACGGCTGGCGGCCGAGGGGTGCGCGGTACTGGTCCATGGCCGCGACGGGCCGCGCACCGAGGCGGTGGCGGAACGGCTGCGGGCGGCGGGCGGCACGGCCGAGACCGTCCTCGGTGACCTCACCGACGAGGGCGCCGCGTCCGAGGTGGCCCGGCACGCCGCGGCGTGGAACGTGGACGTGCTGGTCAACAACGCCGGCCCGGTTGCCGAACACGACTGGGAGGACGCCGAGCCCGAGGCGTGGCTGGCCGCGATGAACGGCAACGTCCTGTCGGCCGTCCGCCTGATCCAGGCTGTGCTGCCGGGAATGCGCGAGCGCGGCTGGGGCCGCGTGATCAACCTGGGCAGCCGTGCGGCGACCACCCCGCTGCCCAACCTCGTGGAGTACTCGGCGGCGAAGGCGGCGGTGGTCAACATGACGACGAGCCTGGCCCGGCACCTGACCGGCACCGGCATCACCGCCAACACCGTCAGCCCCGGCGTGATCGTCACCGCGGGGATGCGCAAGCTGTTCGAGGACGGCGCCGCCCGCCGGGGTTGGCCGCAGGCCTGGGACGAACTGGAGCCACTGGTGGCGGCCGAATACGCCCCCAATCCGACCGGCCGGCTAGGCACCGCCGACGACATCGCCGCCACGGTCACGTTCCTGGCCAGCCCGCTCGCCGGCTACATCAACGGGATCGACCTGCGCGTCGACGGCGGCATCGCCTCCGTCCCCTAGTCCGCTGATCCGCCGCCGCGCCCGTCGTGTCGACCGCACCTCTGCCGCCGCACTCACCCCGGCCGGGCGTTCGCCGCCCACCTGATCGCGGGCGGGTGACCGGGGAGCCGGCCGAGCAGTGCCGGCTCCCCGGGGGGCGTGGTCCGATTCGTCGGCACCGGCCCCGGGGCGCCGCCGCCGAGGATGCGGCGGCACTCCCGCTCGTTCCCGCGCCGGCGCCGGGCACCGGCCTCCCGGCCGTGATCGCGCGGGCGCTAGGCGGGGACGGTCCATTTCTGGTTGGCGCCGCCGGTGCAGGTCCATATCTGCAGCCGGGTTCCGTCGGCCGGGTTGTTTCCGGTCACGTCGAGGCATTTGCCGGCGTACGCGTTCACGAGGTCACCGGCGGCCGTGTGGGTCCACTGCTGGGACGCGCCGCCGTGGCAGTCCCACAGATGCGTCACCGCGCCGTCCGCCGTGCTGGGACCTGCCACGTCCAGGCACTTGCCCAGCGCCTGGAGGGAGCCGTCGGCGGCGGGCGTCCACTGCTGGGCGGCGGTGCCGTTGCACGTGTACAGCTGGACCGCCGTGCCGTTCGACGTCCCCGCGCCGGCGACGTCGACGCACTTGCCGGCCAGGCCGGTGATCTGGCCGGCGGCTCCACCGCCCGACTGCGTCCCCGACCAGGTGAACGTCGCCGACGTGCGGGCGGGCAGCGTGTAGGTGAAGGACTGGCCGCCCCAGACGACGCGGACCGACTGGGAGCCGGCGCCGCCGTTGTGGGCGATCAGTGCCTTGGAGCCGTCGGGGTTGACGTACGCGACGTTCTGCACGGTGTTGTTGCCGGTCGAGTCGATGCGGTGGGCGCCCGGCTTCACGAACTTGGTCAGGTGGCCCATCGTGTAGTACTCGACGGTGTAGTCCACCTGGCCTGCGCGGCTACCGCCCTCCTGGACGGTGACGAGGCCTGTGCAGGTGCCGCAGCCGCCGTTGTGCGGGCCCATGTTCTGGTTGAGCGCCAGACTCCACTTCACCTCCGCACTCGACCAGTTGCGGGCATGTTCGATGATGTCGCCCATGTCCTCGTTGTGCTGGTTCGAGACCCAGGTGCCGCCGGAATGCTCCGTGTTGAACTGCGTCATCGACGGATACTGGCCGTGGACCTGCGTGCCCACCGACGGGCTCCCGAAGTAGTCGTGCCACCCGATGCCGGCCGACAGCGGGTCGGTGCGCAGCGCGGAGTCGGCCACGATCTGCGACCCGAAACTCGCGTAGTCGCCGTAGTTCCAGTCGAAATGGATCACCTTGGTGTCGATCCCCGCGGCCCGGAACGCCGGGTACACGTGGTTCTTGGTGAACTCCACCAGCCCGGACGGATTCCATGACATGCCGGGGTAGTTCATGGCGGTCGGGTTGCCCGCCTGGCAGCAGTTCGGCTCGTTCTGTACCGAGATGTAGTCCACCGGCACACCGGCCGCCTCGTACGACTGGATGTACTTGACGAGGTACTGGGCGTACATGGGGTAGTACTCCCACTTCAGCCAGCCCATCTGGTCCATCCGGCCGTTGTCCTTCATCCAGCCCGGCGCGCTCCACGGGACGCCCTTGACCCGCAACTGCGGGTTGAGCCGCTTGGCCTGCTGGGTGAGCTGCCGCACATCGGCGTCGTATCCATTGGCGCCGAAGTCGCTCAGGTCGCAGCAGGTGTCGTCCAGTGAGACGTTGCCGGGCCGGGACAGGTCGGAGGCACCGATCGGGTTGCGCACGAACGACAGCCCGATGCCGTCGACCGGGTGGAACAGTTTCCGCATCACCTCGTCCCGGGTGGCGGCGCTGATCGGCCCGCCCCGGAACAGGTACGCGGTCGTGTCCGTGATGGACGCGCCGGCTCCGTCGAACCGCTGGTGGCGGACGTTCTCGTTGACCGTGATGGTGTGCTGGGCGGCGGGGCTGCCCGCCTCGAAGGCGACGGGGGCCTGCTGCTGAAGCCCGCGCGTCACGTTCCGTCCGCCGGAGTCGGACGTGGTCGTCAGATACACGTTCACGGTCTCGCCGGCGGCGAGTGCCGGCGGCACCGCGACACCGGTGGCGGCCGTCACCGCCGCCAGCCCGGCGGCGGCCAGGACCGTCCGGCGCCCACCACCCGGGCTGCGCCGGCCGGCACGCGGACTGGACCAGGCGCGCGGGCCGCGCCTGCCGACCGCGGACCTGCGGCCTCGGGCGCGCGGTGTGCGGGGGCTGCCGGTGTCGTCGCGCCGGGACGCCGGATCGGCGCCCGGCCGCACAGGTGGGGGGCTGCCTGCTGCGGGCATCGGTGCATCTCCTCGCTCGGGGTGGTCGCGGCGTCCGGGGACACCGCGATGGCCAGACCCCGGTCGCACCCCAGAGGAGGGCCACCGTCCTCGACGGGTCCGGGCACACGGACGTACCGCGTACCGGCCGATTGCTCGGACCGCTGCCGGACGCTGCCCGACATCGCGGCGGCGGTATCAGGAAGGAAACCTTGCGGTGAGCCCGCTGTCAATGTTTCCCCACCACTTTTTTTAAGCCTTAGCGAAACGCGAAGTGCGCCCGGCGTGTGAGCTGCGGAAGGTGCGGCGGTAGGTGTCGGGCGGCACACCGACCGTGCGGTTGAAGTGCCGGCGCAACGTCGCCCCGGTGCCCATGCCGGTCGCCGCCGCGATCGCCTCGACACTGTCGTCGGAGGTCTCCAGCAGTTCCTGGGCGCGGCGGATCCGCTGGGTCAGCAGCCACTGCAACGGGGTGGTACCGGTCACCGACCTGAAATGGCGGCCCAGGTTGCGCGAGCTCATCGCGGCCCGGCGGGCCAGATCCTCCACGGTCAGCGGACGGTCCAGCCGTTCGATCGCCCACGGGAACAGCTCCGCGAGCGGATGGTCGTCCTGTGCGGGCACCGGCGCGGTGACGAACTGGGCCTGGCCCCCGGCCCGGTGCGGCGGCACGACCAGACGGCGCGCGACCGCGTTCGCGACCGCCGAACCGCGGTCGAGGCGGACGAGGTGCAGGCACAGGTCCATCGCGGCGGCCTTGCCCGCCGAAGTGAGGACGCTGCCGCTGTCCACGTAGAGGACGTCCGGATCGACCTCCACCCGGGGATAGCGCGCGGCCAGCGCTTCGGTGTGCGCCCAGTGCGTGGTCGCGCGCCGCCCGTCCAGCAGCCCGGCGGCGGCCAGCACGAATGCGCCCGTGCAGAGGGCGGCCACGCGCGCACCCGCCCGGTGGGCCGCGCGCACCGCGTCGATGAGGTCGCCGGGCGGATCCACGTCGACATCGGCCCACGCCGGGACGATCACGGTGTCGGCGCTCGCCAGCCGGTCGAGCCCGTGGTCGGGCTCCAGCCTGAACATGCCGGCCCGGACGACGCCCGCCCCGCAGCCGACGAGGCTGTACCAGGGACCGTCCACGCCGTCCGGAGCGGTGCCGAACACCTCGAAGGCCACCGACAGCTCGAAGCTCAGCATCCCGTCGGCGACGGCGACCGCGACAGTGCCCATGTCCGGAATTGTACGAGGCATGGCGTTCCAGACACTCGTGCGGAACGACCGCCGCCGCCATGATCCCTGCAGTGGATCAACCGAGCACAACAGGAGAAACCATGGGATCGGGTCAGGCGGTCGCGGTGTTCGGCGCGTACGGGCACACCGGGCGCTTCGTGGTGGCGGAGCTGCGGGATCGCGGGTTCGTCCCGGTCCTGTCCGGCCGCGACGCCGGGAAGGTGGAAGCGCTGGCGGCGTCCTTCCCAGGGCTCGACGTCCGGTCCGCGTCGGCCGACGATCCCGCGTCGCTCGACCGCGCGCTGACCGGCACGGCGGCGGTCATCAACACCGCCGGCCCCTTCGCCGCGACCGCCGCCCCGGTGATCGAGGCGGCGCTGCGCGCCGGCATCCCTTACGTGGACGTGGCGGCGGAGATCGAGGCCAACGCCGACACGTTCGCCCACTTCGCGGACCGCGACGCCGGGGCCGTGATCGTCCCCGCGATGGCCTTCTTCGGCGGTCTCGGCGACCTGCTGGCCACCGCCGCGATGGGCGACTGGACGACCGCCGACGAGGCGCACGTCGCATACGCGCTGAGCAGCTGGCACCCCACCGCCGGGACACGCGCCGCGGGCACGGTCTCCCGGGAACGCCGGAACGGCCGCCGGGTCCGCTTCACCAACGGGAAGCTGGAGTACCACCAGGACGCTCTCCCGTCCCTGAAGTGGACGTTTCCCGAGCCGATGGGGGTACGGCCCGTCATCGGGGAGTTCAGCATGGCCGACGTCGTCACGATCCCCAGCCACCTGACCGTCCCCGAGCTGCGCTCGTACATGACGGTCGAGGCGGTCGAGGACCTGTCGGCCCCGGACACGCCGGCGCCGGCGGCGGCCGACGAACGCGGCCGCTCCGACCAGACGTTCCTCGTCGACGTCGTCGTCCGCTCCGGCGGCGCGGAACGTCGCGCCACCGCGAGCGGCCGGGACATCTACGCCATCACCGCGCCGCTCGCGGTGGAGGCGGTCCACCGCATCCTCACCGGCCAGACCAGGACGACCGGGGTCGCCTCCGCCGGGAAGATCTTCGACGCGCCCGACTTCCTCAACGCGCTGTCCGCACACCTCTCAGTCGACGTGCGTCACTAGACCGGGTGGGCGTCCGCGCGGTTCATTGCAGGACGTGGCGGAGCGTCGCGTCGGTCACCGAGCGGTAGTAGCAGGTGGGGCGGGCCTCTCCCGACGGAAGCGTCGTGTGACACGCGCCGCCGGTCGTCCGGTTCACCAGGTAGAGCAGCGAATTCTGCTCACAGTTGACGCGGACGTCCACCACCTCCAGGACGTCCCCCGACGTCGCGCCCTTGCGCCACAGCTCGTTGCGGGACGTCGACCACAGGACGGCGATCCCCTCGTCCAGCGTCGCCTTGAGCGCCTGGTCGTTCGCGTATCCGATGAACAGGACGTCCCCACTGCCCGCGTCCTGCAGGACCACGGGGACGACCCGCGCCCCGGTCGCCGCGACCCCGGCGAGCTTGTCGAAGTCCAGAGCGAGCCGGGTGCCTTCTTCGAGTTCATTCACCCGACCATCCTGCCCGCCCAACCACCCGACACCGTCCCCCGACACGTACCACCCACGCCCCCGCCCTCCATCACCACCCAACGCCCATCGCCATCACGGAAACAGACCCGCGCCGACCGACCCCCCACCCACCGGCAGGCCCCCGCGCCGCATCCCCACACTTCAGCACGAGCAACGACCTTGCCCCAGCACCCGGACACCGGTCGGCGACTCACCAAGCTCAGCAGACAAGCAACCCACCCACCACAAAGCGGCAACCCTGCTCCCCGAGCTCAGCCCAGCGGCCGAGCAACGGCGTGGCAGGCGCCGCGGCCTTCGGCGCGGGCGACGATCTTGGCGTCCCGGACCCGGACGGCGACCTCGGTGGCGTCGCCGACGGATGGGACGCCCGCGGCCGAGGCGACGCCACCCGTCTCATCGATGACCACGCGCAGCCGCGGCCACGCCGATCGCGGAAACGCCTGCCGCAGGCAGGTGCACACATCGGCGACGACGAGCCGTGCCAGCGGCCCGAGTTCTCCGGGGTCGCCGGTGACCAGGATGGCCGTGACCCAGGTGTCGGACGGCGCGGCTCGTACCGCCTCCTCCACGGCTTCGAGCCGGTGCAGTCCGAGGACGGTCACCACGCCGTCGTCGGTGAGCGGCACGGTCTCGTCGCGGACGACGTCGATCGCCGGTGGCGGGGACCACGGCTCGTCGACGGGGCGTGCCTGCGGCGCCCAGGGCAGGTGGGCGGGCGGCCAGCCGCCGTCCATGTCGAGGACGGCGAGCCGCTCGCAGACTGCGACGATGTCGAACGGGTCGGAGAAACCCGGCGCCACGGCGGCCATCTGGGTGGCGCCGTGCAGGGTGGTGAGCGCCGTCTCCGCGACACGCACGAGACGGTCACCGCGGTCCAGCCGTTCAAGGGCAAGCCCGAGCAGGATCGCGTCGAGCTTCATCAACTGGGCGAACGCCTGGCGGATTCGTTCCTCCGCGAGGATTTCCGGCATCAGGTCCGTGTCGATTCGGGCCGGGCCGCCGGTGCTGAGAGGGAGGCGGCCGACCCAGGCGCGGGCGAAGGAGCCGAGTGCTTCGGGCGTCGTCCGGCCGGCTCCGGGGGACGGGGCGGACGCCTGTTCTGCGAGGTCGGCCAGCACCGCGAAATACAGGGCGCGCTTGCCGGGGAAGTTGGAGTAGACGGCGCCCCGGGTCAGCCCCGCCCGCTCGGCGATTTCATCGATCTTGGCCTCGCGGAAACCGCGGTGAGCGAACTCGTCCTTGGCCGCGGCGAGGATGCGTGCGCGGTTGTGTTCCTGCATCTCCGCCCGGGTGCGCCGCTGCGTCATCGTTCCCTCGCTTCTGCCTTGCCGTCCGCGGCGCTCCAAGATACCGTCACCATCCAGATGTTAAGACCATATGATTGGAGCATCTGAGATGCCGGAGATCGACCTCACCGATGCCGACGTCATCCGGAACCCCTTCGCCGCCTACGGTCGCGTCCGCGAGGAGACCGCGCTGGCGCGGCTCCGGGTCCCCGGCCTCGACCCGTGGTGGGTCTTGACCCGCCACGAACAGGCGCGGGCGATGCTGAGCGACCCGCGCTTCGAGATCCGGGCCGACAGCTTCATGCGGCCCGACGTGCCGGACGACTGCCTCCCCTACATGCGGACGATGTCCGAGATGAACGGGCCTGAGCACGCCCGCATGCGCAAGCTGGTCGCGCCCGCCTTCACACCACGCCGGGCCGCAGACTTCCGACCGCGAATCGAGTCGATCGTCGAGGGACTCCTCGACACCGTGGAAGCGCACGCGGACGACGGGACGGTGGACCTGCTTCCAAACTTCACCCGTCCACTGCCCATGGACGTCATCTGCGAATGGGTCGGCGTCCCCGAGGAGGACCGCCCGCGATGGCGTGCATACGGCGCCACCGTCGCGGCGAGCGCCGGACCCGATTTCGCCAAGGCCATCCCCGGCATCATGGACGGCGCCAAGGCCGCGATCGCGCGTCGCCGCACAGAGCCCGGCGATGACCTGCTCGCCGACCTCATCGCCGCGCAAGCCGAGGACGGCGACCGCCTCACCGACGCGGAGATGGTCACCCTCGTCTGGCACCTCGTCATGGCCGGCCAGACACCCGCCAACCTCATCGCCAACGCCGTCCTCGCCGTGCTCACCCACCCCGACCAACTGGAAACGCTGCGGGAGGACCCCGACCTCATGCCCGGCGCCGTCGAGGAACTGATGCGCTGGTGCGGCCCGACGCTCTTGTCGATTCCGCGTTACGCGCGTGAGGACACCGAGCTCTGCGGCACGCGGATACGCGCGGGCGAGGCCGTCGTCGCCTCGATCGCCGCAGCCAACCGTGACCCGCGCGCCTTCAGCGACCCGGAGTCGCTCGACATCACACGTCCCAAGGGCGAGGCCGCACATCTGGGTTTCGCCCACGGGCCGCACTTCTGCCTGGGAGCCTCGATCGCCCGCGTCCAAACCCAGGTAGCGCTCACCACGCTTCTGCGCCGCTACCCCCGTCTGACGCTGGCGTCCGAGCCGGAGGAACTACGAGCCCCCGACCCCGGCACCTGGCGCCTCACCGCCCTACCCGTAACCCTCACCCCCTGACAGCACACCCCCACCACCCCCTACATCCCACCCCACCAGCCTGAGAGACACCGACCTGAGAGACACCAACCCGGCGAACGGGCATCCCTGTGCCTGCATGTGCCTGCGGCTCATCGCGGTGATTCGGCAGCGATCACCCGGAGGCGTATGTAGAGTACGAGCATGGGCTATGTAGAGTTCGAGCAACGCGGGAGTGGTTCGGGGCGATCCGGGGTGTTCGTCGCCTGGGAGTTGCTGGCGTGGCTGGGAATCGGGCTCGCCGCGACCGCGGCAGCCGTGCTCGCGGTGCTGATGCCGGCGGTGGCGAGGCCGGTCGGGGTGGGGGCGGCGGTGGCCGGATTGCTGCTGGCCGTGCGAAGCGGGACGCGGGGAAGGGGACCGCGTTGAGCCGGGGCCCGCGGATGACGATGCAGACTCAGATGGTGCTGCGCCAGGCGCTGCTGGAGCCGGGCCGGGAGTGGTACGGGCTGGAGATGGTGCAGGCCACCGAGTTGCCCACCGGCACTGTGTACCCGATCATCGCCCGGCTGGAACAGGCCGGATGGATCACGTCCCGCTGGGAAGAGCCCGGTGAGCAGCGTGACGCCGGCGCCCTCGGCCGCCCGCGCCGCCGCTATTACCAGCTCACCCAGGAGGGCGCCGAGAACGCCCGGCTCGCCCTGGCCAAGGCTCACGCCAACCGCGCCACCGCCCCCACGCCCTGGGACACCCTGCGCCCGCACGCCCCCGGAGCGACCCCATGAACCGACTTGCACCCCGCGACGACCTGGTCTGCCCCGACTGCGGGCATCGGGTCCGCGCCGATCGCTACTTCTGCGAGTCCTGCGGAGGGCAGCTCAACGGGGTGCGCCGAGATGGCGGCGCGCTGCAGGCCGCGTGCGCCTACCTCGCCGCGCTCGTGATCCCCGCCGCCAACGCGGCGGCGAACGCGGCGGACTCAGCGCGCACAGCGGCCCCGGCGGACGCGACACAGGCGGCGTCCGCGGAGGATGCGGCACGCGCGGTGGCCGCAGCTACGGACGCGGTGGCCGCGGTGCGCGCGGCGGCGGACGCGGCGGCTACGGCACGCACGTTGTCCGCGGCGGTGGACGCGGCCGCGAGGCGCGTGGCGGAGGGCACGACGGGCCCGGCGGCCGAGATGGACGCGGCGGACGCGGTGGCCGCAGCATGCGCGGCGGAGGCGGACGCGGTGGCCGCGGCGCGCGCGGCAGCGGGCGCCGCGGGCGTGGTGGCGTCGGCGGCGTCCTCGGTGTCCGGCGCGACAGCGGAGGCGATGAGCGCGGCGGGCGCGGCGGCTCGCGTGGCGGCGGACGCGGCGGTGGCCGCGGTGGTCGCGGCGGACGCGGTGCGGGCGGCCGCGGATACGGCGGCGTGGGCGCTGCAGGAAGCCGAGCGGGTTTTCACGATGGCGGCCGGCGATCAACCCCGCCCTCGCGCGATTTCCGGTGCGGCGCGGCCGCCGGGACGGTTGACGCGGCGGCTGCTGGCGGCCGGGTGCACGCTGCTGCCAGCCGGTGACCGGGGCCGCTACGCCGAAGAATGGCTGAGCCTGCTCACCGAGCTGCCCACCCGCCGGGCCCGAGCCCGGCACCTGCTGTCCATCCTGCACGGCGCGCCGCGCCAGGCCTGGACACTGCGCCGCCCGCTCAAACACGTCCCACCCGCCTGACCGGGCCCCGGGAGCGGACGCCGGACGACGACACGTAGCGCTCGATGGCGGACCGCATCCGGCTGTCCGTCCTCCCGCGCGCCTCGCTTAGCCCCATGTGGTCAGCGTGACGGCGAACGCGTCGCGCACGGCCTCGACGCCGTGCCCTGCCGGCGCCGGGCCCGTGCTTGGCGCAGCTTCGGCTGGTGCCTTCCATCCTGCGCGGCGTGCCCCGGCAGGCATTGACGCTGCGCCGCCCGCTCAACACGTCCCACCCGCCTGACCGGGTGGCTGGAGCGGGCGCTGGACGACGTGACATGGCGCTCGGCGGGCGGCTGCTGCGGATCTCCGGCGTGGGTGACAAGCAGCGGCTGGGGTACGTGCGCGGCGGGTCGCATCCGGCTGCCTGTCCTCCCCGCGCGCGCCTTGCCCAGGTCCACGGGTAGGGCGCGCGCCTCGCCCAGGCCCACGGGTAGGACCCGCGCGCCTCGCCCAGGCCCGCGGATAGGGCGCGCGCGCCTCGCCTAGGCCCGCAACCTTGCGTGCGGACTTGGGGTCGTGTTCGGAGCAGGGCGTCCGGGGGTGCGCCGTGGCTTCTAGTTGGGGGCCGGGGGTGGGGGGACGGCCAGGATCGACTGCACCGTCGCGATGACGACGCGGGCGGTTTCGTCTGGTTTCAGGCGTTCGGTGCGAATCTCTTCGGCGGCACCGTGGAGGACGTGCTGGATGACGCCGACCAGCCAGGTCATCGGCAGGTCCGTGCGGAAGGCGCCCTGTTCCTGACCCCGGCGGATGAGTTCTTCGACGCGCTCGGCGGGGGCGGTGTGCAGCTGGCGGATGCGTCCGGCCGGGAGGGTTCCCTGGGCCGCCGCCAACAGCGCCGTGGACTCCGCCACCAGGGACCAGCTGGAGTCGAGCAGCCGGGTCAGGGCGCCTCGTGCGTCACCGGTGAGGTCGACGGCCCCGAGCACCTCTTCACCCGCGCGCAGCGCGTCGGCCAGGGCGGCCTCGACCAGGTCCGCCCGGGTGCGGAAGTGGCCGTAGAGCGTCATCCGGCCCACTCCGGCGGCCTTGGCGATGTCGTCGATGCTCGCGGTCGGGTCTTTGCTGAGGCTCTCGCGCGCCGCGGAGACGATGCGGGCGATGCTGCGCTCGGCGTCCGCGCGCCGACGGCGGCCGGGAGTGGAAGTGGACATGCCAGCACCCTAACTCGTATGCCGATGTACGTGTTACTCTCCCCCTAGAACTCGTATTCCGTAGTACGAGTTAAGGAGGTTCCCATGACGTACAAGACCCACGACCAGGCCGCGCGGGACGGTTCGCCCCATCCGCTGCGGTGGCGCATCCTGGGGTTCCTCGGCGTGGCGCAGCTCATGCTGATCCTCGACGTCACCGTCGTGGCCATCGCGCTGCCGAACATCGAGGCGGATCTGGAACTGAGCCGCCAGGCCGTCACCTGGACGGTCAGCGCGTACACCCTGACGTTCGGCGGCCTGATGCTCCTCGGCGGACGGGCCGCGGACCTGATCGGCGCCAAGCGCGTCGTCCTCGCCGGCCTGCTGATCTTCACGGCGGCCTCGCTGGTGACCGGATTCGCCGGAACCGCCGCCCTGCTGCTGGGCGGACGCGTCGCGCAGGGAATCGGTGCGGCGCTGATGTCTCCGTCCGCCCTGTCACTCGTGGTGCAGTTGTTCGACGGGGAGGAACGGAACAAGGCGCTCGGCGTCTGGTCGGCGCTCGGCGGTGGCGGCGCGGCGCTGGGCGTGCTCCTGGGCGGACTGCTCACCGCCGGCCCCGGCTGGCCGTGGGTGTTCTACGTCAACGTGCCCATCGGGCTGGTGATCGTCGTCGCGCTCGCCCGGATGCTCCCGCACCAGGAGGCGGCGGCGCCGCGTCCGGGGCTCGATGTGCTGGGTGCGCTGCTGGTCACCGCTTCGTCCGCTGCCCTGATCTACGCGTTCATCCGGGCCGGCGACCACGGCTGGTTCACCTTGGCCGGCGGGGTGCTCGTGCTGGTGGCCGCGATCGGCTATCTGGCGTTCGTGGCCAGGCAGAAGACCGCCAGGTCACCCATGATGGACGTCGCACTGCTGGTCCGGCGCCCGGTGGCCACCGGCACGTTCCTGATCCTGATGGCGACCGCGCTGATGATCGCGGTGTTCTTCCTCGGCACGTTCTACTTCCAGCACGGGGAGGACTTCGGCGCCCTGCAGACCGGTCTGCTGTTCCTGCCCGTCGCGGTCGCGACGATGCTCGGGGCCAACCTCACCGGCCGGACCATCGCCCGGACGGGCGCGCGCCCGCTCGCCGTGGGCGGGCTCGTCATCGCCGCGATCGGCATGGCCGTCCCGGCCCTGTCGATGCATCCCGCCACCGTTGTCGCCGGTACGGCGATCGCGGGCGCCGGGACGGGCGCGATGTTCGTCGTCGCGTCGGCGACCGCCCTCGGCCAGGTGGCCCCGCACGAATCGGGCATCGCGTCCGGCATCGTCAGCACGTTCCACGAGTTCGGCGCCTCGATCGGGGCCGCCGTGATCTCCAGCGTCGCCGCCGTCAGCCTGGTCGGTGACACCCTTTCGGGGTTCAAGGACGGTTTCGTCGTCGCCGCGGTCGCCGCGGCGGCCGGAGCGCTCGCGGCCGCCGTCCTGACCCCCGGCCGGGGACGGTGAGACGGTCGTGCGAGCCGCCTTCTGCCCCGACCTGACGCCACTGCGCGGTCCTGCGCCGGGTCGGGGCGGAAGGCGAAACCGGCCGCGCAATGCGGCAACGCCGACCAACACGCACTGACGCCCGGAGGGTGACGATGAACGTGAGACCTGCCCGTTCCGACGATCTCCCGAGCCTCGCTCTGCTGTGGCGGGCAGCCTGGCTCGACGGCCACGAGGGGCACGTCCCCGCGGAGCTGATGGACGAGCGCGGCCCCGAGCACTTCGCCGTCCACGCCGAGAAGTACGCGGACGCGACCCTCGTGGCGGCCGACGCCGACGGCCGCCTCCTCGGCCTGATCATTCTCGGGGACGACGACGGCGAAGTCGTCCAACTGGCCGTCGACCGCCGCGCCCGCGGCAAAGGGGTCGGAGGCGTCCTCCTGGAGGCGGCGGAGAATCGCTTCAGGGGACGGCACCGGCGGGCATGGCTCGCGGTCGTCCCCGGCAACACCCGGGCACGCCGCTTCTACGAGCTTCACGGCTGGCGCGACACCGGCCCATTGACCTATCAGGCCCCCACCTCGACCGGCACGGTCCCCGTCCCCGTCCACCGCTACGTCAAGGACCTGCCCTCATGACATCCGGACGTGGTCGCGAACGCCGGTTCTCCGCCGTTTAGTCTTGCCCGATGCCGCTCCTCGTGCTATCTCCCCGCTACACGTCCGACTCGAAGGCGTTGCGCGCCGCGACGGGACGTGCGGGTTGGAAGGCGGAGCGGCTGGGCAGCTGGCGGGCGCCCGAACGGCTGCGCGGGCAGGACGTCGCGCTGTACGGCGAGCCGACGTTCGTCGAGGTCATCGCGGCGCAGCTTGGGATGAAGCTGCTCGATGTGCCCCATGACTGGCTGCCGGCACTTCCTGAGCGGCATCGGCGGCGACACATCGATAAGTCGACATTGGGCGGCGTCCGGGAAAGCCTCCCCGAACCGGCGTTCGTGAAGCCGGCCGACGGGCGGAAGGCATTCGAGGGGAAGGTCTACTCATCGCCCGCAGAACTTCCCGGGCAGGACGTCCTGCCAGATGACACGCCGGTGTTCGTCTGCGAGCCCGTGAGATGGGACGTCGAATTCCGCTGTCATGTGCTCGACGGCACGGTCGTCACCATGTCGCCCTATCTGCTGGACGGAGAACTCGCCCTTTCGGACGACGGCCTCTGGGACGCCCCAGACGGCGACGTCCAAGAGGCAAAGCAGTACGCCGAAGAAGTCCTCGCTGAAGTCCCCGTCCCGCCGGCGACCGTCCTCGATGTGGGACGAATCCACGACCGTGGCTGGGCGGTCGTGGAAGCCAACGCGGCATGGGGTGCGGGCCTCTACGGATGCGACCCGGAGCAAGTGCTCAGAGTCCTGGCCCGTTCCTGCGTCCGCGAAGACCGAGTAGCAGAGGAAGACCGCGACTGGGTCGTCGACCAGGTCGACCTGAACATGGGCGGATAGGGCACCGAGTCATGCGCCGGCCGCGTGGTTTCTCGCTTCGGCCAGCAGTTCGGCCTGGCGCCGCCATTCGCCGCCGTCGAGGCCGAATTCGACCGCGTCCGCTCCGGCTTCGGCGTACTCAGCCAGGCGCTCCGCCACCTGCGCTGGGCCGCCCGTCACCGCGACGCTCTCCGCCTCTTCGGAGGGCATCCCGTGCACGTCGACCAGGGAACGAACGAAGGACCGCAGAGCGGCCGCCGCGTCGCCGGCGAGGAAGGCGTGACCGCCCACGGAGATCGACGGGACCGGCCGCCCCAGATCGCCGGCGATCTCGCGCAACCGCGCCGCCTTGTCCGCCAGCGCCCGCGGCGTGATGAGCGAGGGCGCCCACCCGTCCCCGAACAGCACGGCGCGGCGCATCGCGGCCTCGGAGTTCCCGCCGATCAGGATGGGCGGGACCGGAGCCGCCGGGGCCAGCACGACCTCCTCTCCGGGGATCACTTCGACCGGTTCTCCCCGGATGAGGCGCGGCAGGAGCGCCAGCGAGGAGTCGGCGCGGCGGCCCCGCTCCGCCCGCGGTGGCCCGCCGGCCGCGTGCCAGAACGGCGAGCCGGGGAAACCGCCGATGCCGACCCCCAGCACGACGCGGTCGCCGGACAGATGCTGAAGCGTCTGGATCTGCGCGGCGACCATGACCGCGGGACGGAGCGGAAGGGTGAGCACGCCGAACCCCAGCTTGATCTCGCTGGTGACGGCCGCGACCGCCGCCAGGACGAGGGTGGGGTCGAATCCCGGCGTGCCGTCGCCGATGAGCAGATCCGGCATGCCGACGGCGTCGTACCCGAGGGCTTCGAGGTGATGGGCCTGCGCGAGGTCGGGGATGCCGGAATCGTTCGTCGGCAGGCTCGTGCTGACGCGCATTGTCATCCCCTTTTCGGTCGATCGGGACGGACGCTTCACGCTAAAACCTCAAGCCGACTGAAGGTCAATTCCCTTCCGGTGCAGCCCCCGACCCCGGCCGCGCAAGCAATTCCGGTGAACGTTCGTGGTTCAGCGGAGCCCCCCGGCCGGCACACCGGCAGGCCGGGGGACATGGACGGGGCTCAGATCTCCTTGAGGAAGCCGGAGTCGACGGCGAAGTCGGCGCCCGTCGTGCTCGCCGAACGCGGCGACGCCAGCAGCGCGATCACGTCGGCGACCTCCTGCGGGTCGGCGAGACGGCCGGTCGTGAGGCTCATCATCTCCGCCGCGCCGCCTTCCAGCACCGCGTCGCGGTCGGAGCCGGTGGCCCCGGCGATGATGTCGGCCGCGCCGCCCTCGTCCGTCCACCACGCCGTCCGGACGGGGCCCGGCGAGACCGTGTTGACCCGGACGCCTTGCGGCGCGTACTCCTCCGACAGCCCCTTCGTCAGGTTCGTCACCGCCGCCTTCGCCGCGTTGTAGTCGTAGTTCATCGCCCCGGGGCGGCGGGCGTTCCCCGACGAGACGTTCACGATGGACGCCGCGTCGCTCTTCAGCAGATGCGGGATCGCCGCCCGCACCGCCCGGACGACGGCGAACACGTTGAACTCGAACATGTCGCGCCAGTCGTCGTCCGCCAGGGTGGCGAAACCGAACCGCGGCAGGTCCGCGCCGGGCGGCGGCCCGCCCGCGTTGTTGACCAGGACGTCGAGCCCGCCGAACGCCTCGACCGCGCGTTCCACCGCGTGCGCCGGGGCGGCCGGGTCGGTCAGGTCCGCCGCCACGTGCAGCAGGTTCGGCCCGGCGAGCGCGTCCAGTTCGCCGCCCGACTTGCGGGACACGGCAGCGACGCGGGCGCCCTCGTCGAGCAGCGTCCGCGTGACGGCCAGCCCGATCCCCTTCGACGCGCCGGTGACCAGAGCGACGCGGCCGGCGAGTTGCAAGTCCATGGAATCCCCGTTCCTAGGCGAGCACACCCCCTGCGGACGTGCTTCGCCCCCATGAACCCCGTCCCGCCCACGCCGGTTGCAGCCTGTTCGGCCGGCATCAGGACCCGCCGGGCCGATCCGTACTGTTGTGTGAATTGGACGTCCACCGACCGCTCGTCTGACGACCCGGGCGAACGGTGAACAGCCGCAGCACACGCGAAAGGCCCGCCGTTGAACGACAGCGTAAGCCGGACGAGCACGCCGTGAGCGGCTCACCGGCAGGCGAGGAGCTGCAGCGGCGGCTGGGCGTGTTCGACGCCGTGGTGATCGGCCTGGGGTCGATGATCGGCGCGGGCGTCTTCGCCGCCCTCGCCCCCGCGGCGCGCGCGGCCGGGTCCGGGCTCCTGGCCGGCCTGGCAGTGGCCGCCGTGGTCGCCTACTGCAACGCGACGTCCTCGGCCCGGCTCGCCGCCCGCCACCCCGCGTCCGGCGGCACCTACGTCTACGGCCGTGAGCGCCTGGGCGACTTCTGGGGTTACCTCGCCGGCTGGGCCTTCGTGGTCGGCAAGACGGCCTCCTGCGCGGCGATGGCGCTGACCGTCGGGTCGTACGTCTGGCCCGCCCACGCGCACGCGGTGGCCGTCGCCGCGGTCGTGCTGCTGACCGGCGTCAACTATGTCGGCGTGCAGAAGTCCGCCTGGCTCACCCGCGTCATCGTCGCCGTGGTGCTGGCCGTGCTCGCCGCCGTGGTCGTCGCCTGCCTGGCCTCCGCGACACCCGGCGGCGGACGGCTGGAGTTCGGCGCCGGAACGGGCCCCGGCGGGATCCTCCAGGCGGCGGGCCTGCTCTTCTTCGCCTTCGCCGGATACGCCCGCATCGCCACCCTCGGCGAGGAGGTCCGCGACCCGGCCCGGACGATTCCGCGGGCCGTCCCGCTCGCGCTCGGCATCGTCCTGGCCGTCTACGCGGCGGTCGCGGTGGCGGTCCTGACCGTCCTCGGCACCGCCGGTCTGGGCGCGGCGACCGCGCCGCTGGCCCAGGCCGTCGACGAGGCCGGCGTGGGCGCGCTCGCCCCCGCGGTCCGCGTGGGCGCCGCCGTCGCCGCCCTCGGGTCACTGCTCGCCCTGATCCTCGGCGTCTCCCGCACCACGCTGGCGATGGCCCGCGACCGGCACCTGCCGCACGCCCTGGCCGCCGTCCATCCCCGCTTCCAGGTGCCGCACCGCGCCGAACTCCTCGTCGGCGCCGTGGTGGCGGTGCTGGCCGCGACGGCGGACCTGCGCGGCGCCATCGGGTTCTCGTCCTTCGGCGTCCTCGTCTACTACGCCATCGCCAACGCCTCCGCCTGGACCCTCGCACCGGACGAGGGCCGCCCGCCCAGGGTCGTGCCCATCGCCGGGCTGGCCGGCTGCCTGATCCTGGCCTTCGCGCTGCCGTTCTCGTCGGTGGCCTCCGGCACCGCCGTCCTCGCCGGCGGCGCCGCCCTCTACGGACTGCGCCGCGCCCGCTGAGAATGGGCCATGGCCTCCCGGGTAGGGGACGCGCAGCCGGCCGGACGGGCCGGCCGCACGACAAGGGAGGCAAGCGAAATGAGCACGACACAGGAGACCGGTGGGATCACCGGCACCAAGGACAAGGACTACAACCTCGTCTGGTTCGTCGAGCAGTGCCTGAGCAACGCGCTGCGGCTGGAGACCTACATCGGCGACGCCGAGCGCGGCGGCGACACCGAACTGGCCGATCTCTTCCGCCGGGCCCAGGCCGACAGCCGCAAGGGCGCCGAGCAGGGCAAGGCCCTCCTCCGCCACCGCATGTCCGGTTGAGCACCGCCTGCCGCGACCCCGGAACCGGTTAGCCGCCCGGCCTGCGGGTAGACCGTCAGTTCGCGGACGAAGGAGACCGGATGCGTGAGTCGATCCGGCTCGGCACCATCGCCGGAATCAGGGTCGGCCTCAATGTCAGCGTGCTGGTGATCGTCGCGATCCTGGTCTTCGGGCTGGCATTCGGCCGATTCCCGGAGGTGTATCCCGGCCACGGGGTATGGGCCTATCTCCTGGCGGGGACGATCAGCGCTGTCCTGCTCCTGGCGTCCCTGCTCGCCCACGAACTGGCGCACGCCGTGGTCGCGCGCCGCAACGGCATCGAGGTCTCGGGCATCACGCTGTGGCTGCTCGGCGGTGTCGCCCAGCTCCGCGGCGAGCCGCGCACGGCGGGCGCGGACCTGCGCATCGCCGTCATCGGCCCCATCACCAGCCTGGCCGTGGGCGCGGTCTTCGCGGCGGCGGCCACGCTGGCGGCGGCCGCGGACGGACCGGAACTGATCGTGGCGACGCTCGCCTACCTGGGTGGCATCAACGCGATCCTCGCGGTGTTCAACATGATCCCGGCGGCGCCGCTGGACGGCGGCCGCGTGCTGCGGGCTTTCCTGTGGTGGCGGCGCGGCGACCGGACCGGCGCCGCCGTCACCGCGGCCCGCGCGGGCCGTGTGTTCGGCCTGGCCCTGATCGCGCTCGGCTTCGTCCAGTTCGTGGTCGGAGCCGGCTTCGGCGGACTGTGGCTCGCCCTGATCGGCTTCTTCCTCGTCACCGCCGCCGGCGCCGAAGAGCAGCAGACGCGCGTCAACGCGGCGCTGAAGGACGTCCGCGTCGCCGACGTCATGACGCCCGACCCCTTCGTGGCGGACGCGAATACACCGGTGCAGGACCTCGTCGACAACGTCGTCCTGACACACCGCTACTCCACCTACCCCCTGGGAGCGGACGGCCGCCTCGCCGGCCTGGTGACCCTGAACCGCGTCCGCGCCACCCCGCCCGACCAGCGGCGGACGCTCCGCCTGGCCGACATCGCCTGCCCGCCCGACGAGGTCCCGACCGCCCACCCGGACGACCCGCTGCCCGACCTGCTGCCCCGCATGGCCGGCTGCACCGACGGCCGCGCCGTCGTCCTGGACGACGAAGGCCACGTGATCGGCCTGATCACCCCGAGCGACATCGCCCGCGCACTGCAGACCAGCGACCTACGCGGATCCCGGCCCTGGCCGTCCTGACCCCTCACGAGCGCCACCGCACATCGCGCGGACCGCGGCCGGACCGTCCCAGGATCGCAAGGCAAGGCGGCACCCGATGCACGTGCGTCACACCTCCAGGACCGCCTTGCCGGCGACGCGCCGGGCGAGCAGGGCCTCGGCGAGCTGTCGGCCGCCCACGTTGTCCAGCACGCCGTACACCCGGCCTTCCACGTTCTCGGGGCCGCGCACGATCTCCGCGGCGCCCAGCTCGCGCAGCCCCTCGGCGCGGGCGGGGCCGCCGACGGAGGCGATGACATGCGCTCCCGCACGGGCGGCGAGCTGTACGGCGCAGCGGCCGACGCCGCCGGACGCGCCGGTGACGAGGACGCGCCGGCCGGCCGGCGGACCGAGCCGGCGGACCGCCTGCAGCGCCGTGACTCCGGCGACCGGCAGTGCGCCGGCCGTTCCCCGGTCGACGGCGTCCGGCACGACGGCCGGCGTCCCATCCGGGGACGTACCGGGGCGGGACGTTCGCGCTTCGGTAGGCGATCTCACCGAAGTTGAGTGAGAAGGCCGCCACCCTGACCAGCGCCTGGGAGGGCGTGGGCACCGGATCCGGGACGATGGCGAAAGTGAGGTCTGTGTCGTAGGTCAGGGCGCGCATCGTTGCTCCTCCAAGGTTGGTCACGGGTCCTCGCGGACACGGCTAGACCCTGACGGAGCACGCGCACGATCGGCCGGGGGTCAGCGCATGGGCGTCCCCGCAGCCCGTGCCGCGCGGACGGCGGCGGCGATCCGGTCGACGTCGCCGCGTTCGGCGGGCGGCAGAGGCGCCCCCACCGACCGTCTGAGCGCTTCGGCCTCATCGAGCAGGGCCGCCGCTTCCGCGATGGCGCCCTCGGCGGCCGCGACCCCGGCCAACCCTTCCGTGGCCAGGGCGATGGCGCGTGGGTCACCGGCCTCGCGAGCCGCCGCGAGTCCCTCCAGGTGCAGTGATCTGGCCGTGGCGGTGGCGCCGCGCTGCTCCGCGATGAAGCCGAGCTCGGCCAGCAGCAGCGCCATCCCGTAGAAGGGCAGGCCGTAGTCGGCTTCCAGGCGGCGATTCCAGGCCAGGGACTGCCGGAAGAGCCGCTCGGCCGCGTCGAGGTCGCCTGCGCGGCGCGCCACCAGGCCGAGGCCGACCCGGGCGAACTCCTCGGCGAAACCGCTCGACTGCTCGGCCGCCAGGCGCATCCCGCGCCGGTGGAGGTCACGGGACCGGTCCAGGTCGCCGGTCAGGAGGGCGAGCCGGCCGAGGCTGGAAAGCCGGTAGGACGCGTCGGTCCACAGCCTCAGGTCCTCGGCGATTTCCAGGCCCTCGCCGTGCAGGCGCGCGGCCCGCGCGTAGTCGCCGGTGATCTCGGCGAGGTAGCCGAGCATGTCGGACGCCTGCAGCCGTCCCCAGCCGTCGCCCAGCTCCTCGAAGATCGTCAGGCTCTCGGTGCCGGACCGCTCGGCGAGGACGTGGTCGCCCTGGAACATCGCCTGCTTGGCACGGCCCGCCTGCGCCGCCGCCTCACCCCAGCGGTCGCCGGCGGCGCGGAACCCGGCCAGCGCCTCGGTCAGCAGGCCCTCCGCGGTGGCGGCGTCCCCGAAGCTCAGGTGCGCGAGCGCCAGGAACCAGCGTGACCGCGCGTCGCGGGCGTCCAGCGCCCGCGCCGCGGCACGGCTGCGCTCGACCAGGTCGCTGCCGTCACCGGTGAGCATCGCGAACCCGGCCTCCCACGCCGCCGCCCTCGGGTGGCCGGCGCCGGGCAGCGCCAGTGCCGCGGCGAACGAGGCGCGGCCCTCCCGATGCCTGCCGCGCAGGTACCAGTACCACGCGAGGGCGTCGGCCAGGCGCAGCGCCAGTACGCGGTCGGTGGTGTGCGCGAGGACGGCCCGCAGATTGGCCGCCTCGGCGTCCAGGCGGTCCAGCCACCGGCGCTGTCCGGGACCGTGGAGGCGGGGTCTCGCCTGTTCGGCCAGCTCGGTGTAGTAGAGGTCGCGGCGCCGGAGAACGTCGTCGTCGCCGGAGAGCCGTTCGAGGCAGTAGGCGGCGATCGACTCCAGCAGCCGGTAGCGGGCCCCGCCGGAGGACTCGACCATCGACCTGGCCACCAGCTCGTCCAGCAGGTCGGCCACGTCCAGGCCGGGCTCCGCGCACACCGCCTCTCGCGGCGGCGGTCTGCCGCCTCCAGCGTGCATCCTCCCGGGTGGGCGGCCAGCCGGAGCAGGATCAGCCGTTGCCGCTCACCGAGCTGCTCCCAGCTCCAGTCGATCACCGCGCGCAGGGTCTGCTGGCGGGCGGGCCGTCCCCGGCCCGAGACGGTGAGCAGGTGGAAGCGGTCGTCCAGCCGGTCGGCCACGCCGCGGACGCCCAGGGTCCGCACCCGGGCGGCGGCCAGCTCCAGCGCCAGCGGCAGGCCGTCCAGTCTCCTGCAGATCGTCGCCACCGAGGGCGCGCTGACCTCGTCCAGCACGAAGCCGGGCGCGGCGGCCGCGGCGCGGGCCGCGAACAGCCGCACGGAGCCGGCCTCTCCCGGGTCCGTGCCGGGCACCGGGAGTTCGAGCGGCGGCACCGCGTACAGCGTCTCCCCGGGGATCGCCAGCGACTCCTGGCTCGTCGCCAGCACCCGCAGTTCCGGGGCGGTCCGCAGCAGCAGGTCCACCAGCTCGGCGACCGGTTCGATCAGGTGCTCGCAGTTGTCCAGCACGAGCAGCAGGCGCCTGCCGCGCAGGGCCTCGGCGAGCCGGTGCGCCAGGTCGACCGGTCGCGGGCCGGGGCGCGAACCCGCGTCGTCGCGGACGTCCAGTCCGGCGGCCACCACCTCGGCCACCGTCGCGCCGGAGGTCCCCGCCAGCTCGATCAGCCACACCCCGTCGGGAAACGCGCCGGCGGCACGGTCGGCGACCGCCAGGGCGAGTCTGGTCTTGCCCACACCACCCGGGCCGGTCAGCGTGACCAGGCGCGCCGAGCCGAGCAGGTCGCCGACGTCGGCCACGGCCTGCTCGCGGCCGATCAGCGCGGTGAGCGGGGCGGGGAGGTTCGTGCGTGGACGCGTGGGCGCGAGTGAGGGGTCCTGGCGCAGCATCGCCTGGTGAAGGCCGGCCAGCTCGGGGCCGGGGTCGAGGCCGAGCTCGCCGGCCAGCATGCGCCGCAGCTCGTCGTACCCGGCCAGCGCCTCGCCCTGCCGTCCCGACCGGTAAAGAGCGCGCAGGTGGACGGCGCGCAGACGTTCGCGCAGCGGATGTGCGGCCACCGGCTCGCCCAGCTCGTCGGCCAGCAGACTGTGCTCGCCCAGCTCCAGCCGTACCTCCGCCCACTCCTCCAGCGCGGTCAGGCGCCGCTCCTCCAGATGGGCGGCGGCGATTCGGACGAACTCCTCGTCGCGGAAGTCGGCGTAGGCGGGACCGCGCCACAGCGCCAGCGCGTCCGACAGCAGCCCGGCCCGCTCCCGGAGATCGGTGACCGCGCGGGCCCGGTCGAGCAGCGCGACGAAACGGGCGGCGTCCAGGTCGGCGGCGTGCAGGACGTAGCCCGGCGCCTGAAAGGCCACCAGCTCCCGACCTCCCGGCTCCGCCTTCTCCAGGGTGCGGCGCAGCTGGGACACCTTGGTCTGCAAGGTGTTGGCGGGGTTGCCCGGCGGGTCGTCCCCCCACAGGTCCTCGATCAGGCGGTCCGCGGACGCCGGGCGCCCCCCATGGGCCAGCAGATCGGTGAGCAGCGCCCGGACCTTCACCTCGGGAACCCGCACCGGCCGCCCGTCATCGGTCCAGACCGAAAGCGGACCAAGCACGCCGAATCGCATCAAATCACGGTACCCACAGCCGACCGTCAGCCGATCGTGCGCGCCCATGCCCAGTGTGGAGCCCGAACCGGACGCCAACACCGATGAGGAGCACCACCATGACCGTGAACCGTGAGATCCACCTGGCCGCACGTCCCGCCGGCGAGCCGCGCCCGGAGGACTTCGAGCTGGTCGCCACCGCACTACCGGAGCCCGCCGAGGGCCAGGTTCTGGTCCGAAATACCTGGATGTCGGTCGACCCCTACATGCGCGAGCGGATGCACGAAACCGAGTCCTACCTGCCGCCGTTCCAGCTCGGCGCGCCCATGGACGGCGCGGCGATCGGCGAGGTCGTGGACTCGCGCTCGGCGGACATCCCGGTCGGCGCGTCCGTCGTGCACTTCCTGGGCTGGCGCGAGTACGCCGTGGTGGACGCCGAGGCCGCGACCGTCGCCGACCTCGCCCTTGCCCCGGCCGAGGCGTGGCTCGGCGCGCTGGGCACCACCGGGCTGACCGCGTACGCGGCGCTGACCCAGGTGGCCCCTGTGCGGGACGGCGACATCGTCTTCGTCTCCGCCGCCGCCGGTGCGGTGGGCAGCATCGCCGGGCAACTCGCCCGCGATCTCGGCGCGTCCCGCGTGATCGGCTCGGCGGGCGGGGCGCGGAAGACCAGGAAACTCGTTGAGGACTTCGGCTACGACACCGCGATCGACTACCGCGCCGGCTCGGTCGCCGCGCAACTGGCCGAGGCCGCCCCCGACGGCATCGACGTCTACGTCGATCACGTCGGCGGCGACCACCTGGTCGCGGCCATCGACGCGCTGCGGCACGGCGGCAGGATCGCGATGGTGGGCGCGATCGCCTCCTACAACGCCACCGAGCCGGTCCCCGGCCCGAGCAACCTGTTCACCCTGGCCGCCAAGGACGCCACCCTGCGCGGCATGCTGGTCAATTCCTATTTCCACCTCTTCCCCGAATGGATCGCCAAGGCGGCCGGTCCGCTGGCCGACGGCTCGCTGCACACCGAACTGACCGTGGCCGAGGGCATCGAGCAGGCGCCCACCGCTTTCCTGGACATGATGCGCGGGGCCAACATCGGCAAGATGCTCGTGAGGCTCTGACGCCGCCCCGCCCCTCACCCACTTGTGGTCTCGGCGGAAGCGGCGGACGTGCGGCGGACATCATGGACGCTCCTGTCAGGTTCGGCTCCGGCCTCCGGTGCGGGCCGCACCGGAGGCCGTGAGATCGGCGGTCAGGCCGCGGCGACCGTGCGTGCGAGGAAGTCGCGGATCAGGCCGGCGATCTCGTTGCCGTGGGTCGCGAGGGCGAAGTGGCCGGCGTCGAGGAGGTGGATTTCGGCGTCGGGCAGGTCGCGGGCGAAGGCCGTCGCACCGTCCGGGCCGAAGATCTCGTCGTTCCGGCCCCAGACGACCAGGACGGGCGGCCGGTGGGTTCGGAAGTACTTCTGGAAGGCGGGGTAGTCGTCCAGGTTGAACTGGTAGTCCCAGAAGAGCTGGAGTTGGATCTCCGCGTTGCCCGGGCGGTCCAGGTACGCCTGGTCGAGAACCCAGGCGTCCGGGCTGACGCGATCCAGCATTTCGGCGGGGACGCCGTGGGTGTCGGTCCAGAAGCATGACATCGACGCCGTTCCGGACCTCCGCTGGGAGGTCAAGGAGCTTCTGTTCGACCGGGACCGGATCGCCGTGCGCGCGGTCAACACCGGCACCCCGATGAAGGAGTGGCTCGGCGTTCCTCCCTCCGGCGCTTCCTTCGAGATCACCGAGTACGCCATCTACAAGGTCGGCAACGGTCGCTTCGTACAGATGACGGCGCTGCACGACTCGTCCGACCTGCTGCGGCAACTGGCCGCATGACCTCAGCCGGTGTCGGCGCGGCGTCCCTGGATCTCCCGGTACGCCGTGCCGGCACGCAGGCAGCCGGTTCCCGTCCGGGCACGTGAAGTTGCGTTCGGCGGCTCCGTGGTGTGCGCTCAATGCGTGACTCAGGAGACATTTGATGTTGTGGTCATCGGTGGTGGCCCGGTTGGGGAGAACGCGGCCGCGCGCGCGGTTCGCGGCGGTCTGAGCGTGGCCCTGGTGGAGCACGAGCGGTACGGCGGCGAGTGCTCGTACTGGGCGTGCATGCCGAGCAAGGCTCTGCTGCGACCGGGCAACGCGCTCGCCGCGGCCCGCAGGGTTCCCGGGGTGCCGGTCGGTGATCGCCTGGATCCCGGCCCGGTTTTCCAGCGGCGTGACTCGTTCGCCGCGCACTGGGACGACGGCGGGCAGGAGCGCTGGGTCCGGGAGACCGGGATCCACCCGGTGCGCGGGTACGGCAGGGTCACCGGAAAAGGAGAGGTCACGGTAGGTGATCGGGTGCTCCGGGCCGAGCACGCCGTCGTGGTGTGCACCGGCAGCGTGGCCAGGCTGCCCGAACTGCCGGGCCTCGCGGACGCACGCGCCTGGACGTCGCGGGAAGCGACATCGGCGAGCACGGTGCCGGGCCGGCTGGCCGTGCTCGGCGGCGGCGTGGTCGGGGTGGAGATGGCCCAGGCGTGGGCCCGGCTCGGCTCCCGCGTCGAGCTGATCATCCGCGGCGACCGCCCGCTGCCCGCCTTCCCCGAGTTCGCCGGGGACGCGGTCGCCGATGGACTGCGGGCCGACGGGGTGACCGTCCATCGGGGAGCGGACGCCACGGAAGCGTCGCGCGTGGACGGTGAGGTGCGGATCAGCCTGGCGGACGGGCGGCGCGTGGTCGCCGACGAGCTGCTGGTGGCCACCGGACGCAGGCCGGCCACCGACGACCTCGGGATGGAGGTGCTCGGCCTTGTTCCCGGCGACCCGCTCGAAGTGGACGATTCCGGGCTGGTGCACGCCGTCGCCGGCGGCTGGCTCTACGCGGCCGGCGATGTCACCGGGCGCGCGCCGCTGACCCATCAGGGCAAGTACGCCGCCCGCGTGGTCGGCGACGTGATCGCCGCCCGCGCCGCAGGCGCCGATGTACCGGCACGACCGTGGACCGCGTATGCGGCCACCGCCGACCACCATGCCGTACCGCAGGTGGTGTTCACCGACCCGGAAGTGGCCGCCGTCGGGGTCACCACTGCACGGCGGCCGGAGCACCGGGAGGTGGAGATCGATCTCGCCGTCGCGGGTTCGGCGCTGCAGGCGGACGGCTACACGGGCCGGGTACGGATCGTCGTGGACGGCGAACGTGACGTGCTGGTCGGTGCGACGCTCGTCGGCCAGGACGTCGCCGAGATGGTGCACGCCGCCACGGTCGCCATCGTCGGCGAAGTGTCGCTGCAGCGCCTCTGGCACGCCGTACCGGTCTTCCCCTCGATGAACGAGGTGTGGCTGCGGCTGCTGGAGGAACTCGGACTCTGACCGGGCGCTCGCCTCACCGTCCGTGACGCGGGCCCGCGCAGGCCAGGGGCGGTTCGCGAGTCGATGTCCCTTGCGTCGTTGGGTTGGGTGAGGCGGGACGGTGAGAGGCTCGCTACCGGCTACGGACGCGGCTGCGCGAACGTTGCTGCAACGCCACCGAGCCGGTACCCGGCACGAGCAACCTGTTCACCCCGGCCGCCAAGGACGCCACCCGGCGCGGCAGGCTGATCAATTCCGCTCTGACACCGTCCTGCCCCCTTACCCACTGGTCAGGGCGCCCGCGAGCGGGGAGAGTAGGAACATGCCTCCGACCCCCGGGTCACCCCGCGGACGGCAATCCAGCCGCCCCGCCACACCCCCACGCCCGAACACCCACACGGACGTCAGCAAAGGGGACCCGGCGGACCAAGGCCCCCAGAATGCGACAAGGAGCCAAAGCCCCACGCAGAGGACAAGGGGCCGAAGCCCCAAGCAGGGGGCAAGGGGCCAAAGCCCCAATCGGGGGGCAAGGGGGCGCAGCCCCCAAGAGCGGGCGCAGTCCGCGATCGAGCAGCAAGTGGCAGCGACCGGCACGCAAGCACAGACGCCAGCCACAAGGGGGCGTGGGGGCGGAGCCCCCACCCGGGGGTTCCAGGGGGTCGCCCCCCTGGGCCAACACGAAGAAGGAGTGGCAGCCTGCGCTTTCCGCAGGCACACCACTCCGCACTCGTTCGTGGGCGAGGAGGGATTTGAACCCTCACATCCTTTCGGACACACGGACCTGAACCGTGCGCGTCTGCCGTTCCGCCACCCGCCCCGGGTGTGCACCCGTTTCCGGGTGCCTGAAAAGGCTAGCACGGTACGAGCAGTGGTTAGGTATCCAGATACTTCGAGCGAACCTTCGCACCGATACGATCGTCTACCAGTGGGGAAGGGAGGTGCCCGTGGGTGTCATTCAGCGCTTCGAGCGACGGCTCGAGGGCATGGTCGAAGGGGCCTTCGCCCGTGCCTTCAAGTCTGAGCTGCAGCCGGTCGAGGTGGCCAGTGCTGTGCAGCGCGAGATGGACGATCGGGCGGCGATCGTGGCACAGGGCCGCACGCTGGTTCCGAACGACTTCGTCGTGGAGATCTCTCAGCAGGACGGGCAGCGGCTGCAGGTGTACGCCGACAGCCTGAGCCAGGAGCTGGCGAATCTCGCGCGGGAGTACGCGAAGGAGCAGGGGTACTCCTTCGTGGGGCCGGTGCGTGTGCGGTTCGAGAACGCGGGCGATCTCGCCACGGGCATGTTCCGCATCAGGTCGGGGGTGATCAGGGGTTCCACCGTGGAGGGCGGGGAGATCCGCCAGCCGGTGAGCGATGTTCCGCAGGGTGGGCGCGGGGGCGTCTTCGGGGGGCATCCGAGGCTTCTGGTGACCACGGCCGTGGAGGGTTCAGACACGACTCAGCGCACCTATGAGATCAACACACCTGTGACTCTGCTGGGTCGCGGCACCGACTGCGACCTGCGTCTCGTCGATCCGGGCGTATCCAGGCACCATGCCGAGATACGCGTAGAAGGTCCCGAAATCGCTCTCGTGGATCTAGGGTCGACCAATGGCTCGTTCGTGAACGGGCAGCCGATCCGGCGGGTCACGCTCGTCGACGGCTCCCGCGTCACGATGGGCCGGACCACCCTTGTGTTCCGCCGCGATAGGGAGTAACCCCGACTCCGATGTCCCCATTCACCCTCACGCTGATCAAGCTGGCGTTCCTCGCGGTGCTGTGGCTGTTCGTCATCGCGGCCGTCGGCGTGATCAGGGCCGACCTGTTCGGCTCGAAGGCCGCGTCGAAGGCGGCCACGCGCGCGTCCCAGCCCCGGCCGCCCCGTGCGGCGAGGCCGCCCAAGCCGCCGCGCCAGCAGCGCAGCGCCCAGCATGGCGCCCCGACGAAGCTGGTGGTCGTCCAGGGCGAACGGGCCGGCACCGTCATAGACCTCACGGGGGTGCCCATCACCATCGGTCGGGCGAATGACTCCACGCTCATCGTGACCGACGACTACGCTTCGAGCCGGCATGCCCGACTTTATGCGCAGGACGGTCAGTGGATCGTGGAAGATCTCGGCTCGACCAATGGGACATATCTCGGACGCACGAAGGTGAGCCGGCCGATGCCGGTGCCGCCGGGCGTACCGGTCCGTATCGGCAAGACCGTGATCGAGCTGCGCAAATGACTCTGGGAATCCGCTACGCGGCGCGCTCCGACGTAGGAATGCTGCGCGAGGGCAATGAGGACTCGGCGTACGCGGGCTCGCACCTGCTCGCGGTGGCCGACGGGATGGGCGGCCACGTCGGCGGCGAGATCGCCAGCGCGGCGGCGATCGAGGCGCTGCGGGCGCTCGACAAGGACCTGCCCGCGACGGAGCTGCTGGCCGCGCTGGAGCACACGGTCAAGGCCGCGAACGACAACCTGCACCGCATCGTGGAGTCGGACCCCGCCCTCCAGGGCATGGGGACGACGCTGACGGCGATGCTGTGGGCGGGCAACCAGGTCGCGCTGGTGCACATCGGGGACTCCCGCGCGTACCTGCTGCGGGACGGCAGCCTGTTCCAGATCACGCACGACCACACGCTGGTGCAGTCGCTGGTCGACGAGGGCCGGATCAGCCCGGACGAGGCGGCGTCGCATCCGCAGCGTTCGCTGCTGCTGCGGGCGCTGGACGGCCGCGGCGAGGTCGATCCGGACCTGTCGCTGCGGGAGGCGCAGGCCGGCGACCGGTACCTGCTGTGCTCGGACGGCCTGTCGGGCGTCGTCACGGCGGAGACGATCTTCCAGGTGCTGACCGACGTGGACGACCCGGAGCAGGCCGTCCGGCAGCTGATCGATCTGGCGAACCGCGGCGGCGGCCCCGACAACATCACGTGCGTGGTGGCCGACGTGGTCGACCTGGACCGGCAGCCGCCGACGGGCGGCCCGGGCCACGCGGTGGGCGCGGCGGCGAACGCGGCGCCGCCGGAGCCGCCGGGCGGTGGGCCCGGCGCGAACACGACGGCGACGGACACGCCGGCGAGCCGCGCGGCGCAGCTGCGGGACACGAGGCCGCAGCCGCCTGTCGCGGTGGACGAGATGCCGCCGCCTCCGGCCCCGGCGCCGATGGGCGGGCCGCCCGCGCCGGGCGCGATGCAGGCGGCGCCCATGGAGCGGCCCCGGCGCGGCGGCGCCCGCCGGTGGACGTGGCTGGTGGTCGTCGCCGGGGTGGTCGTCGTGGGTGTCGTGGCGGGCGGGTTCGTGCTGGTGCAGAACGTCCGCAACGGCTACTACATAGGCGAGCAGAACGGCAGGGTGGTCCTGTTCCGGGGGACGACGCAGGAGGTGCCGGGCCTCAGCCTGTCCCGCAAGGACGAGAACCAGCCGAACCCGCCGATCATGGTAGCCGACCTGCCCCAGGACCTTCAGCGACAGGTGCTGAACACCTACACGGTCGACGCTCCGAAGGAGGCGTGGAAGAGGCTGGAGACCGCCGTCTGCAAGTACTCGCTCGTCGCGGACGCCGGCAAGGTCGCGATCGTGAAGGGCAAGGGTCAGAACAACTGCCAGCAGGCCAAGGTGAAGACCAGCAACGTCCCGGTGGGCGAGCTTCCCGGGACGGACGCCACGGCGGTCGACAAGGGCGCCATGGCGTTCATCGGGCAGGCGGCCGCGGAGCAGAAGCTGCAGGAGCTGACCGCCCGCCGGGACCAGTGCAAGACGCCTGACTCCGGCATTCCAGACTGTCCCTCCAACGGGGGGAAATCGTAGATGCATTCGATCGGGGAGCAGATCAGGGCACGGCTGCCGTACCAGCGTCGCAACGCGGCCTCGCTGGCGCTGCTGGTCTTCGCGATGGTGCTGACGCTGTCGGCGTTCGCGGAGGTCGGGCTCGCCCGTGACGGGAGCATCCCCGCCGGGCTGTTCGTGTACGGCGGTGGCCTGGTCGTGCTGGCGCTCATCGCCTACTTCGTCCAGGCGAAGTTCACCCCGTACGCCGACCCGCTGCTGCTGCCGCTGGCGGTGGCGCTGAACGGCGTCGGGCTGGCCATGATCTACCGGCTGGACCTGGACACCAGCGCCGACCGCAAGGCCGCCGCGGCCGCGGGCAAGAAGCTGCTGGAGGACGCCGCCGACGCGCCCAGCCAGCTCATGTGGACGTTCGTCGGCATCGGGCTGTTCGTCGCCGCCGTGCTGATCATGCGGGACACCGACAAGACCGACGCCCCGCTGTCGTTCACGCCGAAGACCGCGCAGCGCTACACGTACCTGATCGGCCTCACCGCGGTCATCCTGCTGCTGCTCCCGATCGTCCCCGGCCTCGGCCAGCAGATCAACGGCGCGCGCGTGTGGATCAGCGTCGGCCCGTTCTCGGTGCAGCCGGGCGAATTCGCCAAGCTGCTCCTGGTCGTGTTCTTCGCCGGCTACCTGGTGAACAAGCGGCAGGCGATGTCGCTGATCGGCAAGAAGGTCGGGCCGTTCAGCCTGCCCCGGGGCCGCGACCTGGGCCCGATCATGGTGATCTGGTTCTTCTGCCTGGGCGTGCTGTTCCTGCAGAAGGACCTCGGCACCGCGCTGCTGTTCTTCGGCCTGTTCATCTCGATGCTCTACATCGCGACCCAGCGCGTCTCCTGGGTCGTGATCGGTGTCGGGCTGCTCGCGTTCGGCGTGTTCATCGCGACGCTGCTGCCGTTCATGGGTCACGTGAACCAGCGCATCGACATCTGGCTGAACCCGAAGCCGTACTTCGACGGCGGCTGCCTGATGGAGAGCGGCAAGGTCATCCCCGTCAACCCCAACACCGAGATCTACCAGAAGTACGACACCGAGGGCACCATCTCGCCCGGCTTCACCGCCTGCGCCGAACTCGGCGGCGAGTACTCCGACAGCGCGCAGCTGATGAAGGGGCTGTTCGCGCTCGGCGAGGGCGGCATTCTCGGCACCGGGCTCGGGCAGGGCGAGCCGTGGCGGACGCCCCTGTCGTTCAGCGACTTCATCTTCGACTCGTTCGGCGAGGAGCTCGGGCTGACCGGGCTGATGGTGCTGCTGCTGATCTACGCGTTGATCGTGCAACGCGGGATGAAGACCGCCGTGGCGGCGCGCGACCCGTTCCTGAAGCTGTTCGCGGGCGGTGTCTCGTTCGTCCTGGCCCTCCAGGTCTTCGTGATCGTCGGAGGCGTCACCCGGCTCATCCCGCTGACCGGCCTGACGACGCCGTTCCTGTCCCAGGGCGGCTCGTCGCTGATGGCCAACTGGATCCTGATCGCCATTCTGGTGCGGATGAGCCATGACGCGCGCAAACCGGCCCCGCAGGCGATCCAGGACGAGGGCATGACCCAGATCGTGAGCACGAGGTGAGTTTCGCCCCATGAACATGGACAAGCCGATTCGCAGGGTGGCGATCTTCGCGCTGCTGCTGTTCTTCGGGCTGATGGCGCAGGTCAACTATGTTCAGGGAAGCCAGGCGGAGGACCTGCGCACCGACGCCAACAACAGCCGGCAGTTCGCGGACGTGTTCAACTCGCCGCGGGGGCAGATCTCCGCGGGCGGCGAGGTGCTGGTGACGTCGGAGCCGACCGGCAAGGACAACCCCAAGTACGGCCGGTCCTACAAGGACGGCCCGGTCTTCGCGCCGGTCACGGGGTACTTCAACGGCGGCGCCACGCAGGTCGAGCGGGCCTATAACTCGCTGCTGGGCGGCAAGGACAAGCGCATCACGCAGCAGCGCTGGTTCGACACGTTCATCGGCAAGCCGGCCGACGGCGCGAACGTCGAGCTGACGATCGACCCGGAGGCGCAGCGCACCGCGTACCAGCAGCTGAAGGCGAAGACGGCGCCGGGGCGCCGCGGCGGTGCGGTGGTGATGGACGTGAAGACGGGCGCGCTGAAGGTGGCGGCGTCGTGGCCGTCGTTCGACCCGAACGAGGTGGCGCCGCAGACGGGTGAGAAGGGCGCGAAGAAGCTGGAGCAGCTGAACGAGGGCAACGGCGTCGTCAAGCCGCTGGTCGACAACGCGCTGAGCCAGACGTTCCCGCCCGGTTCGTCGTACAAGACGGTGACGTCGGCGATCGCGATGCAGAAGCTCGGCATCGACATCTCGACCACGATCCAGACGGGTCAGCTCATCCTGCCGGAGTCGGGCCGGCCGCTGCCGAACTCCCACGACAGCGGCAGCTGCGCGGGCACGGCCCCGCTGCGGGGCGCGTTCGCCGAGTCCTGCAACACCTCGTTCGCGAAGATGGCGCTCGACATGGGCATCCGGCAGCTCAGCGAAGGCTCCTCGAAGTTCGGCTTCAACGAGCGCATCCAGCTGGAGCCGGACATGTACGCGGCCGAGAGCGACGTCCCGGTGTCGTACACGGGTCCGGACGGCAAGACGATCCCGACCGGCCAGGACGGCACCGCCCGGTCCGGCATCGGGCAGGAGAACGTCCGGGCCACCCCGCTGCAGATGGCGCTGGTCGCGGCCGCCGTCGCCAACGATGGCAAGATCATGAGCCCGTATGTGGTGCAGAAGGTCCGGGCGAAGGACCAGAGTGAGCTCTACAACGCCTCGCCGGAGGAGTTCAAGCAGCCCATCACCGGAGACCAGGCCGAGCAGCTGGCGGAGATGATGCGTGCAGTGATCAGCGAGGGCACCGCGAAGAGCCTGCAGGGTCTGCGGATCGCCGGTAAGACCGGTACCGCCGAGCAGGGTCCCGGCAACCCGAACGCCCGCTGGTTCGTCGGGTTCAGCCCGGTCGAGGACCCGCGCTACGCGTTCGCGGTGATGACCGAGGGCCCGGGCTCGGGCGGCGGCGACGCCGGCCCCGTCGCCGGGGCCATCATGGCTAAGGTCTTGCAGAAGTGAGCAGGGGCCTCGTCCTCAACGACCGGTACCGGCTGCTGGAGCGGCTGGCCATCGGCGGGATGGGCGAGGTCTGGCGCGCGTCCGACGACACCCTCGGGCGGCAGGTGGCGGTGAAGCTGCTGCGGCTGGAGTTCGGGTCGGACATGTCGGCGCGGGGCCGGTTCGAGTCGGAGGCGCGGTTCGCGGCGGAACTCGGGCATCCCGGCATCGCGCGGGCCTACGACTACGGCGAGCAGGACGGCCGGACGTTCCTGGTGATGGAGCTGGTGCCGGGCGAGCCGCTGGACGAGATCCTCGCGCGCGACGGCGGGCTGCCGCTGGAGGCCGTCCTGGACCTGATGGTGCAGGCGGGGCGGGCGCTGACGGTCGCGCACCGGGCCGGGATCGTGCACCGCGACGTCAAGCCGGCGAACCTGATGGTGTCGCCGGACGGCACCCTGAAGATCACCGACTTCGGGATCGCGCGGCGGCTGGCGGCGGCGTCGCAGACCCAGACCGGAATGGTCATGGGGACGGCGCACTACATCTCGCCGGAGCAGGCGCAGGGCCTTGAGCTGTCCCCGGCCGCCGACCTGTACTCGCTGGGCGCGGTGGCGTACGAGTGCCTGACGGGGGCGCCGCCGTTCGACGGTTCCACCCCGGTGGAGGTGGCACTGAAGCATGTCCGGGACGCGCCGCCCGAACTGCCGTCGCGGTTCCCGAGGGCGGCCCGTGCGCTGGTCATGGAGATGCTGGCGAAGGACCCGGCGGACCGTCCGGCGGACGCGGAGGCGGTCGCCGCGCGTGCGCTGAGGATCCGCGCGGCCCTCAGCACGGGGCGTCTTCCGCGCACGGACGCCGGGGCCGCGACGCCCGGCCGGGCGCCCCGTCCGAAGATCGTTACCCAATCGACTACTTTGTCGGGATTTGACGCAGACCCGGGGGCAGATAGCCTCGCCACTGGGTCAGTGCGCGGGCAACGGCGCACGACACTGACGTACACGTCGGTCGCGGCCGTTCTGCTGGTCTGCGCCATCGTGATCGGGTCCCTGTGGAAAGGGTTCGCGTTCACGGGATCCGGCGACGAGCGGGACCCGCCCGGCTCCCCGGCGACCCGGCCGGTCGGGGACGACATCGTCGACGAACCGGTCGTCCACCCGGGCGCCCCCACCGACCCGACCAGGAACCAGAAGCGCAGCACCCCGAGGCCGACTGTTACTCAGCGGTACCCGACGCATAGGATCCGTCCGTCAACGCCGGACGACCGCAAAGCGTCCCCTTCACGTAAGCCATCAAGCAAACCGCCCCGGGCGACTCCCACCGCCCCAGAGCCGACACCCACGCTGACGGAGAGCCCCACCACGACTCCGTCAACTCCGAGCCCGGATCCCTCGCCGGAACAGAGCGGGGAGCTAGGTTCGGAGGACAAGGTGTAGACGTACGAGGGAAAGTGCACATATGAGTCAACCTCGGCTGCTCGGCGGCCGCTACGAGCTCGAAACGGTGATCGGGCGCGGCGGCATGGCCGAGGTCTACCGTGCCCGAGACCTGCGCCTCGACCGCATCGTCGCGGTCAAGACGCTGCGGTCCGACCTGGCCCGCGACCCCACGTTCCAGGCCCGGTTCCGGCGTGAGGCGCAGTCGGCCGCGTCGCTGAACCACCCCTCGGTCATCGCCGTGTACGACACCGGCGAGGACATGATCGGTGACACCTCCATCCCGTACATCGTCATGGAGTACGTGGACGGGAGCACGCTGCGCGACCTGCTGCGGGAGAACCGCGCGCTGCTCCCCGACAAGGCTCTAGAGATAACGGACGGGATCCTGCGCGCACTGGACTACAGCCACCGCGGCGGAATCGTGCACCGCGACATCAAACCGGCCAACGTGATGCTGACCCGGCAGCACGAGGTCAAGGTCATGGACTTCGGCATCGCCCGTGCCATGGCCGACTCCGCCGCCACCATGACGCAGACCGCGCAGGTGATAGGCACCGCGCAGTACCTGTCGCCGGAGCAGGCGCGCGGCGAGCGGGTCGACGCCCGCAGCGACATCTACTCGACGGGTTGCGTCCTCTACGAACTGCTCACCGGCAAACCGCCGTTCACCGGCGACTCCCCGGTCGCGATCGCCTACCAGCACGTCCGGGAGGAGCCCGTCCCGCCGTCGCAGGTGGACCCGCAGATCCCGCAGTGGGCGGACGCGATCGTGCTGAAGGCGATGGCCAAGGAGGCCGACAACCGGTACCAGAACGCGAACGAGTTCCGGCAAGAGATCCAGCGCGTCCTGCAGGGGCAGCCGGTCGCGTCGACCGCCGCGTCCACGATGATGATGGGTTCGCAGGCGCAGGGCACCCAGGTCATGGGCGGGTACCCGGGCGGCGCTCCGCCGCGCACGCAGATGCAGCGGCCGGTCGACAACGGCTACGGCCTGCCGCCGGCCCGCTACGACGATGACGACTATCCCGAACGCGGCGGCGCCGGCAAGAAGGCCGCGCTGTGGCTGGGCCTCGCCGTGCTGTTCATCGGCGGCGCGGCCCTCATCGGCTTCCTGATGAGCGGCAACGACGGCACCGACCAGGTCGCCATCCCCCAGAGCATCGTCAACGTCTCCCAGAGCGACGCGACGGCCCAGCTCACCAAGCTCGGTTTCAAGGTCGGCGAGCCGAAGACCGAGTACAGCGACGAGATCCGGAAGGGTTTCGTCATCAGCTCCGACCCGAGGCCCGGCGCCAACGCGGCCAAGGGCGCCACGGTGTCGCTGGTGGTCTCCCAGGGCAAGAAGCCGCCCACGGAGGTCGAGGTCCCCGACGTGACCGGTAAGCCGTACAGCACGGCCAAGAACATCCTGGAGCAGCGCGGGTTCGAGGTCGAGAAGCGCGTGGAGAACAGCGAGAGCGTCCCGCGGCTCAGCGTCATCAGCACCGACCCGCCCGGCGGGTCGAAGGCGCCGAAGAACGCGACGGTCACCGTGGTCATCTCCAACGGCCCGAGCAACCTCAAGGTGCCGGACCTGTTCAACAACAGCCAGCGGGCCGCCTGCGGCAAGCTGCAGGACCTCGGGCTGAAGTGCAAGGTGGAGAAGGGCATCGCGCCTCCCGACCGGCCGGTCTCGCCCGGCCTGGTCTTCAACCAGACGCCCGGCCCGGACGCGACGGTCGCACCCGGCGACACCGTGACGATCTTCATCGCGGAGGAGCCGCCCCCCACGCCGACGCAGCCCACCGACACCCCGACGCCCGGCATCCCGGGGTTCCCCGGCGGCGGTGACGGCTGATCCGACGTGTTGAAGGGCCCCGGCCCGCCTCTGCCCGAGGCGGACCGGGGCCCTTCGCCGCTGCGGGCCGCATTCGCTGCGGGCCGCATTCGGGCATGCAAGAGGGCTTCCGCCACTCGGGGGCAATGGCGGAAGCCCTCATCATGGTCTTCGTCCAGACGCCGTAGGACGTTACGGATTTCAACCGAAATTTTCTGGTGGCGCGGCTGCCGCGGTGCAGAGGCCGAGTCACCGTGGGGCGGTGAGGGTGGTCAGCCAGGTTCTCAACAGTTGGTGGCCGCCTGTGGAGAGGATCGATTCGGGGTGGAACTGGATGCCCTCGATGGGGAGGGTCCGGTGCCGGAGGCCCATGATCACGCCGTCGGGGGTGCGGGCGGTCACGTGCAAGGGCGTGCGGACGGTGTCGGGCTGGACGGCCAGCGAGTGGTAGCGCGTTGCCGGGAACGGGTTCGGAAGGCCGTGGAAGACGCCTGCGGCATCGTGGGTGATCTCGCTGGTGAAGCCGTGGACGATCTCCGGGGCGCGGGAGACCTTCGCGCCGTGCACGTGGGCGATCACCTGGTGGCCCAGGCAGACCCCGAGAAGGGGCCTCGCGTGGAGTTCGGCGTCCCGGACGAGGTCTAGGCAGACGCCCGCGTCGGCGGGGTGGCCGGGGCCCGGGCTCAGCAGGACGCCGTCGGCCGCGGCGGCATCGCGGAGGGTGACGTCGAGACGGTCCTTGACCGTGCAGTCCGCGCCCAGTTCCCGCAGGTACTGGACGATGTTGTAAACGAAGCTGTCGTGGTTGTCCACGACGAGGACGCGCATCGGTCAACCGGGAAGCGAAGTGCCGGTCGGGGCGGGGCCCTCAACGACGCCCTGGTCGAACTGGACCATGGGCTCCACCCACGGGAACACGACGTACCAGAAGACGGCGATCACGGCGATGATCAGGCCGAGCGCCGCGGCGGTCTTGGTCGGCCACGCGCCCGGCAGTCGGCGCCAGATCCAGGCGTACACGGGGACCTCCTAGGTTCCGGCGGCGGACGACCGTACCCGGGGGACGGACGACGCCAGCTCGCCGAAGATGATCATTCGTTTGGCGGCGGAGTACTTGGGGTGGCAGGTGGTGAGGGTGATCAGGCGCTCGGTCGGCTTGCGCCTGGGGTGGCCGGGGACGGGCGCGGTCACCTCCACCGCGGCGGGGTTCACGATCTCACGGTCGGTGACCTTGTAGACGTACTGCCGGTCCCGGGTGTCGATGAGGATCTCGTCGCCGCGTTCGAGTTCGCCGAGCCGGTTGAAGGGGGCCGAGTAGGTCGTCCGGTGCCCGGAGATCACGAAGTTGCCGACCTGGCCCGGCAGCGCGGTGCCGGGGTAGTGGCCTGGGCCTTTGCGCAGGTCCTCGCGGTCGACGCCCTCGATCACGACGAAACCGTAGTCCTCGCCGAACTCGGGGATGCGGATCCTCGCGAGGCCCTTGCCGAGCTTCACCCTCTCCGTGGTGACCTTGGGCGCCTGCCATTTGCCCGTCATCTCCTCGCTGAGGCGGTCCTGCTGGCCCTGGGTGTAGCGGCCGGTGCCCCACAGCGAGTAGGTGACGAAGAGCATGAGGATCAGCCCGGCGGTGATGCACAGCTCGCCCATGCCACGGATCAGGATCCGCACCGATGCGTCCTCCTCGGGGTTCGGGCCGGCTAGTCCGGCACCGTAGCGTGCTTCATCGTCACGTTGCCGGTGAAGGGTGGCAGCGTGGCGCGTCCAACGGTCCGCACCGAGTAGCCGAGCCCGTACGCCCGCACGTACTTGCGGTAGAGCGCGATCTCGGGGGACGCGCCGAGCGCCGCGCGGAGCCGCTCCGGGTCGCCGACGGCGGTGATCCGGAACGGCGGGGAGTACACGACGCCCTGCAGGATCAGCGTATTGCCCACGCAGCGGACGGCGCTGGTCGAGATCACCCGCTGGTCCATGATCTGCATCGCGCGGGCGCCGCCGGCCCACAGCGCGTTCACGACGGCCTGTACGTCGCTCTCGTGGACGACGAGGTCGTCGGGTCGGACGCCGCGCGGCAGCTCACCGGATTTCGGCAGCGGCGCGTCGTCCAGGGAGACGCGGACGGCGGTGCCGCTGAGCGGGGTGAACCCGGCGCGGGCCGCCAGGCGGTCGGCTTCCGCCCGGGCCCGTTTCACGCGGGCGTCGTGACGTCCGGCCTCCCGCGAGATACGGTCGATCTCGTGGCGGAGCCGCCGGTACTCGGCGCGCTCCTGACGGCTGCGGCGCTGTTCCCCGGCGATGAGCTCGGTGATCTCGGTACGGCCCTGCTCGCGCAGGCTCGTGCCGCGGGCCGTGCTCGCGCTCGCCGCGAACAGGGTTCCCGCAAGGAGCGTGAGAACTGGGATGATGCTTCCCCACGCTGGACGCCGTACGCTGCTCACCAGCGACTACGCTAACCGACAAAACACCCATGCGCGGTCCGGCGCTCCGGCCGCCGGAACGCCCGAGGAGATCGACTCACCGTGGCCAAGTCGAAAACCCGCAAGAAGGCCGTCTACACGCCCCCGCAGAAGTCCAAGGCTCCCGAGGTCAGCCCGCGCTGGCTGGTGCCGACGATGGTCGGGCTGTGGCTCGTCGGCCTGATCTGGATCGCCGTCTTCTACGTGACGGCCAGCACCGGCACCGACGTGCCGTTCATGTCCGACCTGCATAACTGGAACCTGGGCATCGGGTTCACGGCGATCATTCTCGGTGTGATCCTGTCCACCCGGTGGCGCTGACCGCACGTTATCCACAGGACGGGGCCGGCCGGCCCCGGTTATCCCCAGGTTTTCCACAGGTGCGGCGGTTTTCCCAGGTGCCGCCGTGACGCGGACGCCGCATGCCATGAGCGGCGTCCGCGTGTTCACGGCTACCCCACCGCCGGGGTCAGCTCGGCCGTCCTGACGATCACCAGCGCGGCGAGCAGGGCGAACGTGACCAGCGGCGCCGCGATGTGCAGCAGCCGCCGCTGCGCCGCCGGCGCGTACACGTAGGCGGCGGCCAGCGCCGCGCCCACGACGAGCCCGCCGACGTGCCCCTGCCAGGAGATGTTCGGCACCGAGAACGTGATCACCAGGTTGATCACCAGCAGCACCACGATCGGCCCGACCGGCCCGCCCAGCTTCCGGCCGATGACGAAGAACGCGCCGAACAGGCCGAAGATCGCGCCGGACGCGCCGACCGCCGAGGACGCCGGGTCGCCGACCAGGTACAGCAGCACCGAGCCGCCGAGCCCCGACAGCATGTACAGGGCCAGGAACCGCCACCGGCCGAGCACCTGCTCCAGCGCGGGGCCGACCGCCCACAGCGCCCACATGTTGAACAGGATGTGGGTGATGCCGAACGTCCCGCCGCGCTGGTGCAGGAACATCGTGGTGAAAAGCCGGTACCACTCGCCCTCGGCAACCCCGCCGAGCTCGCCGTCGGGCAGCACGCCGCGTCCGAGCATCATGAACTCCCACACGACGCGCCAAGACGCCAGCTCGGCGAGGTACATCGCCACGCACGCGCCGATGAGCGTGTACGAGACGACCGGCACCGCGGACGCGGAGCCCCGCGCGCCGATGGGCGTCCGGTGGACCGCCTTGCGGACGCCCCGGTTGCCCTCCGCGACGCACTCGACGCACTGGTGTCCCACCGCCGCGTCCCGCATGCACTCCGGGCAGATGTAGCGGTCGCACCGGGTGCAGCGCACGTACGTCTCCCGGCCCGGGTGCCGGTAGCAGGTCGGCACCGAGGTCTCGGGGGCGGGGCTGTGGTCTGTGCTCATCTGGGGCTCCGTGGGCCGGTGCGGGTCGCACCCGTCGCGGGTCTCACCCGGTTTCAGGTCTCACCGTTGGAACGACTAACGGCGCTCGATCGTCACCGACTGGATGACGACGTCCTCCTGCGGACGGTCGTTGCGGCCCGTCGGGACCTTCCCGATCCGGTCGACGACGTCGGTGCCCTCGATGACCTTGCCGAAGATGGTGTGCCGGCCGGTCAGGTGCTGGGTGTTGGCGACACTGAGCGTGATGAAGAACTGCGAGCCGTTGGTCCCGGGCCCGGCGTTGGCCATCGCCAGCAGGTAGGGCCGGTTGAACTTCAGGTCCGGGTGGAACTCGTCCTTGAACTCGTAGCCCGGCCCGCCGGTGCCGGTGCCCAGCGGGTCACCGCCCTGGAGCATGAACTGGTCGATGACGCGGTGGAAGACGGTGCCGTTGTAGAGCGGCTCGTTGGACTTCTGGCCGGTGCGCGGGTCGTGCCAGGTCCGGTTGCCCTCCGCCAGGTCGACGAAGTTCGCCACCGTCTCGGGCGCCTGCTCCGGGTACAGCTGGATCACGATCTTGCCGAGCGACGTGTTGAGCGTCGCGAAGATCTCGTTGGCCACGCTGGCCTCCTCCTCGTGGAGTTGGTCTGGACGTCTGGAAGCGGGTCTCTCGCCATGCCCGAAAATCGTCACCCTGTGTGGTCGGACGGTTGCGCATACAGGGTTTACCCCCCTGTCTCTGGGAAGGCTGCATGACAGGACCTCGCAAACAGGGAGGTTAGCGTGTCCCTAATGATCAGTATCCGCCGGAAGCCGCAGGAGGAAGTTCTCACGCGGTTCGGCCGCGTCCAGGAGGCCGCCCGCCAGGGCGCCGAGATGTGCCGCCAGAGTGCCTCCTCCGCGGCGGAGCGGATCAGGCCCGCCGCGGGTGAGCGCGTCATGATCGTCCGTGGCTGGAGCGCACCGAGGCTCCGGCGTGCGGCCCGGTATGTGGAGACCGGGCTCGCCCCGCGGGTGAGCACGTTCCTGAGCGATGCCGCCCACCGGGTGGAACCGCCGAAATCGTCCAAGCCCGGGCGTGGCGCCCTCATGACGATGATGGGGGTGGTCGCCGCCGTCGGCGTGGCCGGTGTGGTGGCGACACGGCGCGGCGTCGTCCGAGATCTGACCAAGGGTTCCGGTGAGCACGCGGAGGACGCCACTTCGGCCGACTCCATGACGGTCACCGGCGCCGATGTCGACGGTCAGGTGCACACTCCGCACTAGCGTGCACACGGGGGCCCGGCCGCGGAACGGCCGGGCCCCCGGTCATGCGCGGCGTGCGCCCGGTCACGCGCGGCGTGCGCCGATTCACGTTCGGTTCATCGCGTTTCTCTCTCCCCCGCAGTTGCTACCACCCGGTACGGTGAACGCCATGTCGCCGAAACGCTCGATCCGGCAGCTGCTGGCGGCCCGGGTCGGAGACCGGGCGCGCCGGGGCGTGCACACGGCCGTCCACCACGCCTGGGACTGGATCCAGCGGCACGGCGAGATCACCCCGCGGACACCGGGCCGCCGCAAGTTCGCCTACCTGGGCGAGGGCGCGTGCATCGGCTTCCCGGTCGGCTCCATCTACGGCGAGCCGTGGATCGCCATCGGCGACCACACGCTCGTCGGCACGCACGTCACGATCTCGGCGGGCTTCGTCCCCGGCCTCGACCTCGGCCCGGACGTCATCGTCCGCATCGGTGCGAGCTGCTCCCTCGGACGCGGCACCCACATCGTCGGCCACCAGTCCATCGACATCGGCGACGACGTCTTCACCGGCCCCAACGTCTACATCACCGACCAGAACCACGCCTACGGCGACCTGCACACCCCCATCGGGCGGCAGTGGCCGGAGAACAACCCCGTCGTCATCGGTGACGGCTGCTGGATCGGGACGGGCGCGATCATCCTTCCGGGCACCCGGCTCGGCCGCAACGTCGCCGTCGCTGGCGGCGCCGTCGTCCGCGGCGAGTTCCCCGACCACGCCGTCATCGGCGGCGTCCCCGCCAAGGTCCTCCGCAGCCACGACAAGGAGAACGGCTGGCAGCCGCCGCTGCGCACCGAGCCCCTCATGTCCCTGGACGAGCTGGCCGCGCTCTCCGTGGACGGCCTCGAAGGCCTCCAGATCCTCCAGGACAGGCTGCGCGAACAGTCCGCCGCCCGCGAGGACGACGTCCTCCGCGAAGAGGCCGGCTAGCCGGACAGCAGCGCCAGGACGACCACGGTCAGCACCACCGCGACGGGGACCAGCGTGTAGATGAGCGTCAGCGTCGTCCTGCCCGGCCGTTCGGCGGGCGCGTAGCCGAGCGCACCGCGGTTGTAGATCGTGCGCGGGGCCGTGTAGTAGAGCAGCACGGGCCGTCCCGCCCGCGTGTCCACGGTGAGTTCCGCCCGCCCGGACTTCATTCCGTAGTACGAGCACCAGACCGTCACCGGCCACACGCCCGGCGGCAGCGGCACGGGGTTGTCACCGACCCGCAGCCGCATCCGGGAGTCGCCGATCTGCGCCACGACGGGCAGCGTCATCGAGTTCGGCCCGTGCCGCCCCGCCATCGAGGCCGACTCGACGCGGATCACGACCGGCGCCTGAGCTCCGCCGGCCGCTCCCCAGGTGCCCTGCCCGTACGCCACCCTCGCCCCCCGTCCGCGCATGATCGCTTTCCTCTCCGACGCCGAACCTCCCGCCCCGGTTCAACCGGAACGGAGATCACCCGAGGGGCGGCGGCTCGCGGGGGCGCGAAAGGGCGAAGCCCCGCCCTGGCGTTCGGGCGGGGCTTCGGAGGGACGTGTCAGTTGTAGCGGGCGGGGCGGCGGTCGCCGCCCTCGCGGTAGGAGCCGCCCCGGCGGCTCGGGTGCGCGCCGCCGCCGGTGCGGGGGCCGCCGCCGCGCCGCTCGCCGCCGGAGTAGGAGCTGCGGTGCTCGCCGCCCTCGCGGGGGCGGCCGCCGCCGCCGAAGCCGCGGCCGCCGCGGCGTCCGCCCTGGCGGCCCCGGCCGCCGCCCGCGCGCTGCGGGCGCTCGGGGATGATCGGGCCCTCGATCGGGATGCCGGACGGCGGGCGGGCGCCGGTCAGCTTGACCAGCTCCGCGTCGCCGGTGGTGACCCGGGTGCGGGGCGCGTTGATGCCGGCGCGGCGCGTCATCGCGGACGTGGCGCGCACCTGGTGCGGCAGGACGAGCGTGACGACGGTGCCGCTCTCGCCGGCCCGGGCCGTGCGGCCCGCGCGGTGCATGTAGTCCTTGCTGTCCGCGGGCGGGTCGACGTGCATGACGAGGGACACGTCGTCGACGTGGATGCCGCGGGCGGCGACGTCGGTGGCGACCAGCACGCTGATCGAGCCCTCGCGGAACTCGGCGAGCGTGCGGGTGCGCAGCCCCTGGCTCTTGCCGCCGTGCAGGCCCGCCGCGCGGACGCCGACCTGGACGAGCTGCTTGGCGAGCCGGTCGACGCCGTGCTTGGTGCGGGCGAACAGGATCGTCCGGCCCTCGCGGTTGGCGATCTCGGCGGTGACGGCGGCCTTCTCCTTCGGCGCGACGAGGAGGAGGTGGTGCTCCATCGTGCTGACGGACTCGTCGACCGGGCCGATGGCGTGCCGCACCGGGTCGTTCAGGTAGCGCTTGACCAGGACGTCGACGTCCTTGTCGAGGGTGGCGGAGAACAGCAGGCGCTGCCCGCCGGGCTTGGCGGCGTCGAGGATGTCGGTGACGTCGGGCAGGAAGCCCATGTCGGCCATGTGGTCGGCCTCGTCCAGCACCAGGATCTCGATGTCGGACAGGTCGCAGGCGCCCTGCCGCATCAGGTCCTTGAGGCGGCCGGGGGTGGCGACCAGGATCTCGACGCCGCGGCGCAGCGCGTCGATCTGCTTGAACATGGAGGTCTGGCCGATAACGGTCTTGAAGTGCAGCCCGAGGCCGCGGCCGAGCGGCTCCAGGTTGGTCTGCACCTGCTGGGCCAGCTCGCGGGTCGGCACCAGGATCAGCGCCAGGGGACGCTTAGGGGCGGCCTTGCGGCCGGAGAGCCGGGCCAGGAGCGGCAGGCCGAACGCCAGGGTCTTGCCGGAGCCGGTCTTGCCTCGGCCGAGGACGTCGCGTCCCGCCATCACGTCGGGGATCGCGGCGACCTGGATGGGGAACGGCGAGTCGATTCCCTGACGGGTCAGGGAGTTCACCAGCGACGACGGGAGGCCGAGCTCGGTGAAGGTGGGAACCTGCTCCTCGTCCGCGGTGGCGGGCATGGACGGGTTCTGTGCAGCGGCAGCTGAGGTCACGCATTACCTTCCGAGAGGGGGGCACGTCTCGGGAGGCACCACGGTGTGAGTGGGCTGCAAGGACGAGCCTGACGCCATGGGGCGTCGAAGAATGATTCCTAGAGTCTAACGTCGCCGTGGTGGCTTCTTATGCCCCGTCCCGGTTGGAACATTCCGCGTCATTGGTTTCGCAGGGTGTCAACAGTCACAGGAGACGGTGGTCACAGGGGAGGTGAGCGGGTCGGGGGAGCGCCGGGCGACCGTCCCCGCGGCGGTCTCGACAGGGAGTCCTTCGCGGGCCCAGTATTCGAATCCGCCGATCATCTCCTTCACCGGAAAACCGAGCTCGGCGAACAGCAATGCGGCCTTCGTCGCACCATTGCAGCCGGGGCCCCAGCAGTGGACGACCACGGTCGCGTCCCGGGGGATCAGCGTCGCGGCACGTCCGGCGATCTCCGCGGTGGGGAGGTGGAGTGCGCCCGGAATGTGGCCTTGGTCCCAGCTTTCGGTGCTGCGCGTGTCGACGACGACCATGCCCTCCGGTTCGCTGCGCCCAAGGATTCGTGCCGCCACGTCCGACACGTCGGTCTCGAACGACAGGCGGGCGGCGAAGTGCCGGACGGCTTCCTCGCTGGACGCGGCAGGGCGGGAGACGCTCATCTGTTGCTCCTTGACCAGGGGATTCTTGTGAACGCCTCAATGCTGCGGTGAGGGAGGCCCGCCCGGACAGTGGCGTGAACGCCGTCCTCCGTTAAGATTTCGCCATGTTGGTCGCTCCCCCGGCACGCCGGCACACGGTGTCGGTGCTCGCGTTCGACGGGATGGCGCCGTTCGAACTCGGCTCGGTCGTCGAGGTGTTCGGGCTGCCGCGTCCGGAACTGGACGTCCCCTGGTACGAGCTGCGGGTCTGCTCGCTGGAACGCGGCCCGATGCGCGCGGCCGGCGGCTTCACGATGACGGCCGAGCACGGCCTCGACGCGTTCGCGTCCGCGGACACGGTGATGGTCGTCGCCGTTCCCGACGTCCACGGCGACCCCGCGCCGGAGGTCATCGCGGCCCTGCGGGAGGCGCGTTCGCGCGGCGCCCGCGTCGTGTCGATCTGCTCGGGCGCGTTCGCGCTCGCCGCCGCCGGCCTCCTGGACGGACGTGCCGCCACCACGCACTGGCAGTACGCGGACCTGCTGCGGCGCCGCTTCCCGCGGGTCCGCGTGACACCGGACGTGCTGTACGTGGACGGCGACGACGTGCTCACCGGGGCCGGGAGCGCCGCCGGGCTCGACATGTGCCTGCATCTCGTCCGCAAGGATCACGGCGCCCGGGTCGCGAACGCGGTGGCCCGGCGGCTGGTCGTCCCGCCGCACCGGGAGGGCGGGCAGGCGCAGTTCGTGGAGGCCGCCGTGACCCGCCCGGCGGAGGACGACGCCATCGCGCGCTCGATGGCGTGGGCCCTCGCGCATCTCGCCGAGCCCATCACGGTCGCGCGGATGGCCGAAGAGGCGCGTCTCGCACCCCGCACGTTCATCCGGCATTTCCGCAGGCAGACGGGGACGAGCCCGCTCCGCTGGGTCGTCGCCCAGCGGGTCATGGCGGCGCTGCCGCTGCTGGAGGAGGGCGTCACACCGGTCGAGGAGGTCGGCGCGGCCGTCGGCTTCGAGAGCCCGGTGACGTTCCGGCACCATTTCGGCCGGGCGATGAAAACCTCGCCGTCCGCCTACCGGCGCACTTTCCGGGAGCCGGGCTATCCGACGTCGCCGTCCTGAGAGAGGCTGTCGAGGCCGGTCAGCAGGCGCGCCACTTCCAGTCCTGTGGTCAGGTAGTCGACGAACAGGTGATTGTTCAGCGCCCATTTCGATCTGCGGTACCGGACGACGAACACCGCGTCCTCGGCCGAGTACCCCATCCCGATGAGGCCCTGCGCGACGACGAGTCCCGACCGGTTGTAGCCGGAATGGCAGCGGACGAGCACCCGCCGTCCGTGCCGCACCGCGTCCACGGCCGTCTCCGCCAGCCGGCACACGGCCTCCAGTTGATCGGCGGTCAGAGGACCGTCGGGCAGGTCCGCATAGTGGTGCTCGACGTGGCCGGACGGGCCGTGGCCGTCCCTCCGGTGGAGGCTGACGACCACGTCGAACTGGTCGGTGACGATCGCGGGGACCCGCTCCCCGGACGCGTCCGCATAGTGGTGGCCGCCCATCCACAGCCCGGGGACGATCTCGTTCCAGGGCTGCTCGGCGTCCGGTGCTCCCCTGCCTCTGGTGCGCACCGGACTCTCTACCGCGCGCGGACCGGAGCCTGGCGCGTCCGGAGGAGTTCTGGATGCTCTGCCGACTCGGAGAGGATCATGCGCGTCGCGTCCGTGAGGTCCATGGCGGGAGTCTAGGCGCGCCGCGATGCCGGGGGTATGGGCCCGCCCGGACGGGGCTCGCGCCGGGTCCGGCCGTGGCGGGCGGCCGTGTGGGCCGAATACGGTCCATGAATCGGGGATATCCCCCGGTTAACGCCTGACAGGTGTCTCCACTGCACGTCAAGAGGGGTTCGCCGTCGGTCCGCGGTGGGTGCGCCCCTGACGCCGGCGTCGTCCGGGAGGCGGAACCCCAAGGTCAGCGCACCAGCCGGGATCGCGGACCGGGTCCGGACCCGGCGCGCGGGATAGGGAGAGTCCTAATTCGGCGGCGCCATGACCGCTATCGACGCACACAGGATCTGCCAGATCATCCGGTCAATAAAGTCAAGGTTGATCATTGATCGGACCACCGGCCTTTGTTAACGTGCCTCCCGCAGCGGGACCCCGGACTCTCACCACAAGTGATAGTTCAATCCCGCTGTGCAACGCCCGCCATACCCGCCTACGAACCCCGAAACCGTTCTCGCGTTCCTGTCGGTACCACCGGCCAGGCGCACACAACTACACCCGACCCATGAAGTAGTCAGGTGAACGGTACAATTAAATGACAATACAATCTGCCGACAAAGACGTTGGCGGCACCCTGGGAAAGCGGATCATCTCGTTCGCCCGGAGCCCGCTTTTCCAAGGTGACGCCCAGGTACTGCACGCTCCCAACCCCTACCGCCGGATGCTGGTCCCGGACGCGCTCTCCGCGGCCGACTTCGACCGGCCGCCGGATGCCAGCCAGTGGGCCGCGCACCGCTCCCTCGCAGCGCACCGGCTGCTCGGCACGTTCTACGAGGCCGACACGGTCCTGCTCCCCGAGCAGGGACTGGCCGGCCTGCACGGGGACTTCGACCTCTTCTACGGCTCCGAACTGCGCGAACTCCGGGAGTCGTCCGTCTCGGCCCTGGAACGTTTCGCCTTCGCCTGCCTCGACGACGCCGTGGACGTCAGCGGCGCCGCCACACCCGAAGTGCTGGACGCCTACTTCCAGCACGTGGTCGCCGAGGCCGAGAACGGTCCATCGCCCGCACTCGCGGCCATCGCCGGTGCCCGCGACCGGGAGAGCGCCGCCGACCTGTACCTGGTCCAGCTCGCGCTCGACGGCCTCACCGAGGCGTCCGCGATGTCGCGCAACCTCGCCGGCGCCTACGGACCCGAACAATCCGCCCTGTTCAAGATCTTCATTGACGAATTCGGGTACGGGGTCTACGACGCCAAGCACACCACCATCTTCGCCAAGATGCTGCGCAGCCGCGGCATGGCGACCCATGTGCACGCGTATTGGAACTTCTACCTCGCCGGACCGCTGGCCACGAACAACTACTATTACTACTTGTCCCGCGATCATGCGAAGTTCTTCCGGTACGCGGGTGCCGTGACCTATGCGGAGGCGGTATTCGCGCCCGCCTTCGTGGAGATGGTCAAGGTGTTCAGGGACATTTTCGGAGACGAAGTCGATCTGCATTACTGCGACGAGCACGCGCATATCGACGAGCACCACGGGCGCATCACCAGGGAGCAGGTGCTGCTGGCCCTGGCCGAAAGGCACGGCCCCCGCGTCGTCCCCGAGCTGATGCGCGGCGTCGCGGAGGCGCGGCTCATCGGCGGATGGTTCGAGGACGACACCGCGGCGCAGATCCGGTGGGCGGACGACCTTCCCCGCCACCGGGAACTCGCGGGAACGGTCCCGCTCGGGTCCACGCCGCCGCAGCGGGTCGTCCTGACGCCGGACAGCCCGTTCGGGACGCGCGGCCACGACGACGCCATGGTCCTGGAGGTCGAGCGCGGCGAGGCGGAGCTCATCACGACCCCGACCGGGCCGCCCGAGCGGCTGGCACGCGGTGACGTGGTGCTGATCCCGGCCGGCCGGCTCTACGGGGTGCGGCCCGCGGGCCCCGAGTGCGCCTACCTGCTCCATACCGCGGCCCCCGACGGCTGATCCATCACGAGGCGCCGTGCCGGAGCGGCGTCCACTCCCTCCCCGAACACCGGCGGGGCACGTACGGCCTCGCCATGTGCCCCTACCCCGTACCCCTGATTTCGCTCGCCCGCGCCATGCCGGTGCCGCCCACGCCCGTCCCCCGGCCGCGCCCGAACGACAAGAGGAGCCGATGGCCCGCGTCATCGTCATGGATCTGAGCCGCCACAACACCGTGATGGTCGGCCACGACCGCTACTTCGTCCTCCACACCGAAGGGCGGGCGCTGCTCGTCCTCGACCGCTGCCCGCACCGGGGCGGGCCGCTGAGCCTGGCCCGCCTCACCCCGGACGGGCGGCGCCTGAGCTGCCCCTGGCACGGCACCAAGGTCGGCGTCGCGGCCGTGAAGCGCACCAGCCTGCCGATGGTGCGCAGCGGCGACGAGGCGGTCGTCGTCCTCCCGGACGGCGACGGAGACGGCGCCGCGCCGATCTCGGTCATCCGCAAGGAGGTCCTCGCCAACCTCCCGCCGGACGCGCCCTGCGCGGCCGACGCGATCGAGGCCGCAGGCGGCGAGGGGGCCGCGCAGCGATGACGCCGGACAGCGCCACCAACACCTCACCACCTGGTCCGAACCGAGGAGGCACGGTCGTGGAGCCGACGCACGAATCCGACCTGATGGATCCCGTTCCGGAGATCCACGCCGACCTGGAGCTCGCGGAGTTCCTGCGCTGGGGACGCGACCTGCACCATCAGGGCCGCTACGAGGACGCCGCGAAGGCGTACGAGCTCATCCTCGGCCTGGACCGCGACAACGAGGAGGCGCGGATCGGCCGGAACCGCGCCGTCCGCCGCGCCGTCCCCCGCTGGCACTGGGAGATGCTGCACGACGAGGAGCGCGCCGAGATCTACGACCGGGCGATCCGGCGGGCGGTGGCGTCGGACCCGGGGTCGCTGGTGCTGGACATCGGCGCCGGGTCGGGGCTGCTGGCGATGATGGCGGCCCGGGCCGGGGCGCGCCAGGTCGTGGCGTGCGAGGGGCAGCCGGCCGTCGCCGAGACGGCCTCACGGGTCGTGCGGGTGGCCGGGTACGACGACGCGGTCACCGTCGTCTCCAAGCTGTCCACCCGGATGACGGTGCCGGAGGACCTGCCCAGGCGGGCCGACCTGCTGGTCACCGAGATCGTCGACTGCGGGCTGCTCGGCGAGGGCATCCTCGGCACGATCGCGCACGCCCGCGAGCATCTGCTCACCCGGGACGCGACGATCATGCCGTCGCGGGGGCGGATCATCGCCCAGCTGATCGAGAGCGAGCCGCTGCACCGCAAGAACCACGTGGGCAAGCTGTACGGGTTCGACCTGGCGCCGTTCAACCGGCTGTCGACGCTGGAGTACTTCGACTCCCGGCTCCACCGGCACGAGCACCGGACGCTGTCGGACCCGCTGCCGGTGTTCGACTTCGACTTCCACACCGCCGACGCGACGCCGCGCAGCACCGAACTCCTGGTGCATCCCACCGCCGCGGGGAAGCTGCACGCGATCGCGTTCTGGTTCGAGATGGAGCTGCTCCCCGGGATCACGATCGACAACGCACCCGGGCACGACTCGCACTGGAAGCAGGCGATCCAGTGCCTGCCCGTGCCGGTGCACGTCCAGCCGGGCGAGCCGGTCGTGCTGGACGCGGCGCACGACGGGGAGTGCGTCCGCTTCACCGTCCCCGCCGGGACGGCCCCCGGCCAGGAACGCGATGTCCCGGAGGCGGCGCGATGACGATCATCACTTCGGAACGGTCCGGCGCCCTCGCGGCGTACTGCGCGCAGCGGATCTTCCAGCCGGGGCCGGAGGTGTACATCACCGGGAACCCGTTCCGGCGGCCGATCGGCCCGCCCGGCGCCGGCGACCGGGACTTCTCCGTCCCGGCCACCGAGGCGGAGTTCCTGGGCGCCGGGCAGCTCGTCGCGGGGCGCGTGCTGTGCAACGCCTACGAGAGCGACATGATCCTGCTGCCGCCCGAGGGCCTCGCGGCGGCCAAGGACGACTTCGACCTGTTCTACGGCGACGAGGTGCGGCGGCTGCGCGACACCGTCCGGCCGGATCTGGAGCGCTACGCGTTCTCGTTCCTCGACGACGCCGTGACGGTGCCGCCGGTCCGGACCCTGGACGAGCTGCAGGAGTACTTCCTCGCCGAGGTCGGCGGGGCGGGGGCGCCGGCGGACGCGTCCGGGAACAACCCGGCGGTGGACGCGGCGGCGCCGGTGACCGGCACGATGCGGGCCATCACCGAGTGCCGGCACCCGGAGGAGGCGGCGGCGCTGCACCTGATCCAGCTTGCGCTGGACGCGCTGACGGAGGCGTCGGCGATGGCGCGCAACCTGGGCGGGTCCTACGGCGTCGAGCAGTCCGAGCTCTTCAAGATCTTCAACGACGAGTTCGGGTACGGCGTGTACGGCGCCAAGCACAGCACGATCTTCAAGGAGATGCTGGCGAGCGTCGGGCTGCGCACCGACGTGCACGCGTACTGGAACTTCTACCTGACCAGCTCCCTGGTCGGGGTGAACTACTTCAACTGGCTCACCGAGGACCACCGCGGCATGTTCCGCTACATGGCCGCGGTGACGTACCTGGAGTGGCTGTTCGCCCAGGGGTTCGCCGACACCGGGGTGATGCTCCGCGCCGTGTACGGCGACCGGGTGGACGCCAAGTACTGCGACGAGCACGCCCACATCGACATCCACCACGGGCGGATGACGTACGAGAACCTCCTGCTCGGCCTGGCCCGCACCCACGGTGAGCTGGTCATCCCCGAACTGGTGCGCGGCATCGAGGACACCAAGCTCCTGCTGCGGCTCGGCGACGCCGACTTCCGCGCCCAGATCGCCTGGGCCGACACGCTCGACGACCACGCCGAGGCGGGCGCCGCGCTGGCGTCCTCCGGGCTGGACGACGCCGTGACCAGCACTCTTCGTCCCGACAGCCCGTTCTGCACCGGCGTGTACGAGACCGACCGGCTCGTCGAGGTCACCGCCGGTGAGGTGGACGTGCACGCGTGGGCGACCGAGAACCCGCACCGGCTCGGCGCGGGCGACGTGCTGCTGGTGCCGCGGAACCGGCTGCACGGCCTGAAGGCGGCCTCGCCGGAGGCGCGCGTGACCGTTCGAACCGTCGAAAGGACGTCCCACGATGGCTGAGAACCCCTCCCCGGTCGGCTCGTACAACGAGTGGGATCCGCTCGAAGAGGTGATCGTCGGCGTGATCGACGGCGCCGCCGTCCCGCCGTGGCATCCGGCGATCGAGGCGACGGTGCCGCCGGAGGCGTGGGACTTCTACCGCCGCAACGGAGGCGGCGGCTTCCCGGCCGAGCAGGTCGACGCCGCCCGCGCGGAACTCGAAGGGTTCGTGTCGATCCTGGAGGGCGAGGGGGTGACGGTCCGGCGGCCCGACCCCGTCGACCAGTCCCGGTCGTTCGGCACCGCCGACTGGTCGTCCACCGGCGGTTCGTCGCACACCTTCCCCCGCGACATCGCCCTCGTGGCGGGCGACCAGATCGTCGAGGCGACGATGGGCTGGCGGTCGTACTACTTCGCGACCCACCCGTTCCGGACGATCTTCAAGGACTACTTCCGGCGCGGCGCCCGCTGGGTCGCCGCACCGAAGCCGCAGCTCACCGACGCGTCCTTCAACCCCGGCTACGCCGCGGCGAAGCCGGAGACGCCGTCGCCGGACGACCCGTTCCCGGACGCGACGTCCGTCATCACCGAGTTCGAGCCGATCGTGGACGCGGGCGACTTCATGCGGTTCGGCCGCGACATCCTCGTGCAGCGCAGCCACGTCACCAACCGGTTCGGCATCGAGTGGACGCGGCGGCTCCTCGGCGACGAGTTCCGGGTGCACGAGGTGGCGTTCATGGACGACCATCCGATGCACCTCAACGCCACGTTCGTCCCGCTGCGTCCCGGTCGCGTGCTGATCAACCCGGAGCGGGTGCCCGAACTGCCGGAGATGTTCGCGGACTGGGACGTGCTGATCTGCCCCGAGCCCGCCATCCCCGCCGACCAGACGATGTACTTCTGCAGCCGCTGGATCGCGATGAACACCCTGATGCTCGACCAGGACCGGATCTTCGTGGAGGCGCAGGAGACCGAGCTGCTGCGGCTGCTGGAGAAGGAGGGGTTCACGCCCATCCCCGTCCCGTTCCGCACGGTCAACACGTTCGGCGGCGGCTTCCACTGCGCCACCCTCGACGTCCGCCGGCGCGGCGGACTCCAGGACTACTTCTCCTGACGCTCTCCAGACGCCCTCCGACGCAACACCACTCGATGCCCCACCACTCGACGCTCCACCACGAGGTCCGCATGTCGTACAACCCGTCCGCGGGCGACGACCGTCCGCTCCTTCTCCTGGTCGCGAGCAGCTACTGGGTCTACCGCGCCTACATCCTGGAGTCGGTGTCGGCGCGGTACCGGCTCTGGCTGCTGAACCCCGTCCCGGCCACCTGGGAGGACCCCTACATCATCGGGCACACCGTCGTCGACTGCCTCGACCTGGAGAAGCTGACGGCGGCGGCCCGCGAGGTGGCACGCGACCACGACGTCGCCGGGGTCTACTGCTACGACGAGGTCTACATCGAGACGTCGGCGCATCTCAGCGCGGCACTCGGCTTCCCCGTCCTGGACCCGGACGCGGTGGCGCGCTGCCGCGACAAGTCCGCCGCCCGCGAGGCGCTGCGGGACGCGGGGCTTCCGCAGCCCGCGTCCCGCGCCGTCGCGTCGCTCGAGCAGGCCCGCGCGTTCGCGGACGAGGTCGGCTACCCGGTGATCGTCAAGCCGCGGAACCTGGGCGGCAGCCTCGGGCTGAGCAAGGCCGAGGGGCCGGACGACCTGGACCGCGCGTTCGCGCTCACCGACGGCACGCGGATGGACGGCATCCGCCAGTTCGACGACTACGTGGTCGTCGAGGAGTTCCTCGACGGCCCGGAGGTCTCCTTCGAGTGCGTCGTCCACCGGGGCGAGTGCACGCCGCTGATCGTCGCGCGCAAGGTCCTCGGCGGCAGCGGCGACCTGGCGTTCGAGGAGATCGGCCACGACGTGGACGCGAACGATCCGCTGCTGACCGACCCCGGCATGCTCGACCTGCTGACCCGCGCCCACGCCGCCGCCGGGTTCACCGACGGCTTCACCCACATCGAGTTCAAGCTCACCCCGGACGGCGCGCGGCACGTCATCGAGATCAACGCCCGCCTCGGCGGCGGGATGATCCCCTACCTCGGGCTCCTGACCTCCGGTGTGGACGCCCCGCTCGCCGCGGCGCACGTCGTGGCGGGACGTCCGCCGGCCGTGGCGTTCCCGAAGCCGCTGCGGGCCGCGTCGATCAGGTTCGCCTACCCGCCCTACGACATGGAGGTCACCTCGGCGACCGCGCACCGGGAGCTGATGCGCCCGCCGGTCACGGAGGTGGAGGTCGGCGTCCAGCCGGGCATGCGGGTGCGGCGGCCGCCGCACGGCCTCGCCCGCACCGGCTTCGTGATCGCGGTCGGCGCGTCGGCGGAGGAGACCGCCGCCGCGGTCGCCGATCCCGGACGGTACTTCACGTTCGAGGGAACCAGGTTGGAGCCCGCGTCATGAGCACCGCCGAGCACCCGACCGTCCTGTCGACGCTGCGGGAGATGAACTCGACCGTCCGGATCCTGGTCCTGGGCAACCTGATCAGCAACCTGGCGATGTTCCTCAACGCGTTCCTCGTGCTGTTCCTCACCGACGAGGGGTTCAGCGCGTGGGAGAGCGGCGTCGTGCTGACCGCGCTGATGATCGGGCGGATCTCCGGCTCCGCGGTGGGCGGCGCCGCCGCCGACCGGGTCGGGTACCGCGCGGTCATCGTCGGCTCGATGGTGAGCACGGCCGTCCTGACCGCGGCCCTCGTGCACGTGCCGGACATGTGGACCGGCTCCCTCGTCGCGGCGGGGGCGGGCATGACGGCGCAGGCGTACCGTCCCGCCGCGATGGCGTGGGTCGTGGAGCTGACGCCGAAGTCCAGGCACGTCATGGTCTTCTCGGTGCTGCGGCTGACGTTCAACGTCGGCGCGACGCTCGGCCCGATGGGCGCCGCGCTGCTGCTGACCTACGCGTCCTACGGCTCCCTGTTCTACGTGGACGCGGCGACGTCGCTGGCCTTCGGCATCGTCGCCTACGCGGCGCTGCGGTCCAACCCCGAGCCGGACGCCGGCGGCGACAAGGCCGGCGGCAAACGCGCCGGCTACGCGCAGATCCTGGCCGACCGGCGGTTCATGCTCGTCGTCCTCGGCCTGTTCTTCACGGCGGTCGCCTACATCCAGGCGTCGGCGGCGCTGCCGCTGTTCGTGACGGGCTCGGGCCACGACGAGCGGGTGTACGCGACCCTGCTGACCATCAACGGGGCCATCGTCATCGCGTTCGAGGTGCTGCTGTCCAAGTGGCTCCAGCGGCTGCCGATCGGGCTCCCGATGACCCTCGGCATGGCGCTGCTGGGCGTCGGCCACCTCCTCTACACCGGGCCGACGCCGATCGCGCTGCTGCTCATCGCGACCGTCGTGTGGACGTTCGGCGAGGTCATCGCGGCGCCGTCGATGATGGCCTACCCCGGCCTGGTCGCGCCGCCGGCGCTGCGGGCCCGCTACATCGCCGCGGCGACCGTCCCGCAGCAGGTCGGCTACGCCGTCGGCCCCATGATCGGGATCGCCGCGTGGCACACCTGGGGTTCGGGGGTGTGGATCCTGACCGGGACGTTCGGGCTCCTCGCCGCCGTGCTCGTCGCGGCCGGGGCGGGGCTCGCGCGCCGGCGTCCGCCGGACGAGCCCGACGAACCGGACGAGCCCGAGCCGGCGACCGCCAAGACCGCCGGGGGCGGTGACTGAAGGCCCCCGCCACCCGACCGCGCAACCGAACGGACCGACCGGAGACACGGAGACACCGGAGACAAGGGTGAACATCATGAACAGACCAGTCGTGGCGATCGTGCGGCCCTTCACCTCGGCGGCGATGGTCGCCCCCGCGCTGCGGGAGGCGGGGTTCAGCCCGGTGGCCGTGATGGACTACACGGGGCCCTCGCTGGCGCCGCTGCACTCCTCGCACGACCCCGGCAACTACGACGCGGTCATCAACCACCACGGCGACATGGCCGAGACCGTCGCGCGGCTCGGCGGGCTGAAGCCGATCGCGGTCATCCCCGGCGTCGAGGCGGCGCTGCGGCTCGCGCAGGAGTGCTCGGACGCGCTCGCGCCCGAGTTCTCCAACGTCGCCGACCTCGTCGACGCCCGGCGGCACAAGTACCTCATGCATCAGGCGCTCACCGACGCCGGGCTGCCCGTCCCCCGGCAGATCTCCACGACCGACCCCGAGGAGGTCGCCGCGTGGATCGAGCGCGAGGGGCTCGCCGGCCGGGACCTCGTCGTCAAGCCGCCGACCAGCGCCGGCACCGTCGGGGTGAGCCGCGCGCCCGGCGGGCAGGGCTGGCGCGAGCTGTTCGGCGCGATGCTCGGCACCCGCGACAAGCTGGACGTGCTGGCCGAGGAGGTGCTCGTCCAGGAGATGATGACCGGCACCGAGTACGCCATCGACACCGTCAGCCACGACGGCCGGCACTCGATCACCGACATGATCAAGTACAAGCGGGTGCCGTTCGGCGAGGGCATCGCGGTGTACGACTGCGTGGAGTGGCTCCCCTACGACACCGACGCCTACGGCGAGCTGATCGACTACGGGCTCGGCGCGCTGGACGCGGTGGGCCTGCGCAACTGGGCGGCGCACACCGAGATCATGATGACCCCCGACGGCCCGCGGCTGCTGGAGGTCAACGCGCGGCTGGCCGGCGCGGGCAACCCCGCGGTGACGGAGATCGCCACGGGGGAGAGCCAGGTCACCCGGATCGTGGACGTGTGCCGCGGTCTCGGCCCGCAGATGCCGCCCGGCTACACCCTGCGGCGCAACGTCATGGCGGTGTTCCTGATGTCGCACTCCACCGGGATCGTCCGCAACGCGGAGATCTACGACCAGGCCCGTGACCTGCCGAGCTACCACTCCCCGGTGCACGTGGTCGGCACCGGCGACCACGTGGACGCCAGCACGGACCTGTTCGCCAGCATGACGATGGGCTACATCATCCTCGCCCACGAGGACGCGGAGCAGATTTACGCCGACCGCGAGACCATCCGGAAGATCGAGAACGATCTGATCGTCGACCCCGACCCGGTGGAGTCGGCCAAGTGACCGTCACCGGAAAGTACGTCGAGCGCGCCGCGGAGAGCCGGCGGCTGCGCACCGTCATGGCGGACGCCGAACTGCCGCCCTCGCTCGCCGGGGCCTGGCGGAAGCATCTGCTGCCCCGCCCGCTGTTCTCCGAGGAGGCCCGGATCCGCCGCGCCGCCGGCGACCTGACCGCGCTGTTCACGCTGATGGCCGCGCTGCCGGACCGGCTCTTCGACGGCGACCGCCGCAAGTTCTGCACCGCCATCGGCGCGGACGAACGGCGCACCGAGCTGATGACGGCCTTCGGCGGCGACCCCGTCCTGTGCGGGCGAGCCGACCTGTACGACGACGGCTCGCAGTTCCGTCTCCTGGAGTTCAACCTCGGCAGCGAGCTCGGCGGGGTCGACGTCAGCGAGATCAACCGGGGCCTGCTCGCCCACAAGGAGTTCGCGGAGTTCGCCGACGAGCACGGCCTCTCCACCGTCGACACCCCCGCCGCCCTGGCCCGACACTTCGTCGAGGCCACCCAGAAGGAGGCGCCGGTCGTCGCCACCGTGGAGGGCCTCGGCGGCATCGCGGCGTACGAGTCGCTCCACCGTTCCTTCCAGGAGTCGATGGGACGCCACGGCATCGAACTGCACTACGGCGAACTCGACCAGGTGCACCTGAAGAACGGGCGGCTGTTCCTGCGCGACCGTCCGATCGACCTCGTCCTGCGGTACTTCTCGTCCAACCAGATCGCGCGGGACCCGCGCAACGCGGAGCCCGCCGAGACCGTCATGCGCGCCCACCGGGACGGCAAGGTCGCCATGTGGACGCCCCTGACGTCGAACATGTTCTCCTACAAGAGCTGCCTGCCCCTGGTCTCCGACCCGGACATGCGGGCGGACCTGTCGCCGGAGGAGAACGCCCTCATCGACCGGATCCTGCCGTGGACGCGGACCCTCACCCCGGACCTGGCCGACCGCGTCCGCGCCGAACGGGAGCACATGATCCTCAAGCCGTTCTCGGGGCTGTCCGGCCAGGGCATCCGCGTCGGCTGGGACCAGACCGATCGCGAATGGGCCGAGACGGTCTCCGACTGCCTGAAGGAGAACTACATCGTCCAGCGCCGCGTCGTCCCCGTCACGGAGCCGGTGGTCGACCCGGGGACCGGCGCGGTCGAGGACTGGCTGACCGTGTGGGGGGTGTTCATGTTCCCGGACGGCTACGGCGGCTCGTGGTGCCGGAACGTCCCGTCCGGCGGCGCACCCGTCGTCAACCTGGGCACCAAGGGCGCCAAGATCGCTTCCGCCTTCCACTACTGACGGGGTCCCGGCCGGGGGCGCTCCGGCGTCCCGGGGGTGTGTGACGCACTCAACGACTCTCCGTAGTACTACAGCTCGTAGTATGTCTGACAGGATGTAGTACTACAGCTTGTAGTAGATAGTCGGAGAGGCCCCCGCCCATGGATCCTGTCGACATCGCACGGTGGCAGTTCGGCATCACCACCGTGTACCACTTCCTGTTCGTCCCGCTGACGATCGGGCTGTCCGCGCTGGTCGCGGGCCTGGAGACGGCGTGGATCCGGACCGGCAAGACGGCCTACCTCCGCGCCACCAAGTTCTGGGGCAAGCTCTTCCTGATCAACTTCGCGATGGGCATCGTCACCGGGATCGTGCAGGAGTTCCAGTTCGGCATGAACTGGAGTGACTACTCCAGGTTCGTCGGCGACGTCTTCGGCGCGCCGCTCGCCATCGAGGGGCTGCTCGCGTTCTTCGTCGAGTCGACCTTCCTCGGGCTGTGGATCTTCGGCTGGGACCGGCTGCCCAAGGTGCTCCACGTCATGTGCATGTGGCTGGTCTCCCTCGGCACCGTGCTGTCGGCGTTCTTCATCCTCGCCGCGAACTCCTGGATGCAGCACCCCGTCGGCTACCGCATCGACGAGGAGACGGGACGGGCCGTCCTCACCGACTTCTGGGCCGTCCTGACGAACCCGACGCACCTCGCCGCGTTCCCGCACACGGTCACCGCCGCGTTCGTCACCGGCGGCCTGTTCATGGCCGGCGTCAGCGCCTGGCACCTGGCCCGCCGCAAGAACGTCGAGGTGTTCCGCCCGTCGCTGAAGCTGGCGCTGGCCGTGACCGCGGTCGCCTCGATGGGCGTCGTCATCAGCGGCGACCAGCTCGGCAAGGTCATGACCGAGCAGCAGCCGATGAAGATGGCCGCCGCCGAGGCGATCTACGAGACCGAGCAGCCCGCCGGGCTCTCCGTGTTCACCATCGGCACGCTGGACGGCGACGAGGAGATCTTTGGGATCAAGGTGCCGGCCGTCCTGTCGTTCCTCGCCACCGGAAACTTCGACGGCGAGGTCCAGGGCATCAACGACCTCCAGGCCGACGCCGAGGCCGCCTACGGGCCCGGCGACTACCGGCCGGCGATCCCCGTCATCTACTGGAACTTCCGGATCATGGTCGGGGCCGGGTTCCTCACCGCGCTGATCTCGCTGGGCGGGCTGTGGCTGCTGCGCCGCGGGCGCCTGCCGGGGAGCCGCTGGGCGTACCGGATCGGCATGCTGTCGCTGACGCTCCCGTTCATCGCCAACTCCGCCGGATGGATCTTCACCGAGATGGGACGGCAGCCCTGGTCGGTCTTCGGCGTCATGAAGACGTCGGAGAGCGTCTCCCCGGGCGTCGGCGCCGGCTCGATGCTCATCTCCGTGGTCTCGCTGACCGCGCTGTACGGCGTCCTGATGGTCATCGAAGCCGGGCTGATGCTCAAGTACGCCAAGGCCGGGCCGCCCTCGGAGGACGAGGTCCTGCCCTCCGCGTCCTCCGACGACGACGACACCGACTCCGACTCCGAGCGCTCGCTCGCGTTCGCCTACTGAGAGGGCGGCCGGTCATGGAACTCACCACCGTCTGGTTCATCATCATCGCCTTCCTGTGGACGAGCTACTTCTTCCTGGAGGGATTCGACTTCGGCGTCGGCATGCTCCTGCCGGTCCTAGGCCGCGACGACGTCGAACGCCGCGTCGTCATCAACACCATCGGGCCCGTCTGGGACGGCAACGAGGTGTGGTTCATCGTCGCCGGCGCCGCCATGTTCGCCGCGTTCCCCGAGTGGTACGCCACCCTGTTCAGCGGCTTCTACCTGCCGCTGCTGCTCATCCTGCTCGCGCTGATCATCCGCGGTGTCGCGTTCGAGTACCGCGGCAAGCGCGACGACGCGCGGTGGCGCGCCCGCTGGGACAAGGCGATCTTCTGGGGCAGCCTCGTCCCCGCGTTCCTGTGGGGCGTCGCGTTCGCGAACATCGTGCGCGGCGTGCCGCTCGACGCCGGCCACGAGTTCACCGGGACGCTCGCCGGCCTGCTCAACCCGTACGCGCTGCTCGGCGGGCTCACCACGATGATCTTGTTCGTCCTGCACGGGGCGGTGTTCCTCGCGCTCAAGACGTCCGGGGACATCCGCGTCCAGGCCCGCCGCGTCGCGAGCGTCGCCGCCGTCGCGGCGATCGCCGCCGGCGGGAGCTTCCTGCTGATCACCCAGATCGAGCACGGCAAGCCCGTGACCTGGCTGACCGCCGGGGGCGCCGCCGCCGGGCTGGTCGCGGCCGCCCTCGCCAACGCGCGGGGACGCGAAGGCTGGGCGTTCATCGGCACCGGAACCGCCATCGTGCTCGCCGTCGCGACCCTGTTCACCTCGCTGTTCCCGGACGTCATGCCGTCCACCCTCGGCGCCGCGAGCAGCCTGACCACCGAGAACGCCTCCTCCTCCCCGTACACGCTGAAGATCATGACGTGGGTCGCGGCGGTGTTCACCCCGATCGTGCTGATCTACCAGGGCTGGTCGTACTGGGTGTTCCGCAAGCGCATCGGCACGTCCCACATCCCGGTCCGCGAATCCGAGGCGGCCGGATGAAGCCCCTCGACCCCCGGCTGCTGAAGTACGCCCGGACGACACGGATCTTCCTCCTGTCGTCGGTGGCGCTCGGCACCGCCACCGCCGGGCTGATCATCGCGCAGGCGACGCTGCTCGCCGACATGCTCACGCGGGCGTTCCTCGGCGGCGCGTCCCTCGCGAGCCTGCGCACCCCGATGCTGCTCCTGCTCGCCGTCGTCGCCGGGCGGACCCTCGTGGCGTGGCTGCAGGAGGTCGCGGCGCACCGCTCGTCCGCCGCGGTCAAGTCGCAGCTGCGCGGCCGGCTGCTCGCACACTCCCTGCTGCTCGGCCCGCGCTGGCTGTCCGGCGAACGCAGCGGGGAACTGGCCACGCTCGCCACCCGCGGCATCGACGCGCTGGACGACTACTTCTCCCGCTACCTCCCGCAGCTCGTGCTCGCCGTGATCGTCCCGGCCGCCGTCGGCGCGCGGATCCTGTTCGGCGACTGGCTGTCGGCCGTGACGATCGCGGTGACGCTGCCGCTCATCCCGATCTTCGCGATCCTCGTCGGCCTCACCACCCAGCGGAAGATGGACCGGCAGTGGCGGACGCTGTCCGTCCTCGCCGCCCATTTCCTGGACGTCGTCGCCGGGCTGCCCACCCTGAAGATCTTCGGCCGGGCGCGGGCGCAGGCCGCGAAGATCCGCGACGTCACCGACCGGCACCGGCGGGCCACCATGTCGACGCTGCGGATCGCGTTCCTGTCGGCCCTCGTCCTGGAACTGCTGTCGACGATCTCCGTCGCCCTCGTCGCCGTCTCCATCGGGCTGCGCCTCGTCGAGGGCGGCATGGGGCTGGAGACCGCCCTGCTCGTCCTGATCCTCGCGCCGGAGGCGTACCTCCCGCTGCGGCAGGTCGGCGCGCAGTACCACGCGAGCGTCGAGGGCCTCACCGCCGCCGGACGGATCTTCGAGGTGATCGAGACGCCGCCGCCACCCTCCGGCACGCGCACCGACGTCCCCGACCCGGCCCACGCCACGCTCCGCCTGGACGGCGTGACCGTCGCCTACGACGGACGCGACGTCCCCGCCCTCGACGGCTTCTCCCTCACCATCCACCCGGGGGAGACCGTCGCGCTCACCGGGCCGAGCGGAGCCGGCAAGTCCACCGTCCTCGCCGTGCTCCTCGGCTTCGTCCGGCCCGACTCCGGCCGCGTCCTGGCCGACTGGGACGACCTCGGCGACCTCGACCCGGACGCCTGGCGCGCCCGCATCGCGTGGGTGCCGCAGCGTCCCCACCTGTTCGCCGGGACGGTCGCCGCCAACATCCGCCTCGGCCGCCCGGACGCCTCCGACGCCGACGTCCGGGCCGCCGCGGACGCCGCCAACGCGCTGGATTTCGTCGACGCCCTGCCCCGCGGCCTCGACGCGCCCCTCGGCGAGCGGGGACTCGGCCTGTCCGCCGGCCAGCGCCAGCGCATCGCCCTCGCCCGCGCGTTCCTCCGGGACGCGCCGCTCCTCCTGCTGGACGAGCCGACCTCGAACCTCGACGCGGAGAGCGAGGCCGCCGTCATCGACGCCGTCCGCCGCCTGGCGGCCACCCGCACCGTGATCATCGTCGCCCACCGCCCGGCCCTCACCACCCTGGCCGACCGCGTCGTCCACCTCGAACCCGCGACGGTGGCGGCATGACCGCCCCGGCCATCCGCCGCAAGGCGGACTCTCACACCGGGGCGCTCACGCAACGTCCATCCATGAACGCCCCGGCAGACCGGGCGGCCCGACCCGTGGCGGTGGCGGCATGATTCTCCGGCTCCTCAGATTCGCCCGGCCGGCTCGCGGACGGCTCGTCATCGCCGTGGTGTTCGGGGTGCTGGCGCTGGGCAGCGGCGTCGGGCTCATGGCGACCTCGGCGTGGCTCATCTCGCGCGCCGCGCAGCATCCGCCGGTGCTGACGCTCATGGTCGCGATCGTGGCCGTCCGCGCGTTCGGGCTGGGACGCGGCGTGTTCCGCTACATCGAGCGCCTCGCCGGGCACGACGCGACGTTCCGGATCCTCGCCGATCTGCGCGCGCGCGTGTACGAACGGCTGGAACGGCTCACGCCCGGCGGGCTTCCCTCCTTCCGCGGCGGCGACCTCCTGAACCGGCTCGTCGCCGACGTCGACGCCGTCCAGGACCTCTTCCTCCGGGTCCTGCTGCCCTGCACGGTCGCCGCCGTCGTCGGTGGCGCTTCCGTCGGTATCGCCTGGGCGCTGCTCCCCTCGGCCGGGGCCGTCCTCCTGTTCGCGTTGCTGCTCGCAGGCGTCGTCGCACCCTGGTTGTCGGCCGCCATGGCACGGCGCGCCGAGCGGCAGACGACCGACCTGCGCGGCGAACTCACCTCCCACGTGGTCGACACCCTCCAGGGCGCACCCGAACTCATCGCCTACGGCGCCGCCCCCGCCCAACTCGCCGAAGCCACCCGGCTGGACGGCGATTTCACCCGCGCCACAGCGCGTTCCGCCGCCACCGCGGGCGCGGGAGCGGCCATCTCCGCCCTCGCCGGAGGCCTGGCCGTGTGGGGCGGCCTCGCCGTGGGAGTCCCGGCCGTCCGCTCCGGGACGCTCGACGGGGTGCTGCTCGCCGTGGTCGTCCTGCTGCCGCTGGCCGCGTTCGAGGTCGTGGCCGGGCTGCCCTTGGCCGCCCAGTACATGGAACGTGTCCGCCGTTCGGCCACGCGCATCTTCGCCGTCCTGGACAGCCCCGAACCTGTCAGCGACCCGGCCGACCCCACACCACCGCCTGCGGCCCCCTACACCCTCTCGGTGGAGAACCTGCGAGCCAGGTGGACGCCCACCGGACCGTACGCCCTCGACGGCATCTCCCTGGACCTGACGCCAGGCCGCCGCTGCGCGATCGTCGGGCCGAGCGGTTCCGGCAAGACGACGCTCACCGCCGTCCTCCTGCGCTTCCTGGAACCTGCCGGAGGCACGGCGACGCTCAACGGCGTGGACCTCCGCGCCCTCACCGGCGACGACGTCCGCCAGGTCATCGGTCTCTGCGCTCAGGACGCCCACCTGTTCGACTCGACGATCGGCGAGAACGTCCGCCTGGCCCGTCCCTCCGCCACCGACGCCGAGATCCGTGACGCCCTGCGCCGCGCACGTCTCCTCGACTGGGTCGACGCCCTGCCTCGGGGCCTCGACACCCACGTCGGCGAGCACGGCGCCCAGGTCTCCGGCGGCCAGCGCCAGCGCATCGCCCTGGCCCGCGCCCTCCTCGCCGACTTCCCGATCCTGCTGCTGGACGAACCCGCCGAGCACCTCGACGTCGCGACCGCCGACGCCCTCACCGCCGACCTCCTCACCGCCACCGAGGGCCGGACGACGCTGCTGGTCACCCACCGCCTCGCCGGCCTGGACGCCGTCGACGAGATCATCGTGCTCGACGAGGGCCGGGTCGCCGACCGCGGCACCCACGCCGACCTGCTCTCCCGCCCCGGCACCTACCGATCCCTATGGCGCCGCGACCCCACCCCCGAACCCGCCCGGCCGATCTAGATGCCGCTCAGCCCGCACAAGCCATCGTCATACGGCATGTTACGTTGGGGTCATGGCGAACATGAGGTTCAGCATTTCGGCGGATCCACAGGTTCACGCGGCGATCAAGATCCACGCCGAAGCCGCCGACATGGACGTCTCCGGCTACCTGGTCGCCGCCGCCACGGCTCAGATGGCCGCGGACGACGCGGCGGCGGCCGTGTTCGGACCATTGGACACCGACAACGCCGCGGCGCTGGATGAGGCGATCCAGCCATCCAGCCCGCCCGCGTTCGAGGAACTGACGTCCGAAGAGCAAGCGCAGGTCCGCAGGATCCTCTCCTCGGCACTCGGCTCGGGCAGCGCGGACGTCGCGTGAGCGCCCGTACCGTCGTATACGACGCCGGCATGCTGCTCGCAATGCTGAGCGGCGACAGGGTAGCTCTGGTACTCCACCATGGCCTGCGCACCGCGCCTCACAGGCCCGTCATCATCGGTCCGGTCCTGGCACAGGCATGGCGGCCCGACCCCAAGACCGTCCACGCGTTCAGTGGATTCCTTCGAGACTGCACCGTCCCCCAGGCGCGAGGTGCCGCAGCGCCTGTCCAGGGGAAGTACGCTGCGAATGCGGGGTGCGTGGCCTGCTCGAAGGCCACCACTCTGGACTCGTACAAGCGAGCCGGTGCGATGCTCGCCAAGGCGGTGCCCCCGGGTGGGAAGCGCCCTGACGCCGTGGACGCGCTCGTCGTGGTGACCGCCGCGCTGCACCTCCCCGCCCTCATCGTCACCAGCGACCCCGGGGACCTGGCCGCCTACGCCGCGACCCTCGACAACGCGGACATCGTCATCGAGCGCATCTGACCCGGGCCGCCGGCTTCCTCGGCGCCGCGCCGGTACAGCGGGGGGGCAGGCCGGTGAAGGCGAGGCCTTGCTGGACGAGACCATGGCCGACCCCGGCGGTGAACGGGAGGGCGGCTGACGCAGTCACCGGCGCCGCGCGTGGCTATCGTTGGCTGCGTGACGGGCGCGGGAAGGCCGCACGAGAAGACGCTCGGCGACGTGCTGGCGGGCAGGCGCCGGCGGACGTTCACCGGGCGGGCGTCCGAGATCGACCTGTTCCGGTCCGCGCTCGAAGCCACCGCCCCGATGTTCTCCGTGTGGCACGTCCACGGGCCCGGCGGGATCGGCAAGAGCAGCCTGCTCGACGCTGTGGGGCGGGTCGCCGCCGATGCGGGGGCGTGTGTCGTCCGGCTCGACGGGCGCGACCTCGACCCGTCGCCCGCCGCCGTGTGCGAGGCCCTGGGTGAGAAGCTGCTGATCCCGGCAGGGGACGCCCCCATCGGGGTGCGTGCGGGCACCGGACGCGTGGTGGTCCTGGTCGACGGCTACGAACTGCTCGGGCCGCTCGACGACTGGTTCAGGACCGGCCTGATTCCCCGGCTGCCGAACTCGGCGATCACCGTCCTGGCCGGGCGTGAGCCCCCGACCGCGGAGTGGCGGGCCGACGCGGCGTGGGGCGAGCTGCTCCGGGTCGTCTCGCTGCGCAACCTCGACCCGGACGACAGCCGCGCGTACCTGTCCGCGCGCGGCGTGGACGGGACGCTGCACCAGCCGATCCTGCGGGCGACGTACGGGCATCCGCTCGCGCTCTCCCTGGCGGCCGACATCGCCGTCCGCGGTGGTCATGTGGGTTCCGGTCCGCTGACGCCGGATGTGGTCGAGGCCCTTCTCCGGCGGTTCGTCGAGGCGGTCCCGAGCGAGCGGCACCGCCGCGCGCTGCAGGTGTGCGCGGTGGCGAGGACGACGACCGCGGCCCTGCTGCGCGACACCCTCGGACCGGACGACGACGACGCGCTTTTCGACTGGCTCCGCGAACTGTCGTTCGTCCAGGAGGGCCCGGACGGGCTGTTCCCGCACGACCTCGCCCGCGACGTCCTGGACGCCGACCTGCGCTGGCGCGACTTCGAGCGCTACCAGCGGATCTTCCGCGAGGTGTGCTCGCACAGCACGGCGCGGCTGCGGTCGACGACGGGACGGCTCCAGCAACGGGTGATCTTCGATCTCAAGTTCCTCTTCCGGCATCTGCGGACCGTCATGTCGCCGGTCGAATGGGACTCCTGGGGCGAGTGCTACCCCGATCGCGCCGGCCCCGGCGACCGGGCGGCGATCGTCGGCCTGGTCCGCGACCGGGAGGGGACGGAGTCGGCGGCGATCGCCGGGCGGTGGCTGGACCGGCAGCCGGAGGCCTTCTTCGTCATCCGCGGCCGCGACCGCGTGATCAGGGGGATGCTGGCCATCGTGGACCTGACCCGGGCGTCGGCCGCCGATCTCGACGGCGACCCGGGGGCACGCGCCGCGTGGGACTTCGCGCACCGGACCGCGCCGCCCCGGCCGGGGGAGGCGATCACCCAGTGCCGCTTCATCATCGACCGCGAGCGGTACCAGGACCCGTCGCCCACCCTGAACGCCACCCCGGTCCTCACCACGCAGCAGCAGCTGAGCACCCCGAACCTGGCCTGGGACTTCGTTACGCTCGCCGACCCCGACCGGTGGGACGACTACTTCGCCGCCGCCGGCCTCCCTCGGGCAGGGGGCGCCGATTTCACCGTGGGAGGCCGGGCTTTCGGACTGTTCGCGCACGACTTCCGGGCCGTCCCCATCGACGCGCTCACCGACCTGTGGGCCGAACGGGCCCTGGCGAACGACGCCGCCGTGCAGCGGCACGAGAACGCGCCCGCGCTTCTCGTCCTGAGCCACCCCGACTTCGTGGCCGCGGTCCGCCAGGCCTTGCGCGACCTCCGGCGCCCCGACCTGCTCGCCAGGAACCCCCTCGTCCGGACGCGGCTCGTCGCCGAAAGGTGCGCCGGCGGCGAGCCCGACGCGCCCACCCTCGAAACGGTGCTGCGCGAGGCCGTGGACGCGCTCGCGGAGCATCCACGCGACGACAAGCTGCACAGGGCCGTCGACCGGACGTACGTCCAGGCGTTCGCCACCCAGGAATCGGCGGCGTCCGCCCTCGGTCTTCCGTTCAGTACCTACCGCCGCCACCTCACCCAGGGCGTTTCGCGTGTCGTCTCCTGGCTGTGGGAGCGGGAACTGGGCCGAACCGAGCAGAAGTGAGCAATGACCGGCCTGGTGACCGGACAAAGGCCCATGGAAGCCTCCAGGCGAGACCGAGGAGGTTGCCATGAAGATCTTGGGAGACCGCGCCGTCGTCCTCGGCGGCAGCATCGCCGGGCTGCTCGCGGCCCGGGTCCTCGCCGACGCCTACGGCGAAGTCGTCGTCGTGGAACGGGACGAGCTCCCGGACGGCCCCGCGCACCGCCAGGGCGTGCCGCAGGGGCGGCACATCCACGCACTGCTCGCCCGCGGCCACTCGGCGCTGGAGGAACTCTTCGAGGGGCTCACCGCCGAACTCGCGGCGGACGGGGCACCGGCCGGTGACATGCTCGGCGACACACGGCTGTACTTCAACGGACACCGTTACCGGCCCGCGCCGTCGGGGCTGCCGATGCTGTGCGCGAGCCGCCCCATGCTCGAGGCGTCCATCCGGACGCGTGTCCGCGCGCTGCCCGGCGTGACCGTCCTCGACCGCTGCGACGTCTCCGGGCTGGTCGCGAGCCCCGGCGGCGGGACGGTGACCGGCGCCCGGGTGTTGCGCCGCATCGACGGCGCCGCCGAGGAGATCATTCCCGCCGACCTGGTCGTCGACGCCACGGGACGGGCCTCGCGGACGCCCCTGTGGCTCGACGCGCTCGGCCATCCGCGACCGCCCGTGGACGAGGTGCGCATCGGAGTCTGCTACACCAGCCGCACCTACCGCCCCGACTCCGGCGTCCTCAACGGCGACCTCGCGGTCATCATGGGCGCGACACCCGAGCATCCGCGCGGCGGCGCGCTGCTGGCCACCGAGGGCGGCGAGTTCCTGCTCACCCTCTACGGCGTCCTCGGCGACCGCCCGGCCACCGACCCCGAAGGCTTCGACGGCTTCGCCGCCGGCCTGCGCTTCCCGGACCTCCACCGGGTGATGCTGGGCTCCGAGCCGCTGACCGACGCCGTTTCGTTCCGCTTCCCCGCCAGCGTCCGCCACCGGTACGAGCGGCTGCCCAGGCTCCCCGACGGCCTGCTCGTCATCGGGGACGCGGTCTGCGCATTCAACCCCGTCTACGGCCAGGGCATGAGCGTGGCCGCGCTCGAAGCACTGGCTCTGCGCCGCCACCTCGGGCGGGGGACGGCACCGCGGCCGACGCGGTTCCAGCGCGACATCGGCCGGATCATCGACCCCGCCTGGACGACGTCCACCCAGGCCGACCTCGCCTACCAGGACACCCGGCGCCCAGCGCCGTCCCGGCTGATCGAGCGGTACATCGACCGCATCCACGCCGGCGCCACCCGGGACCCCGACCTCGGCCGCGCCTTCCTCCGGGTGGCGGGGCTGATCGACCCGCCGCCGGCGCTGATGCGTCCGTCGACGGCCACCCGCGTGCTCCGGCACGCCCTGCGCCGCGGCCCGGCCGGTGATGAAAAAGCTGAAAGCTCACTGGTCCCACCAAAGGGATCTTCTTAGGCTCCAGGGGGTCGAGACGAACTCCGAAGGGCCGTCCATGCCCGAATCGCCCCCCGCCGCCCACGACCGGACGCCCATCGACCGAAGGAAGTTCTTCGGCGTGACCGCAGGGGCCGCCGCGGCGTCCACCCTCCTGAACCCCGCCGAGGCACGCGCCGACGCACCCGAACCCGCGCTCATGCCCGGGGGAGGCCGCCACCGGCACCGCCGCGTACGGTTCGGCGTGAACTACGTGCCGAGCAAGAACTGGTGGTTCTCCTGGTCGGACTGGGACCGCACGTCCATCGCGGCCGACCTCGACGACATCGCGTCCCTCGGCATGGACCACATCCGGATCATGCTGGTCTGGTCGGAACTCCAGCCGAACGCCACCTATGTGCGCGGTGAGCAGCTCGACCGGCTGGAGGAACTGCTCGACCTCGCCGACCGGCGGCACCTGGACGTGGAGGTGACCGTCTTCATCGGCGCGGTCAGCGGCGTCCTGTTCGTGCCGCCGTTCCTCGTCGGCAACGGCGACGGCCAGATCCGCAACGTGCTCACCGACCCGGTCGCGATCGAACGGGAGCAATGGCTGCTCGGCCGGATCGCCGAACGAATCGGACGGCACCGCAGGTTCATGGGATTCGACCTGTCCAACGAGATCCACTGGTACGCGATCCCCCTCGGCATGGACGCCACCCCCGAACAGGGCGACGCCTGGCACACCGCCCTGTTCGACACCTGCGAGAAGGTCGCGCCGGGGAAGATCCACGTGTCGGGCATCGACCACTGGCCGTGGCAGAACGACGCCTACTGGACGCGGCACGGGCTCGCCACGTCGGGGACGATGACCGCCAATCACACCTGGGCCGGATGGACGCGGGTGATCCAGCGGTACGGGGCACTGTCGACGTCGTCCACGCACTACTCCGAGTTCTTCATCGAACTGATCAAGGCCTTCCACACGGACCTGCGGAGGAAGGTGTGGATCGAGGAGACCGGCGTCTCGACCGTATGGATGGACGCCGCCGACATCCCGCCCTGGACCGAACGGTCGATCCGCGCGATGGCGGACTGCGCCGGCCTCTTCGGCGTCACCTGGTGGGACTCGCACGATCTGAACCCGAAGCTCAGCGGATACGTCGACCTCGAATACGACCTCGGCCTGTTCACCAACGACCGCAGGCTCAAGCCGATCGGCAGGACGATCCGCAGGCTCATCGCCGAATACGACGCCCACCCGCCGGTGCCGCGGCCGCGCGACACCGCGCTCGTCCTGCCGGACGACATGATCCCGGTGGCCGACTTCAGCGCGTTCTTCGACCCGTTCATGAAGCTCGTCGACGAGGGGACGCGGCCCGCCGTCGTCCTCCAGAGCCGCACCGCGGACACCGCCTACCTCGCGGCCCGCGGCATCGAGCACCTGATCACCCTCGACCAGACGACCACGGGACCGCGGAGGCGATGACCATGACTCCCACCCGGCGAAGCCTCCTCATCGCCGGCGGCGCCGGAGCGGCCGCCGCCGCGCTCGGCCTCACCAGACCCGCCGCGGCCGCGACATGGGAGACGGTGATCGACGGCTCGCTCGCGAGCTATCCGACGCTGGAGGCGGCCTGGAACCACCGCTATCCCTGGGGCTCTGACCACAACGGCAGCGCCCGGATGTACGGCAGCGCCTCCGACCGCAACCACGTCTACCTGGCAAGCCCCGGAGTGCTGACGATCAAGGCGACCCGCATCACCTGGGACGAGGGGAACAGCTCCGCCGACCCGCACCTGCCGATCCGGTACCACTCCGGCGCCGTCCACGCCAAGCAGCACGTGCTGGTCAATGACCAGTTCCCCAACTGGGAGGTGAAGGGAGAGTTCCAGGCACCGTCGGCACGGGGCACGTGGCCCGCGTTCTGGCTGACCGGCGCCGACTCCTGGCCGCCGGAGAGCGACATCCTGGAGTACAAGGGCGACGCGCGCAACTGGTTCAACACGTACCGGAACGCGTCCGGCGGGTGGTCCAGCACCATCGTCAACGTCTCGAACCCCGGCGCTTGGCACGGCTACCGCGCCTGGATCACCAAGGTCAACGCGACCGACGTCGACATCCACTACTACCTGGACGGCTCATGGGTCGGCCGCCACCGCGGCGCGAACTTCGTCGGCCACCCGATGTGGATCATCATCAACCTGCAGATGGAGGGCTCGTCGGGATCCCCCGGCCCGACGACCGACACCTACTACAGGGCCCGCAACCTCTACGTCGGCCGCTCCCGAGTCTGACGGCGTCTGACAAGCCGGCCCGCGCCCATAGTCATCGGTCACGGCGACGCCGCGCTTCGTCCGTCCAAGACAAATCGGCTCCGCCGTGTCCTTGCGAGCCTCTGTCCCATGCGCGCATGTCGCGACGGTTCTCCCGAGTCTCGGCCGTCAATGCCGCACCGTCTCGCAGCCGATGCCCCCGCCGGCGGAGACGCCAGTCGAAAACCACGCCGTAAGCGAGCAGAAGGGCCAAGAATCCGAGGACGAGCCACCACATGCGATCAGCCTCGCTCCCCAAGTCAAGGCCGACAAGGGAGAATTACACATGCCGCTCCAGCAGTTTCCTGGTTGAGACCAGGCCCCGCTCCCCGGCCTCAGAGGCCACCGCCGCAGGCATGCTCGTGTCCATCAAGCCGAACCGAGCAGATCCCAACGGTTGCCGGCGACATCGAGGAACACGGCGACACGCCCATAGGCCTCCGTGCGCGGCAAGGACACGAAGTCGACGCCGGCGCCCAACATGCGTTCATAGGCGGCATCGAAATCGTCCACTTGAAGAAAGAACCCAACGCGCCCGGCGACCTGGTTTCCCACGGCGCCGGTCTGGCGCTCGCCATCCGCACGAGCCAGCAAGACACCGGTCTCCGCGCCCGGCGGCCGCACGACGACCCACCGTTTCGGCCGGCCGTCGTTGGTCAGTGACGGCGAGTCCTCGACCAGGTCGAATCCCAGTGCGGCGGTGAAGAACTCGATGGCTTGATCGTAGTCGTCCACAACGATCGTGATCAGACCAAGTCGCACCCGCACGAGACTAGCCCGCAGAAACCTGTCGCTCAGTGCGGCACTGCCAGGCCCTGTAGCCGACTGGTCGGGGCAGACCGGTGGCCGTGCGCGAACCCCCTTGATCACCTTGGGAGCGGGCACGCAACGGGCACGGAAGCGGAAGAAGAGGTCGTGAGAGGCGGGAGCCCAGATCGGAAGTTCGGTTCTGACCTGGGCTTCTGGTGGGTGGAGCCTAGGGGATTCGAACCCCTGACACCTGGCTTGCAAAGCCAGTGCTCTACCAACTGAGCTAAGGCCCCGTGCGGCGGCACAAGCCTACCTGTGGTCGGCGGTCACCGCGTCACCGACGGGGGCCGGGAGAATGAGGTCGGGGAGGGCGGCCACGCTGGGGAGGATGTGGGTCGCGCCGGCGGTGAGAAGGCGGTCCCGGTCGTGGGCGCCGGTGAGGACGCCGGCGACGATGGACGCGCCGGATCGGCGGCCGGACAGCATGCCGGCGGCGGTGCCGCCACAGACGGCGATATTGCGGACGTCGTCCGCGCCGAGGCGCAAGGCGGCGGTGAGGACGATGTCGGGCCACGGGCGGCCGCGGGGGACGTCTTCGGGGCAGAGCGTCAGGTCGACGCGGTCCCACCAGCCGAGGGCGTCGAGGACGCGGGCCTGCGTGCTGCGGCCGAAACCGGTGAGCAGGCAGACGCCGATGCCGGCGGTCCGGATGCGTTCGAGGGCACGGTCGGCGCCGGGCACGGGCTTCAGGCCGTGCCGGTCGACGTGTTGGCCGTAGGAACGCTCGAACGCGAGGTTCGCGGCCCGGGCGCGGGGCTCGTCGAAGAGCGATCGGAAAATGCCGATCTTCGATTCGCCGCGCGAATCGTGGAAGCGTGCCAGGGCACGCCCATGCGCCGCCGTGCCGGAGACGATCCCCAGGGCGGCGATCGCCTCGGCGAAGGCGGCGGCGATGATGTCGCCGTCCGCGACAGTGGTCCCGGCGAGATCGAGGCAGGCGACGGTGATCGGGTCTGCTTCGTTCACGCCGGGGCCTTATCGCCGGCGTCTCAGCTGTCGGACGACGTGGCCTCGTTCCACAGGTCCAGCTCGGCACGATCCTGCTGCAGCCGGCGCCAGACAGCGAAGCCACCGAGAGCGACAACGGCGAGAATGAGCAGCTTCTTCACGGTGGGACCCCTTCACCTCGACTATGAAGTCAAAACCCGGGATTCGTTCGCATCAGCGTCTGCTTCCCAGGCTCCTCGCAGCCTAGCAATCGTTCATGGTCGATCCGCACCCCCACTCCGTTATCGGACCCGCCGTCCAATCCCCGGTGCGGGTGCTGTCACGTCCGCGCCATCTCGCCGGGACGGCCGGGCGGCCGCATAATCCGGAGGGACGACCCTTCGGGAGAACCGATGGCGGAGGACGACTTCCGGCGCTGGGAACGCGAGTTCGACTCGGGCGCGCCGGAGGAGGAGCCGTCCGGGGGCCGTGGAATGGTGCTGGCCGCGGGTGTCACCGCGACGGGATGTGCCGCCATGATCGCGATGGGTGAGGTGTCGCTGGGCACGGCCGGGCTGGTGCTCTCGTCGATCATTCTGCTGCTGTGGCGGATCGGGATGTGATCCGCAATGATCTCGCCATGGAGCTGCGTGGAGCGAACGTCCTGGTGACCGGAGCGACCGGCGGGATCGGCCGGGCACTGGCGACGGCGCTGGCCGAACGCGGCGGGCAGGTCGTCCTGACGGGACGCCGGGCGGAGGTGCTGGAACCGCTTGCCGAGCGGCTCGGCGGCCGGTCCATCGTGGCTGACCTGGCGGATCGCGCGGCGGCCGAGCGGCTGCTGGACGAGGCGGGCCGGGTGGACGTGCTCGTGGCGAACGCGGCGCTGCCGGCGTCCGGGCTGCTGGACGAGTACTCGATCGACGAGATCGACCGGGCGCTGGACGTCAACCTGCGCGCACCGATCGTGATGGCGAAGCTCGCCGGCGCGCGAATGGCCGATCGTGGCCGCGGGCATCTGGTGTTCGTGTCGTCACTGGCCGGGAAGACCGCGTCCGGCCACGCGTCGCTCTACAACGCGACGAAGTTCGGCATGCGGGGGTTCGCGCTGGCCCTGCGCGAAGATCTGCGGCCGCACGGCGTCGGCGTGTCGACGGTGTTCCCGGGGTTCATCCGGGACGCGGGCATGTTCGCCGATGCCGGGGTCACGCTGCCCAAGGGTGTCGGGACGAAGTCGCCGCGGGACGTGGCGCGGTCGACCGTCCGGGCCATCGAGAGGAACATCGCCGAGATCGACGTGGCGCCGCTCGGGCTGCGGCTCGGAGCAAGGCTGGGCGGGGTAGCACCCGTCCTCTCCGCTGCCGTCCAGCGGCGGGCGGGCGGGTCCCGCGTCTCCCGCGGCCTTGCCGACGGACAGCGCGGCAAACGCTAGCGAACGCCCCGGCCCGCACGTGGCGTCCGAGGCCGTTCGCCTCTTGATCAGCGCAGCGGCGAACGACGCACGCCCCCCACCGAACGGCGTCCACCGAACGACGCGCGACGTCCCCCGAACGGCGCGCAGGATCCAAGGGACAAGGCACAGCACCCACCGAACGACGCGCGGCATCCACCGAACAGGGCGCGGCATCCACCAATCGGGGCGCGGCATCCACCGGACGGGGCGGCAGGGGCTCGCTGCCTGTGCCTGGCCGTGTCGCTAAGCCCGCGCATCCTGGGCGTCGGCGGAGGCATCGTCGACCGGAGCCGCCGCCTGCGCGGGCGTTGAGGTCCGGCGCACGGTCGCGAGGACGGAACCGCCGAGGATCAGCAGGAACGACGCCATGATCGTCCCGGTGAGGGGTTCGCTGAGGAACACCACGCCGGCGGCGACCGCGACGGCCGGGTTCACGTAGGTGAACACCATCCCCCTGGACGTGCCGACTTCCCGGATGAGCTCGAAGAACACGATGAACGCGAGCGCCGTGCACACCAGGCCGAGGCCGATGAGTGCGGCCAGAACCTGCCCGCTCGGCATCGACTCCGGCCAGGTGTAGATCGCCGGTCCCGTGTAGACGAGGGCGGCGATGGCGAGCGCGTACGCGGCCAGGTGCAGGCTCGGGACGTCCTGGAGGCGCTTCATGGCGATCATCGGTGCGATCGAGTATCCGAGCACGACCAGCATGACCTCGCCGACCGCCCATGCGCTGCCGCCGCCGAGGTGCGGCGCGGCGAGCACGCCGACGCCGGCCAGCCCGACCAGCAGCCCCGCCCAGCGCGCCGGGCCGAGCCGCTCGGCGTCGCCGGTGAGCCTGGCCAGCACGACTCCGACGATCGGGACGGCGGCGATCAGCAGTCCCGTCATGGAACTGGTCAGCCGGTTCTCGGCGTCCGACAGCAGCGCCCAGGGGCCGAGGATCTCCACCGCCGTGAACGCCAGCAGCGGACGCCAGTGGCGGCGGACCACGTCGAACTGCCCGCCCCGGATCGCCAGCGGCAGCAGCACGGCCGCGCCGAGCGCGGTCCGCGCGAACACCACCATGGGCACCGAGACGCCCTCGACCGCCACCTTGATCATCAGATAGGGGATGCCCCACAGCACACCCATCAGCACGAACAGCATCCAGCCACGCCGGCTCATGCCCGACCTCCGTTCCCCTCCACCCGCCGCACGCGACCCCGTCGCCCGTGACATGCGGCCGGGTCAGACGAGTTCAGAATGCGCGGTGGCGGGGCGCAGTGTCTTGAACGCTGTTGCGGTACGCGCCCGGTGTGACGCCCACGACACGCCGGAACCAGCGTGTGAGGTGCGCCTGGTCGGCGAACCCGACGAGCGTCGCGGCCTCCGCCGGGCGGTGCCCGGCGTCCAGCAGGGCACGGGCCCGGGTCACCCGGTGTTGCGCGAGCCACGCGTACGGCGGCATGCCGACGACATCGCTGAAGGCGCGCAGCAACTGGTAGCGCGAAAGCTCCAGGTCGGCGGCGACCTCCGCGAGGGTCGGCGGGGCGATCAGCTCGTCCGACAGGCGGGTCGCGACGGCCCGTGCGATGCGTCCGGTGTCGGCTCGGCGGCGCCCGTCCGGAACGGTCTTCGGGCCCGCCCCCGCGTGCCGCCGGACGAGCGCGCCGAGCACTCCGAGCAGGCGCGACTCGCCCTCCAGCGGGTCCTCGCCGAGTCGCAGGGCGTGGTGGGCGAGGCGCAGCGCCTCGCCGAGCCGCCGATCGTCGATGATCGGATCCCGGAAGTGCGGCCGCGCCTGCGTCGGGCCCGCGTCGGCCGTCAGCGCGGCGCCCAGCAGCTCGGCGTCCGGGTAGAAGCACAGGTAGGCGAAGCCTTCGGGACGGGCCGGGCCGCCGGTGTGCGCCTCTCCCGGTTCGATCACGACGACGCTGCCTGCACCGGAGTAGATCTTCTCGCCGCGGTAGCGCATGGTCTCCAGACCGTCGACCGTGACGCCGATGGCGTACTCGTCGTGGATGTGCGGCGCGTAGTGCCGGCGTCCGATCCGGGCCGTCAGCAGGTCGAGCGAGGTCCCCTGAATGCCGTCGACCCGCGTCCAGAGGGTCCGGTCGACGATGGAGGCCGCGTCGTCAGGCGGAGAAGACGTGCCGGAGACGCCAACGATCCTCGTCACGGCCGAGCTCCGCGACGGCCACTCCCTCGGCGCCCGTGACGCGGACCCTGTAGACCCGGCCCTCTTGGGCGGTCCCATAGGTCTTCAGCACCTCGTCGACCGCGTAGCGCGATCCCCGCCACACGTACGCGGTGAGCCGTCCCGCCGGGTCGTGCTCGGCGCGGACCGGCTCGTTCAGCAAGTGCCCCATTCCGCGAGCGTAGCATGCATTCGAACTGGTGTTCGCAGGCCAGGAGGGGTCTAAGGACCTCCGGGACGGTGGCCCCGGGCCATCGTAGGCGCCCCCGCCCGCACGCCGCCGGGCGTGGCGCGGCACTCGACCTCATGCCGATATTCAGCCGGAACGTGTCGCCCATGTACAGACCAACGGAGAACTCCACCTCCCTTCATCCCACTGCCGCCGGCAAAGTGCCGTCGGGGGGCGCGCCACCGCCCTCATATGGAGGCAGACGGCACTGCCGGCCACCCCGCCAGGGCTTTATCCACAGGCTGGGGACACCATCCGCACACACCTCCCTCCCCTTGCCGACAGGCGCTCCGGAAGGCCCCGTCCACAGGGAGATCCCCAGAACAGCAGGCCTTTCCACGGTTCGAGCGCCATCGTGGACGCCATCACCCTCAGCATCCACGCGGCCGGGCGGTGACACAGGGAATCCACAACCTGTGGATAACCGATGTGCACACCCTGGGTACGGCCGACGGTTCCGGCGTCCACCATTCTTCCCCAGCCCGCCCCCAACCTCGGCGTCCAGTTGTCCACGTCGTGGAAAAGCCGCTGACCAGCAACGAAGGCGCCCTGGGCGAGTCGTTTCCCACAGCCCGTTCACACCCTGTGGGCAATCCGCCTCCACAACCCGGCGCCACCAGTGGACAACGCTGCCCACCGTGAATCCCCAGGCACGTCCCCAAGCCGCACACCGACTCTCGCCTGCAACCCGCGCCGCCGCCCCCCGTCCCGTGAGCGCGACGTGCGCAAGCGAACCAACGGAAATCGGACACCCAACGTCGCGCGGCCAGCGCTCACGTCCAGAACAACGACGACGAGCACGACTATGGCCAGTGCCAGAACAACCGAGCACCCAGCCAGCACGGCACCCCTCACCCCGAGGACAAGGACCGTGCACCGAGTGGCCCAGATCCGCACCTCGGCGCCGCACGCCCCACCCGCACGCCCCACCCGCACGAGCTGCCGCAGCGACTGGTCGGCGAATCCCATCCGCAACCAGTTGTCATCGCCTCCGACGACCGCCGGCTGCATGCCGGCGCCCCACACCGCCGTCCACCACCGGGACGGGGGGACGCGTCGTTCAGCCGTGCGGAGATCGCGCCGGGAGAGGATGATGTGTGCGTGATCGCAGCCACCGCGGCCGCGGTGACCACGGTGGCCCAGATCGATCTTCATGGCGCGGGTGGGGAGATGCGGCGGGGTACCCGACCAGTCTTGAGGCAGAGCAGGCCATACCTTAGGACAGAGTTATCCACAGCTTGTGGACGATGAGGCGGAGGCGATCCCCGTGGACTTCAATGAACACACCGCCACCCAGGCCGTCCAGGACGGTTTCGGCAAGACCCCCGACCCGCGCCTCCACGAGATCCTGACCGCCCTGACCCGCCACCTGCACGACTTCGTCCGCGAGACCAGGCCGTCCATCCAGGAGTGGGAGCAGGCGATTCAGTTCCTCACCGCCGTGGGCCAAACCTGTACCGACACACGACAAGAGTTCGTACTGCTCTCCGACGTTCTGGGGGTCTCGATGCTGGTGGAGACGCTCAACGAACGTGAAGGCGGAACAGAGAGCACCGTCCTGGGCCCATTCCACATGGTCGATTCGCCCCCACGCGCGCTTGGCGACAGCATCGACCTGGTCGGCGAAGCGGAACCCTGCGTGGTTTCAGGACGCGTCCTAGACACCGACGGGGCGCCGCTGCCCGACGCGAAGGTCGACGTGTGGCAGTGCAACGAGCAAGGGTTCTACGACGTCCAGCAGCCCGGCGTCCAGCCGTCCGGCAATGGCCGTGGGCTTTTCCACACCGACACCGAAGGACGATTCCGGTTCCGGACCGTTGTCCCCAGCCATTACCCGATTCCAACAGACGGGCCCGTCGGACGCCTCCTGGAGGCCACCGGACGCCATCCCTACCGCCCCGCGCACATCCACTTCATCGTCCAGGCGGACGGCCACACGCCGCTGACCACCCACGTGTTCGTGGCGGGAAGCCCCTATCTCGACTCCGACGCGGTCTTCGCGGTCAAACAGAGCCTCGTCGTCGACTTCACCGAGTCTGACGACGAGGAGGAGGCCGCGCGGCACGCCGTCCAGGCGCCCTTCCGCCACGCGGAGTTCGACCTGGTCCTGAACAGAGAACCGACCCGATAACAACCCCTACCTGTCAGAGCAACTCAGGCCGGCGTTCCACGACCCCACTATCCACAACCTGTGGAAAAGCACCCCCTATCTCGGGATAACCCCGTCCTGACCTGCACAGCCGCCGGCCCGCCACCACACGCCCGGCCTGTACTCAACGACCACGGCCATACTGGCGATCGTGGACCGCTACGAAGGATCAGCCCGGCTGGAGTGGTGGGCGAACAGGCACACATGTCTCGGCTCAATCGAAGTGCGCGTCCTCGTCGTCAATGACAGTTCCGGCTGGCGCGCCACCGCCGCCTTCACCTCGCCGCTGATCGCAGAGGACCGTGAAGCCTGGACGTTCCTCAAAGACCTGTCCCCCTATTTCACCTTGAGGTTCGAAGACGACGAGCACGCGACGATCGAGGTGCGCGTGGACGAACCACAACAAGGCGAACTCACTCTTACGGCCGTATAAACCGGCCTCCAGCCGGGGGCGAAGGTGAACCCGCCCCTGGACGAACGCCCTCACCCCGGCACTGGTCTGTGGGGCTCCGATCGGGGGACGGCGGCAGACCTCCCGGCTAGCCGCCTCGGTGGAGCAGCCATCCCCCCGGCTACGCCGGCAGTCATCAGGATGATCGCCTGGAACGGCGGGTCAAGGTAGGCGACACTGATCGTGGCGCTGGCAACGAGGGTGAGGATGATCTTGATCGCCAGTGACGGGCGCCCTGCCAAGCGCCGGAGGACGTCGCTCGGCCGAGTGGCCGGGGTCCTATTCGGCAACTCGGAGAGATAAGGGCCGTTGCCGTCACGGTCGGCGTCAAAAGACCCCCGTCGGTACCCGGCGGGGGTCTGTGAGGTGGTGGGCCTAGGAGGACTTGAACCTCCGGCCTCATCCTTATCAGGGATGCGCTCTAACCGACTGAGCTATAGGCCCGGGTTGTGCCGCTGGTCTGGCGGCGCAACGAGAGGTTACCCCATCTGGCGCGGCAACCGGAAATCGATTACTCGGCCTCCTTGAGGGTCACCTCGACGCCGCCGACGAGGTCGGCGGCGAGGTTGTAGATGACGGAGCCGACGGTGGACAGGGCGGTGATGAGCAGCACGTTCAGGGCACCGACGAGGACGGTGTAGCCGAAGATGCGGAAGAAGGAGAACCAGTTGCCGGCGTCGACGCTTCCGGTGGTCTCGCCCTGCTCCCTGGTGAGGCTGTTGATCGTGTCGCTGATGGCGTCGAAGACGCCGAGACCGGCCAGGATCGCGTAGAGGACGATGACGGCGACGAGGAGGATGACGAAGCAGACGACGGACATGACGAAGCTGAACTTCATCACCGACCACGGTTCGAGCCGGGCGAGCTGAAGCTGGGCCTTGCGCGCCGGCTTGCCAGTGGTGGCGGGCTTGGACGAGGTGTTCGCGGGCGCCGCGGACGGGGACGGGCGGTTCTTGAGGACGGTGCTCGCGAAGCTCGGGCGGTTCGACCGGCCGGAGCCGCCCTGGCGGGCGCCGGACGAGTTGCCCGCGGCGGGTGACGGGCTACCCGCGGCGGGTGAAGGGCTGCCCGCGTTGAACGGTTTGGGGGGCTGTTCCGTACGGCCCGTGGAGACCGAACCGGACGGCTCGGCGGGCTTGGCCCAGCCCGTCGGGCCGGAGCCCGAACCCGAAGCCCGGCCTGACGCCGAAGCGGAGCGGGCCGGGGTGGTTTCCGCGGGGGCGGCCGGGGCGGGGGCCTTCGGGGCCGCCGGCTTCTCCGGGGGGCTCGCCGGCTTGGCGTCCTTGGACTTGGGCGGTTCGGTGGTGTCCTTGACCGGGGCGATCTCCGACGAGGCGGCGCTCTTCGCCGGCTCGTCCTTGAGGGAGGCCATGTCGGTCCTGGTCTCCTCGGTGCCGGACGCCGCCGCGTCCGAGTCCGTGGCGGACTCGGACGCGGCGGTGTCGGTGTCGGGGGAGTCGATTTCGACGGTCGTCTCGTCCCGGCTCGACTTGGCGGACGCGGCGGCCACGGTCTTACCGGGCTTGGCCCCGGGCTTCTTGCCGGCGCCGTCCGCGCCGGCCCCACCGGCGCCGGGCCCGCCCTTGCTCTTGCCGGGCTCGGTGCTCACGTGTCCTCCTGGCCTATCGGCTCGGTGCCGGGGCGGGGTCCGTCATTCACCGTCGCCCCCCTCGGCGTCGTCTGAGTCCTCCATGGACTCTACGTTCCTCGCGATGGCCACCACGCTGTCCCCGTCCGCGAGGTTCATCAGGCGGACGCCCATGGTCTGCCTGCCGGACTGCTTGATCTCCGCGGCGGTGGTGCGGATGACGCCGCCGTTCGACGTCATCGCGAACACCTCGTCGTCCGGGCCCACCATGAGGGCCCCTACCAACATCCCCCGCGATTCAACGATCTTAGCGGTGAGGACACCCTTACCCCCACGACCTTGGAGCGGATACTGGTCGACCGGGGTCCGCTTGGCGTAACCGCCCTGGGTGGCGACCAGGACGTCGTGGGAGGTGTCCTGCACGACGAGCATGTTGAGGACTTCCTGGCTCTCCTCGAAACGCATGCCGATGACGCCGGACGTCGCGCGTCCCATCGGGCGCAGCGACTCGTCGTCGGCGCGGAAGCGGATCGCCTGGGCGCCGGTGGAGACCATCAGCAGGTTGTCGTCGGACGACACGAGCCGCGCGGCGATGACCTCGTCGTCCTCGATCAGGTTGATCGCGATGATGCCGCCGGTGCGGGGCGAGTCGAAGTCCTGCAGCGCGGTCTTCTTGACGCGGCCCTTCTTGGTGCCGAGCACCAGGTAGGGGGCCACGTCGTAGTCGCGCAGGGTCATGACCTGGGCGATGTGCTCGTCGGGCTGGAAGGCCAGCAGGTTCGCGACGTGCTGGCCGCGCGAGTCGCGGCCGGCGTCGGGCAGTTCGTAGGCCTTCGCGCGGTAGACGCGGCCCTTGTTGGTGAAGAACAGGATCCAGTTGTGCGTCGAGGTGACGAAGAACTGGTCGACGATGTCGTCCTGCTTGAGCTGCGCGCCGCGGACGCCCTTGCCGCCGCGCCGCTGCGCCCGGTACAGGTCGGTCTTGGTGCGCTTGGCGTAGCCGCCGCGGGTGATGGTGACGACGACGCCCTCTTCGGCGATGAGGTCCTCGTACGACACGTCCCCGTCGAACGGGACGATCTCGGTGCGCCGCTCGTCGCCGTACTTCTCGACGATGGGGGCGAGCTCGTCGCCGACGATCTGGCGCTGCCGCTCGGGCGAGGCCAGGATGTCGTTGTAGTCGGCGATCTCCGCCATGAGCTTGTCGTACTCGTCGGTGATCTGCTGGCGTTCCAGGGCGGCGAGCTTGCGCAGCTGCATGTCGAGGATGGCCTGCGCCTGGATCTCGTCGATCTCCAGGAGGCCCATCAGGCCCTGCTGCGCCTCCGACGCGGACGGCGAGCGGCGGATGAGCGCGATGACCTCGTCGATGCGGTCGAGGGCCTTCAGGAGGGCGCGCAGGATGTGGGCGCGTTCCTCGGCCTTGCGGAGCAGGAACCGGGTGCGGCGGACGATGACGTCGATCTGGTGGGTGACCCAGTGCCGGACGAACTGGTCGATGCGCAGGGTGCGCGGCACACCGTCGACGAGCGCGAGCATGTTCGCGCCGAACGTCTCCTGCAGCTGGGTGTGCTTGTACAGGTTGTTCAGGACGATCTTGGCGACGGCGTCCCGCTTGAGGACGATGACGAGGCGCTGCCCCGTCCGGCCGGACGTCTCGTCGCGGACGTCGGCGATGCCGTCGAGCTTCCCGTCCTTCACCCCGTCGGCGATCTTGAGCGCGAGGTTGTCCGGGTTGACCTGGTAGGGCAGTTCGGTGACGACGAGGCAGGTGCGGCCCTGGATCTCCTCGACCTCGATGACGGCCCGCATGGTGATGGAGCCGCGGCCGGTGCGGTAGGCGTCCTCGATGCCCTTGCGGCCGACGATCAGCCCGGCGGTCGGGAAGTCTGGGCCCTTGATCCGCTCGATCAGCGCCTCGAGCAGCTCGTCGTCGGAGGCGCCGTAGTTGTCCAGGTACCACCGGACGCCGTCGGCGACCTCGCGCAGGTTGTGCGGCGGGATGTTGGTCGCCATCCCGACGGCGATGCCGGCGGACCCGTTGACCAGCAGGTTCGGGTACCGGGACGGGAGGACGTCCGGTTCCTGCGAACGGCCGTCGTAGTTGGGGGAGAAGTCGACGGTCTCCTTGTCGATGTCGCGCAGAAGCTCCATCGCAAGGGGCGCCATGCGGCACTCGGTGTACCGCATGGCCGCGGCGGGGTCGTTGCCGCGCGAGCCGAAGTTTCCGTTGCCGTCAACCAGCGGGTACCGCATCGACCACGGCTGAGCCAGCCGGACGAGCGCGTCGTAGATGGCGGAGTCGCCGTGCGGGTGGTAGTTCCCCATGACGTCGCCGACGACGCGGGCGCACTTGAAGTAGCCGCGGTCGGGCCGGTAGCCGCCGTCGTACATGGCGTAGAGGACGCGGCGGTGGACGGGTTTGAGGCCGTCGCGTACCTCGGGCAGCGCGCGCGCGACGATGACCGACATCGCGTAGTCGAGATAGCTCTTCTGCATCTCGACCTGGATGTCGACCGGTTCGATCCGTTCGCCTGGGTGGCCGCCCTCTGTGGTCACGTCCGTCACTCTCAAAACCTTTTCTGCTCGATGGGATGCACGTACGGTCGCCTCTGGGAGTCAGGCCGCTGGGAGCCCGGCCGAGGCCCGCACCTCAGATGTCGAGGAAGCGCACGTCCTTGGCGTTGCGCTGGATGAACTCCCGGCGGGGCTCGACCTCCTCGCCCATGAGCACGCTGAACAGCTCGTCGGCCTGCGCGGCGTCGTCGAGCTGGACCTGCAGCAGGACCCGGTTGTCGGGGTCCATGGTGGTGTCCCACAGCTCGTTGGCGTTCATCTCGCCGAGGCCCTTGAAGCGCTGCACCAGGTCGCGGGGGCGCGGGTCGCGCTTGCCGGCGGCCACCCCGGCCTCGATGATCGCGTCGCGTTCGGAGTCGGAGTAGGCGTAGTCGGCCTCCGTTCCCCGCGAGTCCCACTTGATCTTGTAGAGCGGGGGCTGGGACAGGTAGACGTGCCCGGCCTCTATCAACGGCTTCATGAACCGGAAGAGCAGCGTCAGCAGCAGCGTGTTGATGTGGTGGCCGTCGACGTCCGCGTCCGACATCAGGATGATCTTGTGGTAGCGCAGCCGCGTGATGTCGAACTCGTCGTGCACCCCGGTGCCGAGCGCGGTGATGATCGCCTGCACCTCGTTGTTCTTCAGGATCCGGTCGATCCTGGCCTTCTCCACGTTGAGGATCTTGCCGCGGATCGGGAGGATCGCCTGGAAGTGCGGGTCGCGGCCGCCCTTGGCCGAACCGCCCGCCGAGTCGCCCTCGACGATGTACAGCTCCGACTTGGCCGGGTCGGTGGACTGGCAGTCCGACAGCTTGCCGGGCAGCGACGTCGACTCCAGCAGGCTCTTGCGGCGGGTCAGGTCGCGCGCCTGCCGCGCCGCCACCCGGGCCCGCGCCGCCTGCGACGCCTTGTTGATGATCTCCTTGGCCTCGCCGGGGTTCTCCTCGAACCAGTCCCGCAGGTGCTCGTTGCAGGCCTTCTGGACGAAGGACTTGGCCTCGGTGTTGCCGAGCTTGGTCTTGGTCTGCCCCTCGAACTGCGGGTCCGCCAGCTTGATCGATATGATCGCGGTGAGGCCCTCGCGGACGTCCTCGCCGGTGAGGTTGTCGTCCTTGTCGCGCAGCAGGCCCTTGTCGCGGGCGTACCGGTTGACGATCGTGGTGAGCGCCGCCCGGAACCCCTCCTCGTGGGTGCCGCCCTCCGCCGTGTTGATCGTGTTGGCGAAGGTGTGCACGGACTCGGCGTACGACGAGTTCCACTGCATGGCGATTTCCAGCGACATGCCCGTGGTGTCGTCGTCGAAGTAGACCACCGACTCGTGGACGGCGTCCTTGCGCGCGTTGATGTAACGCACGAAGTCCTCGATGCCGCCCTCGTAGTGGTACCGGACGACGTGCGGCTCACCGTTGATGTAGTCGGGACGGTGGTCCTGCAGGGTGATGGCCAGGCCGCGGTTGAGGAACGCCATCTCCTGCATGCGGCGGGAGAGGGTCTCGAAGTTCCATTCGAGGGTCTCGAAGATGTCGGGGTCCGGCCAGAACGTTATGAGGGTGCCGGTCTCCTCGGTCGGCTCGCCCTTGCGCAGCTCGGTCTCGGGGCCCTGCCACGTGTACGACTGGCGCCAGACGTGGCCGTCGGTGCGGACTTCGGCCTCCATCCGCGACGAAAGCGCGTTCACCACCGCGGAACCGACACCGTGCAGGCCGCCCGAGACGGCGTAGGACTTGCCGTCGAACTTGCCGCCCGCGTGCAGCGTGGTCAGCACCAGTTCGATGGCCGGACGTTTCTCCACGGGGTGCTCGCCCACGGGGATCCCGCGGCCGTTGTCGAGCACGCTCACGCCGCCGTCGGCCATCAGCGTGACCACGATGTCGTCGGCATAGCCGGCGAGGGCCTCGTCGACCGCGTTGTCCACGATCTCGTAGACGAGGTGGTGCAGGCCGCGCTCACCGGTCGAGCCGATGTACATGCCGGGGCGCTTGCGAACCGCCTCAAGCCCTTCAAGGACAGTGATCGAACTAGCGTCGTACGCCAAAGGAGATCCTCCTGCCGGGGATGTCTGCCGCTCCGCACCCGAGGGAGGCGCGGTGTGCCCCGTAACACACATGAGGGTGCCCGGTTGTGCTCTGTTCGTCTTGGTCAGAGGCCCGGGCACCCTTTGGCGGCGCAGCATCCTGAACCGATTTCATTCTACCGGGTGACACGGCTAAAAGTGGCACTCCCAGAGCGCTGTGTGCGCGTGTGGCGGCCGAGTGGGCCTGGAGCTACACCCCCCTATAGGACCAGGGGGGTTCTCTGGCCTGCGTGGCGCTGGCTGTGTTGATTGCGTTTCCGCAGTGTTGCGCCGAACGGCCGGAGATGTGGGCGGCACCGATCAGCGGACGCGCCAGGCGCCGGTGCGGCGCGGGCCGGACGAGGGCCCCACGACCTTCACCCGACGAACGGTGCCGTGGCCGAGTTCCTCGTTCAGCCGCCGGACGAGCGTGGACGACAGCAGGCGAAGCTGCGTCGCCCACGTCGTCGAGTCGGCGGCGACGGTCAGTTCGCCCTCCTCGAACCGCTCCGGCCGGGTGTGCTCGGCGAGTTCGGCGCCGACGATGCCGGCCCAGTTGCCGAACACGCCGCCGACCGCCGCGCGCTGTTCCCAGCCACGGGACGCCATCAGCTCGTGGATCGCCGCGCTGAACAGCTTGGGATCGCCGCCCCGCCCCGGTTCCCGCACCCGGACGACCCGTCCGCCGCTTCTGCGTTTGCCGTTCTGGCCGGGAAGCGTGCCGCGCTTCAGGGCGTCCGCCTTCGCCTGGGCCAGCGCCTCACGGGCCAGCTCGATGCCCGACTTGGCCGGCGGGCCGTTCGCCTCTTCCGCGGGCTCGGGGGAGTTGTGCACATCCTGTGGATCGTCGTTCACCCGCTCACCCCTTCCGGTCGACACCACTCTCGAAGGACGCCCCGACCTGCCCCCCGCCTGCAAGAACCCGACTCCCGCCTCCGGCGAACCGACTCCCGCCAACCGAGGGCCGGCTCCCGCCTGCCGATGGGCCGGCGACGCCTTCCGCGCGCTCCGGGCACTGATCAGTCTCGGACGACCTTGCCGTCGGAAACGGTATACGAACCCCCTGTCAATTCGGCCGGTACATCGGCGGGGACGGCCGCCGTGATGAGCACCTGCTCGGCCGGGGCGACCATCCCGGCCAGCCGGCTGCGGCGCCCGGTGTCCAGCTCGGCGAACACGTCGTCCAGGATCAGGACCGGGTCGTCGCCGTCCGCCCGCAGCAGGTCGAACGCGGCGAGCCGCAGCCCGAGCGCGAACGACCACGACTCGCCGTGGCTGGCGTAGCCGCGCGCCGGCAGCTCCCCCAGCCGCAGGACGAGCTCGTCGCGATGCGGCCCGATGAGGCTCACCCCGCGTTCCAGCTCCTGCTTGCGCGACTCCCCCACCGCCGTCAGCAGCTGCTCGGCGAGTTGTCCACGGTCTGTGGACAACTCGATGTCACCCAGCGAGCTCTTGTAGTGCAGGCCGGCCGCGTCACCGCCCGGGGCGAGCGCCGCATAGGCGCTGACGGCGAGCGGGGTGAGCGCATCGACCAGGTCCAGCCGGGCGGCCAGGAGCTCGGAACCGGTGCGCGCCAGATGCGAATCCCACACATCCAGGGTCGCGAGGACCTCCGGGGTAGGGGAGCGCCTGTGCGCGGCCGCCGATTTCAACAGGGCGTTGCGCTGCTTGAGGACGCGGTCATAGTCGGACCGCACGCCCGCGAACCGCGGAGCCCGCGCGGTCAGCAGCTCGTCCATGAACCGCCGCCGCTCCCCCGGATCGCCCTTCACCAGTGAGAGGTCCTCCGGGGCGAACAGCACCGTCCGCAGCATCCCGAGGATCTCGCGCGGCCTCGGGACGGGGGACCGGTTGAGCCGCGCCCGGTTCGCCTTCCCCGGGTTGATCTCCAGCTCGATCAGCGCCTTGCGGTCGTCCTTCACCACCCCGGCGCGCACGATCGCGCGGGGGGCGCCGTGCCGGACGAGCGGCGCGTCCGTCGCCACCCGGTGGCTGGCGTGCGCGGCGACGTACCCGATGGCCTCGACCAGGTTCGTCTTCCCCTGGCCGTTCGGGCCCACGAACGCGGTGACCCCCGGCTCGAGCGCGACCTCGGCGGCCGGGTACGAGCGGAAGTCCTGCAAGGAAAGGTGGGCGACGTGCACGAGACACGAGCGTAGAGCCTCCAGCACCCACGCAGCGCACACCCTCACGTCCACCACCTCCGCTGCTCCCGGCGGCCCTCGCGGCCGGCCCTCTGTCGAGCATCGGGGAGGCGGACGCCGGCCGGAACCCGGAACCGGAACTGTGGATAACTCGCCGAGTCTCAGACCGGGGGCGGGTTGACGTCGGCGCCGGGGGAGTCGCCGTCGCCGACGGCCTCGACCGCGTGGCCCCCGAACTCCTTGCGGAGGGCTGCGACGACCCGCATCGTGGGCGAGTCCTCCTGACGGGAGGCGAACCGCGCGAACAGGGAGGCGCTGATGGCGGGCAGGGGGACGGCGTGCTCGATCGCGGCCTGGACCGTCCAGCGGCCCTCACCGGAGTCGTTGGCGTAGCCGCGCAGGTCGTCCAGCTCGGGGTCGCCGGCCAGGGCCCGGTTCAGGAGGTCCAGCAGCCAGGAGCGGATGACCGTGCCCTCCTGCCAGCTCAGGAACGTCTCCGGCACCCTGGTCACGAGGTCGCTGGCCTCGATCAGCTCGAAACCCTCGCCGAACGCCTGCATCATCGCGTACTCGATGCCGTTGTGGACCATCTTGACGTAGTGGCCCGCGCCGACCTTGCCGGAGTGGACGAAGCCGTACTCGCCCGCCGGCTTGAGCGTCTCGAAGATCGGCATCAGGCGCTTCACGTTGTCGTCGTCGCCGCCGACCATGAGCGCGTAGCCGTTCTCCAGGCCCCACACACCGCCGCTGACGCCGCAGTCCACGAAACCGATGCCCTTGGCGGCCAGCTCCTCGCCGTGTTTCTGGTCGTCCACATAGTGTGAATTACCGCCGTCGACGACGATGTCGCCGGGCTGAAGGATTTCCCCCAGCCTGTGGATGGTGTCGGCGGTGGGCTTCCCGGCGGGGACCATCACCCACACGGCACGCGGCGGGGACAGCCGTTCGGCCAGCTCTTCCACCGAGCCGACGTCGGTGATGCCGGGATCGCGGTCATAGCCGACGATCGTGTGGCCGCCGCGGCGCAGCCGCTCGGCCATGTTGCCGCCCATCTTGCCCAGGCCGATGATCCCAAGCTCCATGCAAGCTCACTCTCCCCTGTGCATAAGCACGCGTGCGCGACCGCACGACCGTGCGACCCTCGCGGCTGCGTGACCGCAGCCCTTTGGCTCCTTACCCGGATTATCCGGATCAGCCGGACGGCCGATCACCCGGACAGGCGATCACCCGGACAGCCGGACGGGCATGATCAGGTAGCGGTAGTTCGGGTTCTCGCCGTCCTGCGGCGGCTTGCCGGTGAGGACGGCCGGCTTCGTCGGGGTGGTGAAGGACAGCCGGGCCACGTCCGAGCCGATCGCGGAGAGCCCGTCGAGGAGGAACGCGGGGTTGAAGGCGATGTCGATGTCCTCGCCCTCCAGCGTCGCCTCCAAGGCCTCGACGGCCTGAGCCTCGTCCCCGGTCCCGGCCTCCAGGACGACCTCGCCCTGGCTGAACGAGAGCCGCACGGGGGTGTTGCGCTCGGCGACCAGCGACACGCGCTTGACGGCCTCGATGAACGGCGCGGTCTGGATCTCGGCGAGGCCCGCGTACTCGCTCGGCAGGAGCGACCTGTACTTGACGAAGTCGCCGTCCAGGAGACGGGACGTCGTCCGGCGGCCGCCGCCCTCGAAACCGATCATGCCTTCGCCGGTACCGCCCGTCGCCGCCAGCGCGATCGACACCTCCGCGCCCGCCGTCAGCGACTTGGCCGTGTCGGCGAGCGTCCTGGCGGGGACGAGCGCGACGGCGGAGAAGTCGGGACGCTCCGGCTTCCAGTGCAGCTCGCGGACGGCCAGCCGGTAGCGGTCGGTGGACGCCAGCGTGACGGTCTCACCCTCGATCTCCACACGGACGCCGGTCAGCATGGGGATCGTGTCGTCCTTGCCTGCGGCGATCGCGACCTGGGACACGGCTGCGGCGAACTCGTCACTGCCCACAGACCCGGCGGCCGGCGGCATCTCCGGCAGGGTGGGGTAGTCCTCCACAGGCATGGTGAGAAGTGTGAATTTCGCGCTCCCGCAGCGGAGCATCACCTTCGCACCGTCCGTCGTCACCTCCACAGGGTGGGGAGGAAGGCTGCGGGAGATCTCGGCGAGGAGCCGCCCGGACACCAGGGCCGTCCCGGCCTCCTCTACGTCGATGTCCGTGGACACCTGGGCGGAGACCTCGTAGTCGAAGGCGGACAACTTCAGCCGGTCACTGTTCTCCTCGCCCCCGGCGACGATGTGCATGCCCGCGAGGACCGGTACCGGCGGGCGGACCGGGAGCGTGCGCGCGGTCCAGGCGACGGCGTCAGCGAGGGCGTCTCTGTCGATGCGGAACTTCAAGGGGACCCGCCTCCTGCAGGTGTCGGACAACGGTGAGGTGGTGCTGGCTCGGCCGGGGCGCTCGGGGCAGGTTGTCCCCAGGCCCTGACTTGAGGTGAATCTTTTCTTAGGTAGAGAACAGGTGCAGTACTAGTCATAGGGGCGGTGGATAGTGTGGACAGACCGAGTTTTCCCAGGTGAGACCCCGTTTCTCTGTCCACCGGTCCTGTGCATCGGGAGTGGACGGCGCGGCGGCGCCTGGGGACGGCGAAATCATCCCCACACGTCGTCCTCATGTCATCCCCCGGTTTTCCACGAGTTCTCCACGGGTATGCCGGTGGTTTCGGCGGCCTGTGTACACGCGACTCATGATCACGGAGTTCGCCCCCAGGTCCGTCCCCAGGTCGTCCACCGGTTTTCCCCAGGAGGCCGGATGGCCGTGCACAGCGGTCCACATCCGTCCACCCTTCATCCTCAGCTTCTCCATGGGTTGCCCACCGGGTTATCCACGAAAATCCCCAGAGTTTTCCACAACTTGTGAGTAGCGGCTCCGGTTCTCGGCGGATGCGCGTCTTTTGCCGGATTCGCACGGCGGACGGGGTGTGGACGAGAGTGTCGCGCCCCGTCCACAGGCATCGTGCCGGTCTGTCCACAGTGTGTACGCCCGCGCCGTCAGCGCTTGCGGGCCTGGTGCTTGATCCGCCCCGTCAGCTCCGTGACCTGGTTGTATATGGCACGGCGCTCGGCCATCAGCGACCTGATCTTGCGCTCGGCGTGCATCACCGTCGTGTGGTCGCGGCCCCCGAACTGCTGCCCGATCTTGGGGAGCGACAGCTCGGTCAGCTCCCGGCACAGGTACATCGCGATCTGCCGGGCGGTCACGAGCATCCGCGAACGCGACGGGCCGCACAGGTCCTCGATGGTCGTCCCGAAGTACTCCACCGTCTGCGCCATGATCATCGCGGCGGTGATCTCGGGACCGGAGTCGTTGGGGATGAGGTCCTTCAGGACGATCTCGGCGAGCTTCATGTCCACCGACTGCCGGTTCAGGCTCGCGAACGCCGTGACCCGGATCAGCGCGCCCTCCAGCTCGCGGATGTTCGTCGCGATCTGCGAGGCGATGAACTCCAGCACGTCCGGCGGCGCGGCCAGGCCCTCCTGGCGCGCCTTCTTCTGCAGGATCGCGATCCGCGTCTCCAGCTCGGGCGGCTGGACGTCGGTCGTCAGCCCCCATTCGAACCGGTTGCGCAGCCGGTCCTCCAGCGTCACCAGCTCCTTGGGCGGACGGTCGCTGGAGATCACGATCTGCTTGCTGGCGTTGTGCAGCGTGTTGAAGGTGTGGAAGAACTCCTCCTGCGTCTGCTCCTTGCCCTCAAGGAACTGGATGTCGTCGACGAGGAGGATGTCCACATCCCGGTACCGGCGGCGGAACCCGTCGGCCTTTCCGTCACGGATCGAGTTGATGAAGTCGTTGGTGAATTCCTCTGAACTCACATAACGGACGCGTGCCCCATTGAAGAGGCTCTGCGCGTAATGCCCGATCGCGTGGAGAAGGTGCGTCTTGCCCAGACCTGAGTCGCCGTAGACGAACAGCGGGTTGTACGCCTTGGCCGGCTGCTCGGCCACCGCGACCGCGGCGGCGTGCGCGAACCTGTTCGACGATCCGATGACGAACGTCTCGAACGTGTACTTCGGGTTCAGGCGGGCGTGCTCGGACGCACCCGAACCCGGTGCGGAACCCGACCCGGGGCCCGACCCCGGACCTGCACCCACGCCGGGGCCTCCCCCGGTGCCCGGCGCCGGCATGGCGCCGCGGGAGTCGGAACCCTCCTCGTCGCGGAAGGGGCTCTCACCGCGGTAGGGCTCCTCACCCCGGTACTGCTCGCCACCGCCGTACTGCTCGGAGCCGTACTGCTGTTGCTCGCCGCCGGGGAACGATGGGTCGCCACCCTGGAACGTGTCTTCCGCATGCCCGAGCTGAGGGTCGTTCCCACCGTGCTGGGATTCGTGCCCCATCTGCTCTGCACGGCCGCCGGAACGACGCGGGCCGAGCGTACGGTCGTTCAGATGCGAGTGCGGGGGCCGTCCCGGCGGCTCTCCACCGAAACCCTCCTGTCCGCCGTAGCCCGGCGGGTAGCCCTGCGGACCGCGTCCCTCGTACGGGGACGGGCCGCGTCCGCCCGGGCCCGCCCCATACGCGGGGGGACGAGACGCCGGCGGATAAGACCCACGGTCGTCATCCTGAGCCTGTGGATAACCTCCGGGTGACCCGTGACTGTGGGTAGCTCCCGACTGCGGCCGGTAGCCGTGATCGCCATACGGCTGCTCCGGGTACGGACGGTCGGACCGTTCGCCGTAGGACGGATCGCCGCCGTACTGCTGGTCCCCGCCGCCGTACTTCTGCTCGCCGTACGCCTGATCCGGGTAGGGGCGCTCACGCTCGCGGTCACGGTCGTCCTGCGGCCGTTCCCCGTAGGGATCGCCATAAGAAGAAGGTGTGGTTTCGTGCATCCCGGGCCCGGCCCCAGACCCGGCCCCAGGCCCGGGGATCGGCGCGGACAGCGGCTCACCGGCGCCCGGCCTTGATGGACCCCCTCCAGAGCCGGCACCGGGCGGCTCCGGCTGGACGGTCACCGCGACACGGATCTCCCTGCCCAGCTCACGGGACAGGGCCTGCGTGATGAGGTTGCGCAGCCGGGTCTCCAGCGCGTCCTTGGCGAACTCGTTCGGAGCGGCGAGCAGAGCCGTCCCCTCCACGAGCGCCAGCGGGCGGACCATCGGCAGCCAAGCGCGGTAACTCGGAGACAGATCACTCTCGGACAGCGCGGTGAGGGTACGGGCCCAGACCGATCCGAGATCCTGACCGTCCATGCGCAAGGTCCCCTCCCCCTCCGTTCTACGGAGTACCTGACTGCCCGGCTTTCCCGCGGGTCGTGACCGGCCTCACAGGGCACGGTCGCGACGCGGAAGCCTTACTCTCTCACGAGTTGTCCACAGAGTTGTCCACATGCTGTGCATAGGCATGGGGGACCCTGTGTAAAACCCGTACGGCGGGTTCCGGTGAACGGGGTCGGGAAGTATCCGGCCTTCTGAGGGCCGGTGCGGGGTGGTTCTCGAACGGGGGGCTTGCGGGGCGGAAAACCGACATCGGTTCGTCGAATTCCTCGAAGGAGTGTCGGCTCGCCCGGACGACCCTAACCTCTGTGAGCCACACCCGCAACAGAATCAAGCGCCGTCCCATCCGGACCCCGCGTCCACGATCGGCCGGGTTCGGCAGCGGACACGGCCGGCGAGTCACCAAGCGCGGGTGCCCGGCGGGATGCCCGGTGCGGGTCCCGGTGCGGGTCCCGGTGCGGGTGCCAGGTGAGGTGCCTCCTCCGTTTGACCGGATACCCGTGTGGCCCGTAATGTTCTGAGGTCGAGTCGCATCGACGGAGATGACGCGTGCCCGCCGGCAGCCCCTCCAGGCAAGTTCGGGTGGGCCCCCGCTGCGGGGGACCGGACGCGGCCCTCGATGCGAGCTATCGAGCCTTTCGAAGACGAACCGACCGCAGCACTGGAGCCCCAAGTGAGCAAGCGTACTTTCCAGCCGAACAACCGTCGCCGCCACAAGAAGCACGGCTTCCGGCTGCGCATGCGCACTCGCGCCGGACGCGCGATCCTGACCAACCGGCGCGGCAAGGGCCGCACCCGTATCGCGGTCTGACCCACCGCTCACCGTGCTGCCGTCCGGAAACCGGATGCGGCGGCGGGACGACTTCACGTTGGCCGTCCGGCGCGGACGCCGCGCCGGACGGCCGACTGTCGTGGTTCACCTGCTTCACCCGGACGAGCTCCCCGATCCGCCCGCGCCGCCGCTGGTCGGGTTCATCGTGGCGCGCACCGTGGGGAACGCCGTCGTCCGCAACTCCGTGCGGCGCAGGCTCCGCCACCTGATGCGCCCGCACCTCGACCGGCTCGCAGCGGGTAGCCTGCTCGTAGTGCGCGCCAACCCCCGGGCGGGGAGGGCGCGTCCTGACGAACTGGCCGCGGATCTGGAGTCGGCGCTCGACCGGCTGATGCGGCCCGCGTCCAAGGGGCGAAGATGAGGAGTCGGCAGGGGACGGTGCTCCCCTCGCAGCACCCGGGGTCCCCGGGCCCCGTCGCGACCCTGCTGATCTTTCTCGTCCGCGCCTACCGCCGCTTCTTGAGTCCCCTGCTCGGGCAGCAGTGCCGATTCCAGCCCAGCTGCAGCGCGTACGGCCTGGAGGCGCTCCAGGTGCACGGCGCGCCGCGCGGCACGTGGCTGACGGCCCGCCGGATCGCGCGGTGCCATCCCTTCAATCCCGGGGGTTATGACCCGGTGCCGCCGAAGAAGACGTCCGAAGGACGACTCTCCGGGGGATCTGGGGGGCCCGCCGCCGAGGAGCGATCCGCGGCGGCTTCTTCGAACTCCGGCCGCGAGGAGAGCGGCCCCGCCCTAGCAGAGCCCAAGGAGCTGCCCGGTGCTTGATTGGTTGTACGAGATCGTCTCTCAGCTCATCGTGTGGATTCACACGGGGCTGAGCACCGTCGTCCCCAAGGACAGTGGATGGGCCTGGGGTGGCTCGATCATCCTGCTGACGGTCCTGCTGCGGCTCGTCCTCGTCCCCCTCTTCGTGAAGCAGATCCACGCTTCACGGAAGATGCAGGAGCTGAACCCCAAGGTCCAGGCGCTGCGCAAGAAATACAAGAACGACAAGCAGCGCATGAACCAGGAGGTCATGAAGCTCTACCAGGAGAACGGCGCCAACCCGCTGGCGGGCTGCCTGCCCCTCCTGGTCCAGATGCCGATCTTCATCGGGCTCTTCCAGACCCTGAAGAAGATCTCCGACGCCGACCCCGGCGAGAGCGTCTTCGCGGTGTCGGCCGAGCTGGTCGCCAGCGCCCAGAACGCCAGCATCTTCGGTGCCCACATCCCGGACACCTTCCTCAACGCCTGGGGTTCGGACCCCAAGAGCTGGACCGCCATCCTCATCACCGGCGTCGCCGTGGTGATCAGCTCTGTCACGACGTTCTTCACCGTCCGGGCGAGCATGAGGCGTCAGCCGGTCACCGACGACGCCAACCCGATGATGCAGGCGCAGAAGATGATGGTCTTCATGGCGCCGCTGTTCGGCCTCTTCGGCCTCGGCTTCCCGCTGGGCGTCCTCATGTACTGGGTCACGTCCAACAGTTGGACGCTGGCGCAGCAGCACTACATCTTCAAGAAGTACCCGCCGCCCAGCACGGAGGACACCCCGGCGGACACCAAGGCGGGCACGAAGGCGGGCGCCAAGTCCGGTGCGAAGGCGGGCAGCGGCTCGAAGGCCGGTACCAAGGCCGGTACCAAGGCCGGCGCCAAGTCAGGTACCAAGACCGGGGCGAAATCGGGCACCAAGGGCGCCGGTTCGAAGAACGGCCAGGCCCCGTCCGGTGGGAAGGCCAGGCTGAAGAAGGAGGCGGACCCCGTCCCCGAGGACGACGAGAAGCCGAAGGTCGTCCGCAACCAGCCGACCCGCAAGTCGCGCAGCAAGCGCAGCGGCACCCAGAAGCGCTAGTTTGAACCCCGAGCACGTGCCGGAGAAGGAGACCCCGTTGAGCCAGACCGACACAACCGAGGTCGACGTCCAGGCGCTCGAACAGGAAGGCGAGATCGCCGCCGACTACATCGAGGGCCTGCTGGACATCGGTGACTATGACGGCGACATCGACATGGACGTCGAGGGCGAGCGCGCGATGGTCGCCGTCGTCGGCGGCGCCCTGGACGAACTGGTCGGCAAGCGCGGTGAGGTCCTGGAGGCGCTGCAGGAGCTGACCCGCCTCGCCGTCCACCGGCAGACGGGCAACCGTACGCGCCTCATGCTCGACATCGGCGGCTACCGCGAGCGTCGCCGCGCCGAGCTGACCAAGCTCGGCACCGATGTCGCCGACGAGGTCAAGCAGGCCGGCGAGCCGAAGCCGCTCGCCCCGATGACCCCGTTCGAACGCAAGATCGTCCACGACGCCATCGCCGCGGCGGGCCTGCGCAGCGAGTCCGACGGCGAAGAACCCGACCGCTACGTGGTCGTCTACCCCGCCTGACGCCTCGATCGTCCGGCGTCGGCGATCATCGCCCGACGTCCGCCCGACCCAACGAACGGCCCCGGTGCCCACCCGCACCGGGGCCGTTCGCATGCGTGCCGACCGGATATCTCTCAGACGACCCGCCGAGCCAAGGAAGAACCCACGCGAGTGGGGAGGGCCCCGCGCCCTGCCCGGCACGGGGCCCTCGGAAGCTCGGTGTGCACCGCCGCCCAAGCACACCGAGCGGTATCGGAAGCCGAAGGGGTCATCTCCTGGCGGTCCGCCGCCACCGGCGGCGCTGCCGGACGACCTGCCCTTCCGCGTCGACGACGGACGGGTTCTGCTGCTCCGCCGGATTCTGGGCGTGCGCGGGATCCTGCGCGAACGCCGGGTCCTGAGCGACCTGGCCGTGCGTCACACCCTCGTCCGCCGGGTGTTCGATCACGCGTTCGACTCGCTCGCCCGGACGGCCGACGGGCGCCGGGTCCTCGATGATGTGCTCCTCGTGGACGACCGTCCCCGGCTCGTCCCCGTAAGCGGGATCAGCGCCGACGACACGGCCGGCGCGACGGCGCGGCCGCGTGTACTTGAGGGTGAACCCCAAGCTGAACAGCCCCACCAGGATCAGGATCCAGCCGACGAGCTGAATGTTGATGCCGCTGAGCTCGACCTGGAGGGCGAACGCGAGAATCGCGCCGATGGTGATGAATGAGAGACTGACTCCGATTCCCATCTGTCGGAGCTCCTTCCGGGGGGGTTGGGCGACACTGCGCCTTTACCCGACGGGCCCCGAGTATGCGAAGGGGTCATGTGGTTCTCGCCATAGCGCAAGGGTCGGCCGACACGGCGCCCTGACGTCGCGCGTGCACCCCCCCGCCGGTTTTTGTGGAACGATTCGTCTGGTGGGGATTGCACGTGAGGTATTCGGTGACGCGCTGCCGGTCGCGGAGCGCTACGCGGCGTTCCTCGCGGAAGCCGGGGTCGAGCGCGGGCTCATCGGGCCGCGCGAGGTCGACCGTCTCTGGGAACGCCATCTGATCAACTGCGCGGTGGTGTCCGGGGCTGTTCCGGCGGACGCGCAGGTCGTCGACGTCGGCTCGGGGGCGGGCCTGCCGGGCGTCGTCCTCGCGATCGTCCGGCCCGACCTCCGGGTGACCCTCCTGGAACCGCTGCTGCGGCGCACGACGTTCCTCAACGAGTGCGTCGACATGCTCGACCTGCCGAACGTCGAGGTCCGCCGGGCGCGGGCCGAAGATGTCGCCGACGAGTTCTCGATGGACGTGGCCACCGCGCGGGCCGTCGCACCGCTCGAACGCCTCGTGACATGGGCGCTTCCGCTGCTGCGTCCGGGCGGCGAACTGCTCGCCCTCAAGGGTGAGCGGGCCGCCGCCGAACTGGACGAGGCGAAGCCCGTCCTGGAACGGTTCGGGGTCCGCGCCGCGGAACTGCTTCAAGTCGGGCACGGTATGGTCGACCCGCCGACAACACTCGTCCGTGTGGTCGCCGGCCGGGGCGCGGTTGTCGGGCGACGACAGCGCGCACCCCGGCGCGCCAAAGGGTCGAGGAAGAGGTCTTCATGAGCACGGGACCAGGACTGGGCCGGCCTGACCGCGCCGGCGAATCCCCCGACGATCAGCCGTCCGGCCTGGGCGGGACCGGCGAGGACGACGCCCCTGCGGCGTCCCCCGCCGGGATGTGGGGGGAGGCGGGCCCGGGCGTCGCGCCTGGAGCCGCTCCCTCCGGACACGCAATGTGGGGTACGACGACGTCCGGTACCGCGGAGAACGTCGGCTATGTTCCGACGCAGACCGGCGCTCAGCCGCCGGGTCCGCGCAAGGGACCATCTCAGGGGGAGTCAGAACTCGTGCGCGAGGCGCTCAAGGACGCCAAGGTTTCACATGAAACATCGGCCATGGCGGTCAAAGCGGTCCCGGGCCGCAAGGACCGCGAGTGGCCGCGGCCGGACAGATGCCGCATCATCACCATCGCCAACCAGAAGGGCGGCGTGGGCAAGACCACCAGTTCGGTCAACCTCGCCGCGTCCCTCGCCATGCACGGCGCCCAGGTACTCGTCGTGGACCTCGACCCCCAGGGCAACGCGTCCACGGCCCTCGGAGTCGAACACCACGCGGAAGTCCCGTCGATCTACGACGTGCTGATCGAGGACATGGCGCTCGCCGACATCGTCGTCCCGGCGGCGGAGATCCCCAACCTCTACTGCGCGCCCGCGACCCTCAACCTCGCCGGCGCCGAGATCGAACTCGTCTCCAAGGTGGCCCGCGAGTCGCGGCTGCGGCGCGCGCTCGACGCCTACGACACCGACAAGTTCGACTACGTGCTGATCGACTGCCCGCCGTCGCTCGGACTGCTCACGGTCAACGCCCTCGTCGGCGGCGACGAACTGCTCATCCCGATCCAGTGCGAGTACTACGCGCTGGAGGGCCTCGGGCAGCTCATCCGGACCGTCGACCTCGTCAAGGCGCACCTCAACCAGACGCTGAAGGTGTCCACGATCCTGCTCACGATGTACGACGCCCGGACGCGCCTCGCCGCGCAGGTGGCCGAGGACGTCCGGAACCACTTCGGCGAGGTCGTCCTCAACACCGTCATCCCCCGCAGCGTCCGGGTCTCCGAAGCCCCCAGCTACGGGCAGTCCGTCCTGACCTACGACCCCGGTTCCAGCGGTGCCCTCGCCTACAGCGAGGCCGCCTCGGAGATGGCCCACGGAGGAGCTGTCCAGTGAGCCAGCAGCGACGCGGCCTGGGCAAGGGGCTCGGCGCCCTCATCCCCACCGCCCCGCCCCCGGTGTCGTCCGGCGAATCGGACGGCGTCGGCGAACCGGGATACCCCGGCGGCCCCGTCCCGGCCTCGAACGGCACCGCCTCGTCCGGACCGGCGCTCGAACCCGTCGCCGGCGCGCACTTCGCCGAACTCCCCCTCGCCTCGATCACCGTCAACCCGCGCCAGCCCCGCGAGCACTTCGACGAGCAGGCCCTGGCGGAGCTCGCCGAGTCGATCGGCATCGTCGGGCTCCTGCAGCCGATCGTCGTCCGCAGGTCCCCGTCGGACGAGCACGACTACGAACTCATCATGGGCGAGCGCCGCTGGCGCGCGTCCCAGATGGCGGGGCTGGACGTCATCCCGGCGATCGTCCGCGACACCGGCGACAACGACCTTCTCCGTGACGCCCTCATGGAGAACCTCCACCGCCAGCAGCTCAACCCGCTGGAGGAGGCGGCCGCGTACCAGCAGCTGCTCCAGGACTTCGGCGCCACCCACGAGCAGCTCGCCGGACGCATCGGCCGGTCGCGGCCGCACATCACGAACACGCTCCGGCTGCTGAACCTGCCGCCCGCCGTCCAGCGCCGCGTCGCCGCGGGAGTCCTGTCCGCCGGACACGCACGCGCGCTGCTCTCCCTCGACAGCATCGAGGCTCAAGAGCACCTGGCGCAGCGCATCGTCCAGGAGGGTCTTTCCGTTCGCGCGCTCGAAGAAATGATCGCGATCCGCGAGGTCGACGACGAACCGAGGGCCGCGCGGCAGGGCCGCCGCAAGAAGCCGGTCGCCCCCGGCCTCAAGGAACTGGCCGACCGCCTCTCCGACCGCTACGAGACCAAGGTCCGCGTCGACATGGGCCGCAACAAGGGCAAGATCGTGGTCGAGTTCGCCACGCTGGAAGACCTCGACCGCATCATCAAGTCCATGGCCCCGGACGAGGACGGCGTCAACGAACCCTGACCACCGCCCAAGCCCACGTCGAGCGCCCCGGAAGCCCCAAGCTCCCGGGGCGCTCGTCTGTCAACGGGATGGCACGCCGGCCGCGCCGCCGGGCGTGTGCGGCGGGCTGCCGACCAACGACGGCCCGTCGTAAGGCGGAGATCGCCACGGTGCTGAACTACCCAGGCCCCTGACCGGCTGGACCACATGCGATCCGGCGGTGGGCCGCAACGAGTAGATCAGTACCGTCGCCTTGGTGGTCCGAGCCCGGCGCGGCGAACCGGCGGTGGGTGCGAACGTAGTCATGACACACGGGGTTCAGGCTCTGGCGGGGTGCGCCGGCGGGTTCGCGGAGTGCGCCGTCCACGTCCAGCCCATTGGCCGTCGTCGACTGGAAGGTGATGGCGGCCTAGCCGAGGAACCGGCTGACCCTGGCGCCGATGGAGGCGCCGGGCGGCATTGCCGGGGATACCGATGGGCCGGACGAAGCGGCGCGATGCCTCGCTAATCCGGCCGATGGCGAGCCCGTCCAGGAGGAGTTCGGAGGACGCGTTCACGGCCAACAAACACCCATGCGAGAAAGCCCGCCCCGACGGCCACGATGATCCAGCGGCCCCCCGGGCTGCTGGATCGCGCGTGCAGGGAACGTCCACTGCGAGGTTGCCACGTGCGGCCACCCCCTGGCCCCAGGGCTCACCGCGGGCGCGGCCGGAGTGGGATCCCCTCGCCTTGCGGTGGGCCAGGACGCCTCACAAGGACGCGGCCGTCGGCTCGGTTTCACGTGAAACCGGCGCTCGGCACGGCCGATGCCGACCACCCGCTTCGCGGCCCGTCCCCCGCTTCGCGCCCGTGCGCGCCACGAAAGCGAGCACTCGCCGGGCCGAACGCCCTCGCTCCACCTGAAGCCAGAGACGGGGGTCGGCCGCTGCGCCGGAGTCCCCGTTTGTGGGGCTGCACCTGGTCCATGCGGTCCTCGTCCCAAAGAGACGTGAGAGGAGTTCTTGTCCCGCGTGCGTGACGCTAGAGGGGAGCGCTCGCCGGCCGGAGCCGACTTGGTTTCACGTGAAACAACTCCCTGACGGCCGGACGCGCTCCAAATTGGCTGCCCTAGGAGAGCGCTGGGGAACGCAAGGTCTCGTGTTCGGGACGTGGAAGGAAGCCGAACTCGCTTGCGCGGTTACCCGCATCCTCCATTGCACCGCGGCCGGACCCATCTACCTTCCACGCCGCGGGCAGGAGGCCCCGCCCTCAACACACTCAACGCGCACGTGATGGGGAGCTGATGGGCCATCGCCGCGACGCGGCGTAGTACCGGCCTCGGCATGGCGGTAGGGCGCTTGGCTGTTCGGTGGCTGGCCCAATTGGGGGCGGAGGGGCGAGGCGCCGGTCGTCATCCTCATGTGGTGGCTGTTCGTGGGCGGCGGTGATAGCGGCGAGAGTACTCAGGACCGCCGGGCCGGTGAGGGTGCCGAATCTCGCGGTTTCACGCGAAACCGAGTCCGGCGGCAGGTCGAGGCGGGCCAGGACGGCCTCGAACGGCCTGCCGAGCCGGTCGAACCCCTCGCGGATCTCGGCGACGGCCAGGCCGAATTCGTCCGGTCCCTGAAGACTCGGTTTCACGTGAAACCGAGCTCGCGGGTCGCCTCGTGGCGACTCGCGCCAGGGCCAGGGGTGAGTGGGCTGTGCGGTGACGGGCGTGCTGTTTCACGTGAAACCGTGGCACGGGCCTGTCTGTGTGAAGGATTTGGGATGGCTTTGGGGCTAGCCGTTCTTTGCCTCGCCGGAGGTGCGGGCAGCGGGGCTCCGCGGTGAGGTCTGCGGCCAGGGGTGGCGCGCTTGGCAGCCAGTGGACGTTCACCGCACGCGCGATGGTCGGGCCCGGACGTCGCTGGCTCGTCGTGGCCGTCGGGGCGGGCCTTCTCGCGTGAGGGTCTTTGTTGGCCGTGAACGCGTCCGCCGAACTTTCCTGGACGGGCTCGCCATCGGCCGGATGAGCAAGGCAGCGCGCCGGCTCGTCCAGCACATCGGCATCGCCGGCAATGCCGTCCGCCGCCTCCGTCGGCGCCAGGGTCGGCGGGTTCCTCGGCTGCGCCGCCATCGCCCTCCAGCCGAAGAAGGTCAACAGGCTGGACGTGGACGGCGCGCTTCGCAGGACGTTGGGGGTGGCTGAGACCGGGGGCGGGCGCGGTGTCGGCTGATGCCGTCTCCCCTTGGATCGGCCGTGACCGGGGGCGGGCGTGGTGTCGGCTGACGCCGTTCCCCTTGGGGCGGTTGTGACCGGGGGTTAGGGAAAGCGGGAGAGAAGGAGGTCTCGGCAGACCTCGCCGAGGTCTAGGCCCGCGCCGCTGACGGCGCGGGGGAAGAGGCTTGTCTCCGTCATGCCGGGGGCGACGTTCACTTCGAGGAAGTGGACCTCGTCGTCGGGGGTGACGATGAGGTCGGTGCGGGAGAGGTCGCGGAGGCCCAGCGCGCGGTGGGCCGTGACGGCGGCGGCGGTGGCGCGGGCGGTCGCGTCGGGGGTGAGGCGGGCCGGGGTGACGAACTCGGTGTCGCCGGCGTCGTAGCGGGCGGTGTAGTCGTAGAGGCCGCCGGGGGCGACGATCTCGACGGCGGGCAGGGCCGTGGGGGTGCCGTCGCGTTCGATGACGCTGACGGCGACCTCGATGCCGGAGATGAACCGTTCGACGAGGGCGGAGTCGCCGTAGGCGAAGCAGCCGACCATGGCGGCGGACAGGTCGGCGGCGTTGTGGACGACGGAGGCGCCGAGCGCCGACCCGCCGCGGGTGGGCTTGACGAAGAGGGGGAGCCCGAGGCTCCGGATGATCTGGTCCAGGACGGAGGCGGCGCCGAGGTCGTGGAAGATCTCCTTGGGGAGCGCGACCGAGGCGGGGGTCTGGAGGCCGGCGCGGCGCACGACGGATTTGGCGGTCGGCTTGTCCCAGGCGACGCGGCAGGCGTCCGGGCGGGCGCCGACGTAGCGCATGCCGAGAAGTTCGAGGACGTCGCGGATGGCGCCGTCCTCGCCCGCGGCACCGTGCAGGACGGGGAACACGGCGTCCGGGGGATCGTCGGTGAGGGAGTCCAGGAGGTTGGCGTCCGCGTCGCGGAGTTCGACGGGGATGTCGAGGGCGCGCAGGGCGTCGGTGACCCGGCGGCCGGAGCGGAGCGAGACCTCCCGCTCGTAGGACAGTCCCCCGGCCAGGACGACGACGTGCCCGAGTTCCATTGATGCTGCCCCTCTAGGTGATGTGACGAATAGCGGCTGTGCCGAAGGCTCAGCGACTCGGGAGGCCGGCGCGTTTCACGTGAAACATTCAGACGACGTCCGGTCCCGGCGCCTGGACGCCGGTGGATCCGCCCGCGACGGCCCCGCCGAACGTGTCGCGGAGCCGGATCTCGTGCTCCACCACCGCCGCGAGCCGGCGGACGCCTTCGCGGATCCGGTGCGGTTCGGGGAAGCAGTAGGAGAGCCGCATGTGCCGATGCCCGGTTCCGTCGGCGTAGAAACCGGTGCCCGGGACGTAGGCGACGCGCTCGGCGATCGCGCGGGGCGCCATCGCCTTGGCGTCGAGCCCCTCGGGGAGCGTCAGCCAGACGAAGAATCCCCCGGCGGGACGGGTCCAGGTGCAGCCGTCCGGCATGAGCTGGTCGAGGGATTCGAGCATCGCGTCGCGGCGGGCCCGGTAGAGCTCGCGGAAGTCCTTGATCTGTTCCCGCCATGGCTGAGTGGCGAGGTACTCGCGGACGGCGAACTGCGAGAAGTTCGACGGGCACAGGATCGCGGACTCGGCGGCCAGGACGAGCTTCGCCCGCACGGCGTGCGGCGCCAGCACCCAGCCGACGCGGAGGCCCGAGGCGATCGTCTTGGAGAACGAGCCGAGGTAGATGACGCGCTCGGCGTCGTCCGCTCGAAGTGCCCGCATCGGCTCGCCCTCGAAGCCGAGGAGTCCGTACGGGTTGTCCTCGATGATCAGAACGTCGTGTTCGGCGCAGATCTCCAGGATCTGGGCGCGGCGGGCGGTGGTGAGGGTGACGCCGGCCGGGTTCTGGAACGTCGGGACGGTGTAGAGGAACTTGACGCGGCGTCCTTCGCGGCGCAGCCGCGACAGGGTCTCGCGGAGCGCGCTGGGGATGAGGCCCGCGTCGTCGAGGGGGACGTGCACGACGTCGGCCTGGTAGGACGCGAACGTGCCGAGCGCACCGACGTAGGAGGGCGCTTCGGCGAGGATGACGTCGCCCGGGTCGACGAAGATCTTGGTGATGAGGTCGAGCGCCTGCTGGGCGCCGACCGTGACGACGACGTCGTCCGCGGACGCCTGGACGCCTTCGAGGGACATCACGTCGCAGATGTGCTCGCGGAGCAGCACGTCGCCCTGCGCGGAGCCGTACTGCAGCGCCTCCGCGCCCTTGCCCCCGATGAGGTCGCCGATCATCCGTCCGACGGCGTCGAGGGGGAGCGCCGAGACGTACGGCATCCCACCCGCGAGCGAGACGACCTCGGGACGGGCGGCCATCGCGAACAGAGCCCGGATCTCCGAGGGCACCATGCCGGCGGCACGGGCGGCGTAGCGATCGGTGTAGGCGTCTGTCCGCGAGTGCTGTTCCACGAGGCACCTCCGAGGTGAACTGGCTTGCCTGCAAACTACGGCATCGGCCGGGGCGATCCGGGCGGAACCCCGGCGTGCCGTCCGGGACGCCGCCGCGCTCGCGCGTCGCCTCGGTCGGCGGAAACCGCCGCGAGATCCATACCGGGCGTGCCGCCCGGGTGGAAACTCCCCTGTCCGATACGATGCCCGAGGATCCCGGAATGTTGCCGGGAACTTCCGCGAACGGCGTTCGCCCGAGAAGCCGACGGCCCGGCCCGGTCACCGGTTTCAGGCCGGGCGGGCGAGGATCGCAACAGGGGGTGCCGACCCGGTGTCGCGTCGTCTCGTCAACATCACGCTGGACAATCTGGGTGATCTGCCGCACCGCTGCCGCGGCTGCGTGTTCTGGGAACTGGACCCGGTGACCCGGGACCGCGCCCTGGAGACCGGCGACGCCGGTCTGGAGAAGGAGGCGTGGATCTCCTCGACGCTCCTCGAATGGGGCAGCTGCGGCAAGATCGTGTACGTCGACAACGTCCCGGCGGGTTTCGTGCTGTACGCGCCGCCGCTGTACGTGCCGCGCTCGGTGGCGTTCCCGACGAGTCCGGTCAGCGCCGACGCGGTGCTGCTGATGACCGCGCACATCCTTCCGGAGTTCGCGGGCGGCGGCCTCGGCCGGATGCTGGTGCAGGGCGTCGCGAAGGACCTCACCCGGCGCGCGGTGAAGGCGATCGAGGCGTTCGGCGACCTGAAGGGCGAGGACGGCGGCTGCATGGTGCCCGCCGATTATCTGCTGTCGGTCGGGTTCAAGACGGTCCGTCCGCACCACCGGTATCCGCGGCTGCGGCTGGAGTTGAAGTCGGCCCTGTCGTGGCGTGAGGACGTCGAGGTGGCCCTGGAACGGCTCCTGGGCTCCATGACACCAGAGGGCGCACTACGGCCCGTCTGAGCTCATCTCAGCGCCCCTGCGCGCGTTCGTTGCAGTGGCCCTTGGCGTCGAGCCCTAGAGGGCCCTTCGTCGGCGGTGGGGCCACTGATGCAGAAGGCCCGACGGCCGGGGGGCAATCGCTCCCAGCGTCGGGCCTCTGTGAGTCCTAGGGGCTCAGATGAAGTCGGCGAGGTCTTTCAGGAGGGCGGCCTTCGGCTTGGCGCCCATGATCTGCTTGACGACCTCGCCGCCCTTGTAGATGTTCATCGTCGGGATTTGCATGATGCCGTACTGCTGCGGCACCTGCGGGTTCTCGTCGATGTTGAGCTTGACGATGTCGATCTTGTCGCCGTGCTCCTTGGAGATCTCCTCCAGGATCGGCGCCACCATCCGGCACGGGCCGCACCACTCGGCCCAGAAGTCGACGAGGACGGGCTTGTCGTTGTCGAGGACCTCGGACGCGAAGTCGGCGTCGGTCACGGCTTTCATGGTTCTCCTTTGTTCTCGCGGCGGGGCGGGCGAGCATCCGCCGCGTGCCTGGCGTTCGTGTGCCGGTGCCGGAGGTGTCCGGCGTGCGTGCGTATGCGGAGGCGGCCTCAGGCCTGCGGCACCGTCTCGGCGGCGTCCTGGTCCTGGAGCCACCGCTCGGCGTCGATGGCGGCCGCGCAGCCGGTGCCGGCGGCGGTGATGGCCTGACGGTAGACGTGGTCGACCACGTCCCCGCAGGCGAACACGCCGGGGACCTTCGTCTTCGTCGTCGGGGCGTCGACGAGCAGGTACCCGTCGGTGTCGGTCTCCAGCTGGCCCGCGAACAGCTCACTGCGCGGGTCGTGGCCGATCGCGATGAACAGCCCGGTGACCTCCAGCGAGGACGTCTCGCCGGTCTGGGTGTCGCGCACGGTCACGCCGGTGACGCGGTCGTCGCCGGCGATCGCGGTGACCTCGCCGTTCCACCGGAACTTGATCTTCTCGTTGGCGAACGCGCGATCCTGCATGATCTTGGACGCGCGCAGCTGGTCGCGGCGGTGGATCACGGTGACGGACCGGGCGAACTTGGTGAGGAAGATCGCCTCTTCCATCGCGGTGTCGCCGCCGCCGACGACGGCGATGTCCTGCTCGCGGAAGAAGAAGCCGTCACAGGTCGCACACCAGGAGACGCCGCGTCCCGACAGGCGCTTCTCGTCCGGCAGCCCGAGCTCCCGGTAGCCGGAGCCGGTTGCGACGATCACGGTCCTGGCGAGGTAGGTCTCGTCGCCGACCGTGACGACCTTCGGGTCGGCGGTGAGGTCGACGGCGGTGACGTCGTCGGTGACGAGCTCGGCGCCGAAACGCTCGGCCTGCTTGCGCAGGTTGTCCATCAGGTCCGGCCCCATGATCCCGTCGGGGAAACCGGGGAAGTTCTCCACATCGGTGGTGTTCATCAGCGCACCACCGGCCGTCACCGAACCCTCGAACACCAGCGGCTTCAGGTCGCCGCGGGCCGCGTAGACGGCGGCCGTATAGCCCGCGGGGCCCGAGCCGATGATGATGACGTTACGGACGTCGCTCACTGTTCTGCGCCTCTCCTCATTGGCCGACTGTGCCGCACGACCCGGCCTGCCAGTCGCGTCAACCGATCCTAGGCCCCGATGATTCCCGCACGCCGTCACCGGCCCCGGCCGCTCACCGACCCGGTGACCAAGGACATCCAGCGCCCACGCCAAGAGCACTGCAATAGGCTCGGGGCCATGGCGTGTGTTCTGCTTCTTCACTCGATGTACGGGCTGCGTCCGGCGGTGCGCCAGGCGGCGGACCGGCTCCGGACGGCGGGGCACGAAGTGCACGTGCCCGACCTTTACGACGGGCGCGTCGTCGACACGCCCGAGGCGGGCATCGAGATCAAGGAGGAGATCGGCCGGGACGAGCTGCTGCGGCGTGCGGTGGCGGCGGCCGCTCCGCTGGTCGGCGACGGCGGTCTCGTCTACGCGGGGTTCTCGCTCGGCGGTTCCCTCGCGCAGAACCTCGCGTTCGCCGACCCCAAGGCGGGCGGGCTGCTGCTGATGCACGGCACGTCCGACATGGCGGACGACGTGTCCACCGACATCCCGGTGCAGTTGCACGTCGCCGACCCCGACACCTACGAGCCCGTCGACTGGCTGAACGCCTGGTATCTGCGGATGCGCAGGGCGGGCGCGGACGTGGAGGTCTTCCGGTACCGGGGCGCCGGGCACCTGTTCACCGACCCGGACCTGCCCGATCACGACGCCGACGCCGCCGAGCGGGCCTGGACGATCGCCCTGGAGTTCCTGGGCTCCCTCTGACGGACGACGGCCGGAAGGCCATGGGCGGAGCGTTCCGCCCATGGCCTCCGAATATATGGTCAGACGTTCTTCAGCGTCTTCAGGACGTGCTGGTCACCGGCCGAGCAGTCCGGCCCGACGACCCACACGTTCCACGTGCCGGACTCGGCGGCGCGTGTCGCGATGACGATGGCCGGGTTTCCTTCGTAGTCGGCCTGGTCGACCAGTGCGGGTGCCTGCCCCTTGGTGACGCCGTAGACGCATCCCCTGAGCTTGGTCCCCGGCGGTTCGCCTGCGCCCTGCTTCCGCCGGCCGTCCAGGAGCTTCTCGACCTGGGCACCCAGCGTCCCGGCCCGGTAGTCGGTGCGGCTGCGATAGACCTTGAACTCCGGCGCCGCCGACGGGGCGGCGACCTTCGGGTCCACACCTTCCAAACCGGTTTGCTTGGGATTGTCCTGTGCGGGGGCCGTGGTCGCGCCGTCGTTGCCGTCCGCCCCGCCCAAGGCGACCGAGCCGACCGCCGCTCCGCCGCCGGCCACGATCACGGCCGCGGCGGCGGCCGACAGTATCCGCCAATGCCGCCTTCCGCGCCGCTGCTCCATGCTCACCACGGTGGCGTTGTTCAGCGACTCCGCCGCGATCGCGGTGTCGATGCGTTCGGCCAGTTCGGCGGGGATGGACGGCGCGGGTGCCTCCGCCAGGATCCGGGACACGTCCGCAAGGTCGGCGGACAGGTCACGGCAGTCGGCGCAGGTGTCGAGGTGCGCGTTGACGGAGGCGGCTTCGTCGTCTTCGAGCAGCCCCTCGGCCAGGTCGGCCAGGACGTCGTAGTCAAGATGTGCGGGGTTCACTTGGGCATGCCACCTCCTTCCATCCCTCCGACGTTTTTGCGTTCCCGTCGGTTCCGGTGATGGACGAGAAGGGGCGCGAGCCGGGCACGTCCCCGCGCGCACCGGCTCTTGATCGTTCCGGGCGGGACCTCCATGACCTGCGCGGCGTCGTCGACGGAGTAGCCCATCATGTCGACGAGGACGAGGGCCGCGCGCTGCTCGAACGGAAGCTGCTCCAGCGCGGTGCGGACGTCGAGGGACACGCCGTGCGCGTCGGTCGGGTCGGGCATCTTCGGCGCGACGGCGTCGAACGTGGCGTCGTCGCCCATCGGCGTCGCCGGACGGACGGACTTGCGCCTGATGCGGTCGAGGCAGGCGTTCACGACGATCCGGTGCAGCCAGGTGGTGACGGCCGCGTCCCCGCGGAACCGTGAGGCGGCGCGGAACGCCGAAAGACAAGCGTCCTGCAGCGCGTCCGCGGCCTCCTCGGGGTCGCCGATGGTCCGCAGCGCTACGGCCCACATGCGGTCGCGGTGGCGGTGCACGAGTTCGGCGAAGGCGTGCGGGTCCCCCTGGGCATGGCGGGCGAGGAGCTCCTTGTCGGGCACCTCGTCAACACGACGCATGCTCACCGACGTCATGAGCGACCGCTTTCTCGTTCGGGACGCCCGGTCGGTGCCGGGCGTCCGCGACCGGCTGCTGGGGAAGGCACCACAGATTCCTGGGGGCGAGGGGACATTCGTGCTCACAGGCACGATACAGACATGCGCCACTCCGCGTCACAGGTCATGACCACGGCGGGGAGTGAGTTCAGCCCGCGGAACCGTAGACGGTGATCTCGCCCAGCTTGCCCTTGTGGGGCGAGGGAAGCTGGGTGAACCAGACGAGCACGTACTGGCCGGTGGCCCGGGGGTTCGCGGCGAAGGTCACCTCGCCGCCGTTGGCGGGCTGCCGGCCGATGGCCTTCAGGCTGCCCGGTGACCGCGAGGTACCGACCTTGACCTGCAGGATCCCGCCGCTGGACGGCGAGTGGATCTTGACGTTGGCGATGTTGACGGGCTGACCCATGTCGAGCATGACGCCGAGGCCCTTGGAGTACCGGCCGAAGTTCGGGTCGGCGTAGCTCTGGGTCTCCCACTTGCCGTCGGGCCGTCCGTCGATGAGCGTGTTGACGCCCTGGCCGATCGAGGTGTCCTGATGGTTGGGGCGCGAGTCCTGGGCGGCGGCGATGCTCTGCACGTCCAGCTTCGCCATGGACGGCTCCGGCTGCGTGCTCTGCTGGCCGTTGTCGGTGACGCCGCCGTCCGGTGAGCCGTCGCCCGCGATGCCGGACACCGCCCACACGCCGAGGCCGACGATGACGGTGAGCGCGGCCGCGGCGACGCCGATGAGCGCGCGGTTGCCGTGCCGGCGGTCGGCGCCGTGCGCGCCGTGGCCGCGCGCCGACGCGGTGCGGGTGGACGACGACCCCGGCGGCGGGTAGTCGCCGCGCTGCTGCCGAACCCGCGGCGGCGGGACGTGCGAGGGCGCCGGGTCGTGCGCGGGCGGCCGATGCGGTTGCGTCGACGCCGACGTCGACGCCGTGGCGGGACGGCGTGGCCCGGTCGGCCGCGGGGACGGCGGCTGGCTGTGACCGAGCCCGGCGAACAGCGGCAGCGGGGTCCGCGGGACGCTGCGCAGCGCCCTGGCGAGGTCGGCGGGGGACGCGAGCGGTTCGGCGTGCTGAGCCGGCGGGCCGATGCCGAGGCAGCGGCAGACGATCGCGTCGACGGCGTGCGAGATCCCGGCCTGGACCTGGCGGGGCGCGTAGGGGACCCCGTCGACGGCGGGCGCGGCGGGCAGGCCGGATCCGTCCTCGTCGCCGGGCCAGTGCGCGGTGAGCGCCGCGTACAGCATCCGGCCGAGGCCGCGGACGTCCTCGGCCGCCGGGTCGTCGGTGTGCCGGTCGGCGAGCACGGCGTCGGTCGCGACGCCGAGCAGCTTGACGGTGCCGCCGGTCGTCCAGACGAGGTCGCGGGGCGTCAGGCACAGGTGCGACAGCCCGGCGGAGTGCGCGGCGGCGATGGCCTCGGACGCCTCGTACAGCAGGGTCGCGGCGCGGCCCGGCTCCAGCGGCGCCTTGGTGAGCATGCCCTCCAGGTTCTCGCCGACGACCCATTCGCTGACGACGTAGGCGCTCTCGCCGCTGTCGTCGGCGTCGAACACCTGGGTGAGCCGCGGGTCGGTCAGCCGGCTGGCGGCGCGGGCCGAGGTGACGACCTCGTGGATCCGCGGGAACTCCGGGTCGAAGGTGCGGACGGCGACGGCCCGCGCAAGGATCTCGTCGATGGCCTTCCAGAGGCAGGAGCCGCCAGAGTCGGTGATGCGCTCTTCGAGCCGGTAGCGGCCGGCGAGACGTGTGCCGGGCTCAATGACGGACGTGCTCACGGCAGCGTCCTGGAAAGGTGGTCAGATCCCATGTTAGTGGCGTGGCAGCTTACGCCTCCGACCCTCCTCTTTGCGTTCCCCAGGGTGTCGCCCCGCAAGCCGTGGTCCCCCACATGGTAGTGGCTACTCGCACAAGTGGCCCGCCTTATCGCCGCGCGTCCTTTTTTGCTTTGCCCGGCTTTCCGGTCGCGGCTCAGCGTCCGGGGAGCTTGCGGGCGAACGTGGAGATCGCCATCTGGACCTCGTCCACCCGCATCAGCTTGGCGAACAGCAGGTACAGCAGGCCGCCGCCGGTGGAGCCGACGACCAGTGTGACCAGTGCCGGGAGCGTCGCGGTGGTGTCGCCGAGGGCGTCGGCGACCCTCTGCGCGGCGTAGGCGAACCCGACCAGCGGCCAGATGGCGACGAGGAGCTTCAGGTGTCCGCCGACGATGCGCCGTCCGTCGATGCCGCCGAGCTTGCGGCGCAGCACCAGCCAGCACGTGAGGCCGCCGGCCACGTTGGCGAGCGCGAACCCGCCGGCGATGCCGACCACGATCCACTTGACGCCGAGGACGCTGTAGGCGGTGAACGCCATGATGATGTTGGCGGTGACGGTCACCATGCCGATCAGCGCGGGCGTCTTGGTGTCGCCGTGGGCGTAGAAGACCCGCAGCATCAGCTGGTAGGTGGAGAACGGCACGAGCGCGATCGCGAACATCTGCATCACCCGCGCGATGACCAGGGCGTCATCGGGCGAGGTGTTGCCGTGCGCGAACAGCACCGTGGTGATCTCCGGGCCGAGCACCAGCATCAGCGCCGCCGCCGGCATGATGATCACCGAGGAGAGCCGCAGCCCGGTGGAGAACGCGGCGCGCACGTCGGCGGTCTTGCCCTCGGCGGCGAACCGGCTCATCCGCGGCAGCAGCGCGGTGATCACCGAGACCCCGACGATGGCGTAGGGCAGCTGGAAGAGCTGGTAGGCGTTGAAGTACGGCGTGTAGCCGTAGCCCTCGCCGATGCCCTCGTCCACGGCGAGGTTCCCCGCGCTGTTCGACAGGGCGGTCACCACGGCGAGCGCGGCCTGGGTGGCCATGACGTACACCAGCGTCCACCCGGCCATGCGCCCGACCTCGCCGAGCTCGCCGCGCTGGAAGTCCAGGCGGGGCCGCCACCGGAACCCGGCGCGGCGCAGGGACGGCCACAGCGCGATCGTCTGCAGCACGATCCCGCCGGTGGTGCCGATGGACAGCAGCAGCATCTGCCGGTCGGAGATGCCGGACGGGTCGACCGCTCCGGACGTGATCGCCAGGAACGCGCCGCCGACCCCGATCACCACGAGGTTGTTCAGGACCGGCGCCCACATCGGCGCGCCGAAACTGCCGCGCGTGTTGAGGATGGCCCCCGCGAACGCCCCGATGCCGTAGAAGAACAGCTGCGGAAGGAAGAACCGCGCGAACATGACCGCGACGGCCCGCTGGTCGCCGGTGTAACTGCCCGCCAGGACGTCGATGAACAGCGGAGCGCACAGCACCGCGACGCCGGTCAGGACGCCGAGGCCGATCACCGCGAGGGTGAAGACCCGCTGTTCGTACCGTTCGCCGTAGGCGCGGTCGCGTTCTTTGGCCCGCACCAGCAGCGGGACGATGACGCTGACGAGGATGCCGCCGAGCAGCAGGTCGTAGATCTGGTTGGGGATCGTGTTGGCGGTGTTGTAGGCGTTGGCGAGCATGCCGGTGCCGAGCGCGGCGACGATGACCGCCGTCCGCAGGAACCCGGTGACACGGGACGCGAGCGTGCCGACCGCCATGATCGCGCCGGACCGCAGGATGCCGCCGCCCGAATCCCTGCGGCCCGCGCCCCCTTCGCGGGGGCTCTCGCCCGGAAGCGTGTCGACGACCGTTTCACCCGCGGGCGGCTGCCCGCTCGGGATGGGAACGTCAATCGCCGTCTCGGCCGCGACGTTCCCCATTGCCGGCGGCGTGTTTCCCGCGCCCGGCGGAGCTCCCGTCGGCGGCGGGCTCGGATATCCCGTCCCCGGGTTCTGCGGCGCCGGATACCCCTGGGGCGGCGGTCCCTGGGGCTGGGGCCCCTGTGGCGGCGGGCCCTGGGGATATCCCTGTCCCTGGGGGCCGCCCGGTGCCGGGTAGCCCTGGCCCGGGTGCCCCTGGTGCCCCGGGGAATTCGGCGGAGGCGGATACCCCGGGCCCTGCGAACGCGGTGCCGGGGAACCCGTTCCCCTGTTCTGCGGTCCCTGCTGGTCCCGTTCCGGTCGGTCCGTCACCGGCTGCCTCCGAATTCCGGCGGCGCCTTGCTCTGATGGCCCGCACTCCGACGCCCACGAAGAGTACGGCAAGTCCGCCGCCCGTGATGAGCAAGGCGATGCGCCCGTACCCGGTGGTGACGACGGTGATGGTCTCGCCGCCGCCGAACGTCCGGCCGCCGGAGCCGGGGATCATCAGTTCCAGCTGCACGCGGAAGTTGCCGTTGCCCGCGGCCTGCGCCGGGATCCACCGCTGCGCCCGCTCCCCGGGCCGCAGCTCGATGACCGCCTCCTCGGGGTCCAGCTGCCCGAGCTGCAGCTTCGCGGTGTTCTCCGACGTCGCGACGAGCCGGACCTTCACCGACTGGTTGCTCAGCGTGTTCTCCACGAGCACCGGCAGCTTGCCCGAGCTGCCGCCCATCAGTACCCGTTTGTTCTTCGTGGTGACGATGCGGACCTGGTTCATGTCCGCTTCGAGCTGGTCCGCGAGTTCGTTGCGGGCCCGCTTGGCGTGGCCGTGCGACAACCGCCACGCCACCGACTCCAGACGCAGCAGGGCGCGCTCGTAGGAAATGTTGACCTGGCCCGTCATCACGGACTGGAACGTCGCGGCCCGGCGGGCGATGGCCCGCACCTGCTCCAGGTGCGCGTCACCGAGCTCGTACCGCTCGTAGGCGTCGGGGTAGCCGTTGAACACCCTCGGCTGGGGCTCGGCCGACTCGATCTTGCTCAGCGGCAGCTCGCGCAGCCAGTCCGCGTCCGCGGAGTAGTCCAGCAGGTTCTCGGCGAGGCCGGGCGCCGGGTCCCAGTACCGGTCGGGGGCGACGACCACGGTGCGCTGCAGGTTCGGCGCCTCCGCCGCGATCATCGCCGTCTCGGCGAGGAAACGCTGCTCGGTCATCAGCGCCCCTGCGGCGGAGCCCGAACCCTCGCTGACGATCTGGTTGAGCTTGGCGTCGTACAGCAGGGCGTTCTTCTTGCCCACCCGGGTCTGGATCGTCGTGGTGGCGTTCGGCAGCGAACCCGGCGGCGGGTTCTGGAACTGCGAACTGCTCATCAGGAACGTTCCGCCGTCCTTCAGCTCGTGCTTGGCGAGCTGTTCGAGCGTCCCGGGCCCCGCCGCGCCGTACGGCGGCCACGCGACATGCGCGTTCGCCGCCCGGCCGAGGACCTTCGTCGCGACACCGGTGTTCCGGTCGTCGAACGCGACACCGATGTCGCGGGGCGTCTTGTGGCGGACGAGCGCGACGACGTCGGGGTCGCCGTACGGGACGGCGAAGTAGGGGTCGTCCTTGACGGCCTCCTTCAACGACGCCAGCCATGTCGCCGCGACCTTGCTCTTCTCCTTCCGCGTCCCCTTCTTCGCGCCGAACGGGTTCACGGTGTACTCACCGGACGCCATCCGCTGCGCGTCGTCCAGCAGAGCCGGGTCGATCCCCCACGTGACCGGCGTGCCGGTCGCGGCGGCCGCCTCGACCAGCGAGCCGAGCCGCCCGCCGGGCGCCATGTCCTCGGTGAGCCGGTCGTCGAAGAACGTCCGGTCGTTCGTGCGGTGCATCCGGTCGATCAGCGGCCACACCCAGCTGATCGCCACCGGCTTGAACCGCGGCTTCTCCGGCATGTACGTCACGAACGTGGTCAGGCCGCCGACCACCTGCTGCGCCGAGTTCAGCACCTCGACGCCCACCGGGTAGACGCCCGGCGTGACTCCGGGGGCGCGCAGCTGCAGCGCCTTGGTGCTGGTCTTGAACGTCCAGTTCTGCTTCGCGCCGGGCGCCGCGATGTTCGCGAGCCGCTGCTGCGGGCCGATGTTGGGCATCAGCTGCGGCCGGCCGGACGCGTACTGGTCGAGCTGGCTGCGGCTGACGACCGGCTGCGCGCTGTAACGCAGCCTCATCGTGAGGCCGTCCAAGCGCTGGTCCGACCGGTTCTTCGCCACACCCGAGATCTGGATCTTCGAGTTCGCGTTCACGGTCTTGGGGCCGACCTTCGTCAGCGCGATCCCCACCTGGGCCCGCTTCTCAACGCGTGCGTCCGCCGCGGCCGGCGGAACCAGGACCGGTGGCGCCGCCCACGCGATGCAGGGCAGCAGAGCGGCCAGCGCGACCGCACGTTTGATCCTTCTCACGCCGAATCCGCGCAGGGCGCGCCGCCCGACACCGCACCGACTACGAAAGCCGCAACGGCAACGGACCTGGCCGCCTCCGGACGGCGGGCATGGATATCCCGCACCACACTCGGGAGTTTATGGCATCGGAGTCTTGCTTGCGGCGGCCCTCGGCGTCAGGCCCTGGCCCCGGGCGTCCCTGGTGCTCTTCTGGCCGGGTCGGGGCGGCTTGGACGGTCAGCGGACCGGGTGGTCAGGGGACCGGGTGGCGTGGGGCGTGGGTGGTGGGAGTCGCGGTGGACGGGGTGGAGAGGTCCGCCGGCTTCGCGTGGGAGAGGGCGTAGAGGGTTCGGCGTCTGATGCCCAAGGCGGTGGACGCTTCGCCGGTCGCCGTGTAGACGACGTCGTCGGCCGGGAGGGTGTCGATGACGCGCTGGTCGATGAGCAGGGGCATGTCGTCCGGCAGGAGGAGGGGGCAGACGAGGCCCGCCGCGTATTCGGTGACGGCGTTGACGACGTCGGCGTGGGCCGGCTGGACGGTCTCGGCTCCGACGGTGAGCCGTACCGCCTCCATGGACGGGCGCTCACCCGCCGGGGCGATCACTCCGGCGAGGAACCGGCGGCCCCGGTAGACGCCGTCGCAGGAGTAGACGCGCGTCACCAGGCATCGTTCGGGGGGAAGGCCGAGTGCTCGGGGGAGTTCGTCCGCATCCGCGAGCGCGATGGGCAGCCGGACGATCTCGTGCACGGCCTCCCATTCGAGCAGCGCGCGGTGGATGGTCAGAGCGTCCTTCATGATCGTCTCCATCCCGCGGGGGTCGCCCCGCTCACCCCCGTGCCTGTTGTCCCTGTGTCCCCCTGCATCACACTCTGCGAGGGATATCCCCACATACCCGAGACGTCCGGTTTAACCCCCGCCATACGTCACGTAAAACCCTGACGATGCGCCTCTGCCGCACATGCGGCGGGCCGTGGCCCTTCCGTGTCCCGCTACCGTTGTCGTGCGGGAGGCTCACCGGCGGTCGCGCTGGCGTCATCGGGGTGTCCAGAACGTAACCCGGGGATCGCGCCATGTGAAGGGCCCCGTCCTTCTTCGGCCCCGCAAGGACTCCGGCGCGGACCCCGCCGATCATCGGAAAGTCCTTTGTCAGCCCGTCTATCAAGGAAATACGCTCGATGGCCGTGCCCAACCACAACGTGACCCCCGAGCCGCGGCGCACCGCGATCGCCGAACTGCTGCGCCGGATCGCGCCCGTCGCCGACGATCTCGGAGCCCGATTCGCGGCGGCCGGTCACGAGCTGGCGCTGGTCGGAGGTCCGGTCCGGGACGCGCTGCTGCGCCGTCCGACCAAGGACGTCGACCTCACCACCGACGCGCCGCCCCAGCGCACCCTGGAGATCATCCGCGGCTGGGCGGACGCGCACTGGACGATCGGCATCGAGTTCGGCACGGTCGGCCTCCGCAAGGACGGCGTCGAGCTGGAGATCACCACCTACCGCAGCGAGTCCTACGACCCGAAGTCGCGCAAGCCCGACGTCTCGTACGGGACGTCCCTGGTCGAGGACCTGCGGCGCCGCGACTTCGCCGTGAACGCCATGGCGGCGCGGCTGCCCGGGCACGAGTTCGTCGACCCGTTCGGCGGGCTCACCGACCTGCGCGACAAGGTGCTGCGGACGCCCGGCAAGCCCGAGGACTCGTTCGGCGACGACCCGCTGCGGATGATGCGCGCCGCCCGGTTCACCTCGCAGCTCGGCTTCACGGTCGCACCGGACGTCGTCCGCGCCATGACGGACATGTCCGGCCGCATCGAGATCGTCTCGGCGGAGCGGGTACGGGACGAGCTGTCCAAGCTGGTCTGCGGGGAGTACCCGAGGCAGGGGCTCGCGCTGCTCGTGGAGACGGGCCTCGCCGCGCAGGTCCTGCCCGAGCTGCCGAAGCTGCGGCTGGAGATCGACGAGCACCACCGGCACAAGGACGTCTACGAGCACTCGCTGATCGTCCTGGAGCAGGCCATCGCGCAAGAGAAGGAGGGGCCCGACCTCGTCCTGCGGCTCGCCGCCCTCCTGCACGACATCGGCAAGCCGCGCACGCGCCGGTTCGAGCCGGGCGGACGCGTATCGTTCCACCACCACGAGGTCGTCGGCGCGAAGATGACGCGCAAGCGGCTGGTCGCGCTGCGCTACCCCAAGGACGTCATCGCCGACGTCTCGCGGCTGGTGGAGCTGCACCTGCGGTTCCACGGCTACGGCACCGGCGAGTGGACCGACTCGGCCGTCCGCCGGTACGTCCGCGACGCCGGCCCGCTGCTCTCCCGCCTGCACAAGCTGACCCGGGCCGACTGCACCACGCGCAACAAGCGCAAGGCCGACCGGCTGCGCCGCACCTATGACGACCTGGAGACGCGCATCGAGCGGCTGGCGCAGGAGGAGGAGCTGGCCGCGATGCGCCCCGAGATCGACGGCAACGAGATCCAGGACATCCTCGGCATCACGCCCGGCCCGCTCGTCGGCAGGGCCTACCGGTTCCTGCTCGACCTCCGGCTCGACCGCGGCATCATCGGCAAGGAGGCCGCGGCGGACGAGCTGCGCCGCTGGGCCGCCGCCGAAGGCATCCTCCCCACGGAGGGGCGCGGCGAATGATCCCGCTTCAGCTCGGGCGGATGAGCCCCCGCGAGGCCGAACGGATGCTGGAGTTCGACCGGGAGCACATCTGGCATCCGTACGCGCCGATGCCAGCGCCGGCGCCGGCCCTTCCCGTCGTGTCGGCCGACGGCGTCCGGCTGACGCTGGCGGACGGCACCGAGCTCATCGACGGGATGTCGTCGTGGTGGGCGGCCGTGCACGGCTACAACCACCCGAAGCTGAACGCGGCCGTCACCGGCCAGCTCGGCAAGATGGCGCACGTGATGTTCGGCGGGCTCACCCACCCGCCCGCCGTCCGGCTCGCCGAGCGGCTCGTCGACATCACCCCGGAGCCGCTGACGAAGGTGTTCTTCGCCGACTCCGGGTCCGTCGCGGTCGAGGTCGCGATCAAGATGGCGCTGCAGTACTGGCGGTCGCAGGGGCGGCCCGAACGGCAGCGGCTGCTCACCGTCCGCGGCGGCTACCACGGCGACACGTTCGGGGACATGGCCGTCTGCGACCCGGTGAACGGCATGCACCACCTGTTCGGCGACGTCCTCGCCGGGCACGTGTTCGCGCCGCCGCCCCCGCTCGGCTACTCCGTGGAACCCGACCAGGCGTACCTGGACGAGCTGTCCCGGCTGGCCGCCGAGCACGCGGGCGAGCTGGCCGGGATCATCGTGGAGCCGGTCGTCCAGGGGGCGGGAGGCATGCGCTTCTACGCCCCCGAGTACCTGCGCGCCCTCCGCGACATCGCCGACGAGCACGGCTTGCTCCTCGTCCTGGACGAGATCGCGACCGGGTTCGGCCGGACGGGTGAGCTGTGGGGCTGCGACCACGCCGAGATCACCCCGGACATCATGTGCCTCGGCAAGGCCCTGACCGGCGGCTACCTGAGCATGGCCGCCACCATGTGCACCGACCGCGTCGCCCACGGCATCACATCCGGCGAAGCGGGCGTCCTCATGCACGGCCCCACCTACATGGCCAACCCCCTGGCCGCCGCCGTCGCCTCCGCGTCCATCGACCTCCTGCTGTCGCGAGACTGGCGGGACGAAGTGGACACCATCGAGGCGATCCTCACCAGCGAACTGCACGACGCGGCGGACTTCCCCGGCGTCGCCGACGTCCGTGTCCTCGGCGCGATCGGCGTGGTCGAGGCGCGGGAGCCGGTCGACGTCCCGTCCGTCCAGGAGATCGCCATGGCGCACGGCGTCTGGCTCCGCCCGTTCGGCAAGCTGATCTACACGATGCCGCCCTACGTCTGCACGGACGACGAGGTTCTGCACATCGCCGCCGCCCTCCACGCCATCGCCGAGTCCCTCTAGCGGAGGGCGTGGGCGGGTCTGCGGGCGGCGGCCGACCGGTAGACGACCGCGCCCCCGGCGTACGCGGCGATGACCATGAGCAGGGTGAGGTCGGCGCGTCCGTCGGCCGGCAGCCATGTCGCCGCGGCCGCTGCGGCCGCCGCGAACATCGCGTTGAACAGCATGTCGTAGACGGCGAACACCCGGCCCCGGTAGGCGTCGTCGATCGACTCCTGCAAGGTCGTGTCGACGCACAGCTTCACGCCCTGCGACACGACGCCCAGCGCGAACGCCGCGGCCGCCCAGGGACGTTCGGTGAACGGCATCCCCAGCACGAGCAGGCTCAACGCCGCCCCGGCCAGCAGCCACGCCGTCCACGCCTGCTTGCTGATCCGCCGCACCACCGCCGGCGTGATCAGCGCCGCGGCGAAGTAGCCGGCGCCGGACACGCCGAGCATCACCGCGAACGTCTGCAGGCCTTGGTCGGGATCGTCCGCGAAGTGGTTCCGGCACAGCAGCAGCGTCATGATCAGGACGATGCCGTACAGGAACCGGTGGAACGAGATGGCGCCGAGCGCCAGCGCCGCATGCGGCCGCCGCGCGATGTGCCGCGCCCCGTCGGCCAGGCCGTCCAGGACGGTGCGGAGCGCCTCGACCAGCCGCGGGGCGTCCGCCTTCGCGAGCCCCGCCACGGCGTCCTCGGACGGGTGCGGCCCCAGCAGCCCCTTCGGCAGCGACGTCGCGATCGTGCCCGCCAGCAGGAACAGCGCCGCCGCCACCACGAGGATCAGGGCCGTCCCGCCATGCCCGGCGCCGAACAGCAGCCGCAGCAGGTAGCCGATCCCGCCGCCGACGAACGCGATGACGGTCCCGGACGTGACCGAGAACGCGTTCGCCGTGACCAGCTGATCGCGTCGGACCACGAGGGGAAGCGCCGCCGACAGCGCCGCGAGAAAGAACCGGTTGACGCCGAGCACGACGAGCACGCCGAGGAAGAAGCCCGCCCCGTCCTGCCCGGCCGCGACCAGCCCCGTGACAAGGAGCACCAGTACGGCCCGCAGCACCGGGGTCCACACCAGGATCTGCCGCCGGCGCCACCTGTCGATGAACACCCCGGCGAACGGTCCGAGCACCGAATACGGCAGCAACGTCACCGCGAACGCGGCGGCGGCCTTGCCCGCGGTCGTCTGCCGCTCGGGTGAGAAGAACACGTAGCCGGCCAACGCCACCTGGAACACGCCGTCGGTCAACTGTGAGGCCAGCCGCGTCGCATAGAGCCGCCGAAAATCCCGCCCACGCAAGATCTCCCGCAACTCACCCGCCCGCATCAGATCACCATATGTGCTCCCTTGCCCAAAAGAGCCCCTTCCGCCCCCGCCACCCCCTCAGCCGACACCCCAGCCATCCGCCGAGCTCAGGACTGCAAATAAACGCGCGTGTAGTCGTAGCCGGCGGTGGTGGGGAGGAAGTAGGCGTTGTGGACGCGGGACGAGTGGAAGATCGTGTGGGCGCGGTCGAGCAGGGGGATGATCGCCGCGTCCTGCATGATCTTCTGGTCGGCCTGCTGCCAGTAGCCGGCGGCGCGGGACGGGTCGGTGGCGGTGAGGGCCGCGTCGATGAGGGCGTTGACCTCGGGGTTGTCGTAGCCGCCGTAGTTGGTGGAGTTCTGCCCGTAGCTGCGGCCGTCGAACAGCGGCTGGATGAGCGAGCGGCCGTTGTTGCCGTACCAGTCGGGTGTCCAGCCGGGGGCGGCGATGTCCCATTTGCCTTCGCGGGCGTTCGCGGGCGTGGAGATCGTGCCGGAGTAGAAGGAGCCGCCCGAGTCGGCGCTGAGTTCGGTCTTCACGCCGCAGGCGTCGAGGTTCTCGGCGATGGACTGGGCGATGAGCTTGTGGACGCTGTTGGTCCGGTAGGGGAACTTCAGCGTGAGGCCGGTGTGACCGGCCTTGCCGAGAAGCTCGCGGCATTTGGCGGGGTCGCCGGACTCGTTGGGCGTCGGATAGTGGTTCGCGGGCGCGTAGCCGGAGTTGCCGGGCGGGATGACCGTGTGCAGCGGCTTGGCCACCGACGGGCCGCCGACGATCTTGATGAGGGCGCTGCGGTCCACGGCGTACTCCAGCGCCTGCCGGACCTCCCGGTCGCCCAGTGCGCCGCCGTTGTTCGGGCTGAGCGTGTTGAACACCAGGTACGGGCTGTTGCTGGGGGTGTCCCTGATGGCGAACCGGGGGTCGTCCCGCAGGCGGGGGATCGCGGACGTCGGGACGGGCTGGTCCCAGGCGAGGTCGGCGACGCCCTGCTCGATCTGCTGCTGCACGGTCTCCGGCGAGTCCTGCCCGAGCGTGATCTGGATCTTCTCCACATGCCGTTCGCGGAGGGGGTCGCCGTTCTGCCGCCATGCCGGGTTATGGGTGAGCAGGTACGACATGCCCGGACGGTACTTGCTGATCCGGTACGGGCCGTTCGAGATCGTGTTCTGCCTGAACTCCGCCGAATCCGGAATGTACTGGTCGTACTCCTTCGGTGCGGCGGCCGTGTACGGCAGGGAGAGCAGATGGAGGAAGTCGCTCGCGGGCTCCTCCAGTTCGAAGACGAGCGTGCGGTCGTCCTTCGCGCGGACGCCCTCGATCTCGTGGTCGCGCTGGTAGGCGGCCATCGCCGCGGCGTTCTTGGCGTCCACCGAGCCGTAACCCGTGCAGAACTCCTCCATGCCCTTGATCGTGGAGATGAAGTACCCCTTGCCGGCGGACGGCGACGCCGGGTTGCACAGCCGCTCGAAGCCGCGGACGAAATCGTGCGCGGTCACCGGACGCGGCGGGTCGGTGTCCCACTGGACGCCGTCGCGCAGCCGCACCGTGTAGGTGCGCCGGTTCTTGCCGATGTCGCCGTTCTCCCGGGTGGGGATCCGCGTGGCCACGTCGGGCCGGACGGGGATCGTCTCCTGGAAGTCGTTGGACGCCCGGGTCCCGAACAGCGTCCGCGCGAACGTGCGGGCGAGTCCGTACGCGCCGACGCTGGCCACGGAGGCGGGGTCGAGGTGCTCGACGTCGGACGAGCCGACGATCTTCAGCGTGCCGCCGTCGCGGGCGGTGCCCGCCGCAGAGGCGTCGTCACCTCCCCCGGCGCATCCCGTAAGCCCGAGCACCAGCCCCGTCAGCCCCACCGTCACCTTGATCATCTCGCGTGCCATCAGGTTCTCACCTCGAAGACTCGGAACGTGGCCGCAGTCACCGGCGGTGTCACAGTAGGGCCGAAGCGTGACGAGGGGCCGGTACATCACCGTTTTCTCACAAACGTAAGGACGCCCTGTCAGTGGAGTGTCCACTGACAGGGCGTTCCGGGGAGATTCTGTGATCAGGCTCTCAGCGGTCGAGGTCGCCGCGGATGAAGCCCTCCACGGCCTCGTGCGCCTGGTCGTCGCTGTACTGCTCGGGCGGCGACTTCATGAAGTAGGAGGACGCCGACAGGATCGGGCCGCCGATGCCGCGGTCCTTGGCGATCTTCGCGGCGCGGACCGCGTCGATGATGACGCCGGCGGAGTTCGGGGAGTCCCAGACCTCCAGCTTGTACTCCAGGTTGAGGGGCGTGTCGCCGAACGACTTGCCCTCCAGCCGGACGTAGGCCCACTTGCGGTCGTCCAGCCACGGCACGTGGTCGGACGGGCCGATGTGCACGTCGGCCTTCGCCATCTCGTGCGGGATCTGCGAGGTCACCGACTGCGTCTTGGAGATCTTCTTGGACTGGAGGCGCTTGCGCTCCAGCATGTTCATGAAGTCCATGTTGCCGCCGAAGTTGAGCTGGTAGGTACGCAGCAGCTCGACACCGCGGTCCTCGAACAGCCGGGCCATCACGCGGTGCGTGATGGTCGCGCCGACCTGCGACTTGATGTCGTCGCCGACGATCGGGACGCCGGCGTCGGTGAACTTCTGGGCCCACTCGGGGTCGCTGGCGATGAACACCGGCAGCGCGTTCACAAAGGCGACTTTGGCATCGATCGCGCACTGGGCGTAATAGCGGTCGGCGTCCTCCGACCCCACCGGCAGGTACGACACCAGGACGTCCACCTCGGCGTCCTTCAGCGCCTGCACCACGTCGACCGGCTTCGCGTCCGACTCCTCGACCATGTCCAGGTAGTACTCGCCAAGGCCGTCGTAAGTCGGGCCGCGCTGGACGGTCACGCCCGTCGGCGGGACCTCGGCGAACTTGATCGTGTTGTTCTCGCTGGCGTGGATGGCCTCGGACAGGTCCATCCCGACCTTCTTGGCATCCACGTCGAATGCCGCGACGAACTCGACGTCACCGACGTGGTACTCGCCGAACTGGACGTGCATCAGGCCGGGGACTCGCGTCTCGGGGGCCGCGTCCTTGTAGAACTCGACACCCTGGACGAGCGAAGAGGCGCAGTTGCCCACACCAACGATGGCTACGCGCACCGAACCCATCCTGTTGCTCCTTCTCTCTTGTGGAACATGTGGTGTTTCTTCACCCGACCCCGGTGCCGCCGCTCAGCGGTCGTTCTCCCGAGGCATGTCCTGTGTGGTTTCTGAAGACCTGGTTTGCTGTTCCTGCTTGGCTTGCTGTTCCTGCTCGGCCTGCTCGGCCCGCTCGCGGCCGATGAGCTCGTTGAGCCATCTGACCTCGCGTTCGACGGACTCCAGCCCGTGGTTCTGCAGCTCCAGGGTGTAGGAGTCGACCCTTTCGCGAGTGCGCGCCAGGGCCGCGCGGAAACCCTCCAGGCGTTCCTCCAGCCGGCTGCGCCGGCCTTCGAGGATCCGCAGCCGGACGTCGGCGCGGGTGTGCGAGAAGAAGGCGAAGTGCACGCCGAACCCCTCGTCCTCCCACGACGCCGGACCGGCCTCGGTCAGCAGTTCCTGGAGGCGCTCCTTGCCATCGGCGGTGAGCTTGTAAACGATCTTCGACCGGCGACTCTGCAACGCCAGCGCCGTGTTCGGTTCCTCCGGCCGGTCCTCCATGATCAGCCCGTTGGCCAAGAGCTGTTTGAGGCACGGATAGAGGGAGCCGTAGGAGAACGCGCGGAACATGCCGAGCAGGGCGTTGAGTCGCTTGCGCAGCTCGTAGCCATGCATCGGGGACTCGTGCAACAGGCCGAGCACGGCGAGCTCCAGCACGCCCGCGCCCTTCCTGGCCGCCATCCGGTCACTCCTCAGCAGAGCCGATGTCTCGATTCGATGTATCGAGCCAATGTATCGACTCGATACATCGACACGATACGTAGACCGGACCCTTCCTGGCAAGTGGCGATCTGTCCCGGCGGCCGGGCGCGGCCTACCCTGCCGGTATGCGGTGCCGGAGCCGACGATGAGACCGAGGCTGGTCGTCGACTACGGCCTGGCGAAGCGGGCGGCGCTCGCGGAGCTGAGGTCCGGGGCGCTGACCAGGGACGACGCCTGCGACGCCCACCCCTACCTGCTGCGTGCCGCCAAGTACCACGGGGAGCCGGCCGGTAAGCCGTGTCCCGTCTGCCGGCATGAACCCCTGACCCACGTCACCTACGTATACGGGGATGAGCTGGGCCGCTACGCGGGACGCGTGAAGGCCACCGCCGACCTGGCAGAGATGGACCGCGAATACGGCGAATTCAGGGTGTATGTGGTGGAAGTATGTCAAAGTTGCGCTTGGAACCACCTGGCGATGTCGTACGTCCTCGGCCACGGGGAGCAGGGCCCCGAGCGGTAGCCGAACAAGGAGGATCCGCCGACCGCAACGTCCGGCGGGGGCGTTGACCAGCCAGGCCGTAACTTCGCCGTGCGCATGCTCCCCCCGCTCACCAGCCCGCACAGTACTCTTCGGACGGCACACGAGTCGTGGCAACGCTGGGGAGCGATCCCCGGCCCTCGGCAACAACCAGCTGTCCCCTGTTGATGAGGTCGCGTGAGTAATCCAAGCCAGCCCCGACCGGAACCCGGGTCGCAGAGGCCGGGCGGGCAGCAGGTCCCCCGCCCCGGCGACTCCGACGACCCCGGCCATCCGGGAGTCCACCGCGAGTCCCCCGCGGGCTTCCCCGGCGTGCCGGACGACTCCGGCGCGCAGGGGGCACCGGCCGGACCATCGGACAACTTCCAGAGCCCGGGCTTCATGGGCGGCCACTCCGTCCCCGGCGGGCCGGGAGCCCCGGGCCCGCTGAGCGGCCCGGGCTCCGACCCCGGCGCCCCGCCGACGGCCCCCGGCCCCGCCATCCCCGCGGACTCCGGCTTCCCCGGCGTCCCGGGCGGCTCCCGCCCGCCCACCGGTCCGAACCAGCCGGGCGGCGGACACGCCGGCCCCGCAATGCCCGGCGGCCCCGGTGCCTCCGGCGGCCCCGGCGCATTCAGCGGCTCCAGCATGAGCGGAACACCGAGCGGCCCCGGCGGTCAACACGGCTCCAGCGGTCCCGGCGGCCCCAGCGGTCCTGGTGGCTCGGGCGGTCCTGGCGGCCCCGCCGGCATGGGTGGCTCCGGCGGTCCGAGCGGTCCCAGCGGTCCGAGTGGTCCTGGCGGTCCCGGTGGTTCTGGCCATCCCGGCGGTCCTGGTGGCTCGGGCGGCCCCGGCGGTCCTGCCGGTATGGGCGGCTCTGGTGGCTCCGGTAGTCAGGGCGGCCCGGGCGGCGGCGGTGCGAGTCCTTACAGCGGTTCCGGCGGTTCCGGCGGTTCCGGTGGTCCGGGTGGTCCCATGGGTGGGGCCGGCGGGCCTGGCGGTGCGGGCTCTGGTGGTCCGAGTGGGCCTGGCGGTCAGTTCGGCGGAGGTCGTCCCGGCGGTCCGGGTGGGTCCGGGCCGGGTGGTTCGGGTGGTCCTGGAATGGGGCGTGGTCCTGGATCACCTGGGCCCGGTGGTCACGGGATGCAAGGGGGACCCGGTGGGCCGGGTGGTCCCGGGGCGCCCGGTGGGCACGGTATGGGGGGTGTGCCCGGTGGGCCGGGCGGTCCTCCTGGGATGCGGCCGCCGAACCGTGGTGGGATGCCCGGCGCGTCCGGTATGGGTGGTGTGCCGGGTGGGCCCGGAGTCGCCGGTCCCGGTGGGCCGGGGATGGGCGGCGTGGCCGGTGCCGCGGGTGCGGCCGGTTTCGGGGTGGCCGCCAAGCCCGGTGTCAAGGGCAAACTCGGCGAGCTCGGGAAGGTCGGCCAGGATCTCGGCTCCAAGGTCACCGCGAAGTTCCGTGGCGGCGGCGTCCGCGCGGCCAACAGGTCGGGTGGGGCGGGACGGCCCGCGGGACCCGCGGGACCCGGTGGTCCGGCAGGCCCCGGCGGTCCAGGCGGTCCAGGTGGGCCGGGGCGGCCGGGTGGTCCCGGTGGGCCCGGACGGCATGGTCAGCCGAAGAAGAAGTCCGGCTTCATCGATCAGCTGCGGTCCCGGGAGTCGGGCTGGCGGCGGTACATCCCGTCCTGGAAGGTCGTGGCCGGTGTCTGCGCGCTGGGGTTCGCGGCGTTCGTCACCCTGATCTGGGTCGCGTACGCGAACACGCCGACGCCCGAGGAGCCCACGGTCGCGGGCGTCGAGGACCAGGCGTCGATCTTCTACTACACCGACGGCCGGGAGATCGGCCGGATCGGCAAGAAGCGGCAGAGCGTCGAGCTGGACAAGATTCCGCCGCACGTCCAGGAGGCGGTGCTGGCGGCGGAGAACCGCAGCTTCCGCACCGACCCCGGATTCTCGGTCAAGGGCACTACGCGCGCGGTGTGGGACAACCTGACCGGCGGCTCGGGCGGCGGGTCCACGATCACGCAGCAGCTGGCGAAGAATTACTACTCCGACCCGAACAACCGGACGATGAGCCGGAAGTTCAAGGAGCTGTTCATCTCGCTGAAGCTGGAGGACAAGCACACCAAGGACGAGATCCTCAAGCTGTACCTGAACACGATCTACTTCGGCCGCAACACCTACGGCATCCAGGCCGCGTCCCGCGAGTACTACGGGACGGACGTGTGGAAGCTCAAGCCCGACCAGGCGGCCCTCCTCGGCGGCATCATCCAGAACCCCAACCGGGACCCGGGCGACAAGGCCAACAAGGCGTGGGCGACCGCGAGGTACGAGTACACGCTCAAGGGCATGGTCTCGATGGGCAAGCTCAGCCAGGCCGACGCCGACAAGTACATCAAGCAGGGGCTGCCCGACATCCGGAAGGCGGGCACCAGCGACCAGCTGTACGGCGGCCAGCGCGGCTACATGCTGATGCGCGCCAAGGAAGAGCTCCGCCGGATGGGGATCGACGAGAAGGAGCTGACGACCAAGGGCCTGCGGGTCTACACGACGTTCGACCGCAAGCGGATGGCGATGGCCAAGAGGGCGGCCGAGAAGACCGTCTCGCAGGTGAACCCGAAGAAGCTCGCGAAGAAGAAGATCCGCGTCGGGCTGGTGTCGGTGAACACCGCGAACGGCGAGGTCGTGGCGTTCTACGGCGGGCCCGACTATCTCGACCAGTCCTTCAACAACGTGTGGCAGGGCTCGGCGCAGGGCGGGTCGGCGATGAAGCCGTACGTGCTGGCGACGGCGCTGAAGCAGAACTACAGCCTGAAGAGCACGCTCGAGGGGAAGTCGAAGACGCCGATCGGCCCGAACGGCAACGTGGTGTCGAAGGACGACCCGAACGCCGTGATCGTCCCGAACAGCCATGACGTGGGCACGCCGATCAACATGATCACGGCGACGAAGGACTCGGTGAACACCGCGTTCATCCAGCTGATGGGCAAGGTCGGCATCGAGGAGGTCATCAAGACCGAGACGGACGCCGGGATCGCGAAGGACCTGCTGGAGCCGCACGACTGCTGCCTGAACCTGGCGCTGGGCGTCAACAACATCCGGCCGATCGAGCAGGCGGCGGGCTACGCGGTGTTCGCCAACGGCGGCGTGTACCACCAGCCGCACGTGATCCGCCAGGTGAAGGAGTCCGACAACAAGACGGTCCGGCTGAAGCCGAAGTACGACAAGCGCCGGGTCTTCGACGCGAAGGTCGCCGCGGACGCCACGTACGCGATGCAGCAGGTCGTCAAGGGCGGTACCGCGACGGCGGCGGCGATCCCGAACCGTCCGGTGGCCGGCAAGACCGGTACCACCGACCGGAACGTCGCGACGTGGTTCGTCGGGTACACGCCGCAGGTCTCCACCGCCGTGACGATCTACAACGACGACACGGGGCGGGACGGGAAGAAGAAGTCGGTGGTCCTGCCCGGGATCGGCACGGTGGAGGGCGGTACGATCCCGGCCCGCATCTGGCGGTCCTACATGGTGAAGGCGATGCAGGGCATCGAGGTGAAGGCGTTCCCGCCGCCGGCGTGGGGCGGGATCGTGCAGAAGTGGGCGAGGCCGCCGAAGAAGAAGGACGACGACAGGCCGCCGTGGTGCGACGAGCCGATCGGCAGGTTCGACCCGCGCTGCCAGGGCGACGGTGACGACGACCGGGGCAAGAAGCCGCCGTGCCAGTCGCCGATCCCCAACGACGACTGCGACCCGAGCAAGCCGCCGAGCAACCCGCCGCCCCGGTGGTGGTGTCAGCTTCACCAGGGTGAGCGCGCCTGCCGCCCGCGGGGTGGTCGCGGCATGGAACCGAACACTGCGAGCATCGTGCCGCTGTTGCCGTTGTCAAGGCCTCCGGAATGAACCGGGCGGGCCGTCGCGTGCGAACCGTCTTGTGGAGGCGGTGGTGTGACATGAAGCATGTTCGCGGATTGCCGCACGCCAGCGGGCATGATCGAGTGCGTCCGGACGGGCGGGGGACGGGGAGCATCGCTCCCCCGGCCCTCACGCCTCCGGGTGAGCAGTACTCTCTGACGACGCACAGCCGTATCCCAGTTGATGAGGTCGCGTGAGTAACCGAAGCCGATACGGACCGGAACACGGAGATGGCCCCGGCCGGAGGGGCGCCCCCCGCCCCGGCGGTTCGGGCACGCCCGCCGGTGCGCCGCGCGGCGGGCCGTCCGGCTCGCCCGCGCCCGGCAAGGGCCCACGTCCCGGCGGCAGGCCGGGTGGACGGGGCGGCGGGCCCGCGAGAGTGGGCGGCGGCTCCGGCGGCGGACGGCGCCGTGCCGCGCCGTCGGCCATGCGTTCGGGGCCGGGCGGCCGGCCGGGCGGCCCGGGTGGTCCGGGCGGCTCCGGTGGCCGCGGAGGTCCCGGCGGCCCCGGAGGTTCGGGCGGCGGCCGCGGCGGTTCCGGCGGCGGCGGCTTCTGGGACGAGGACGGGCGCGGCAAGCGGTCGGACGACCCGGACGAGAAGACCGGCTGGCGGCGGTACATCCCGTCCTGGAAGGTCATGGTCGCCGTCGTCAGCGTGATGATCCTCGGGATGGCGACGCTCGTCATCGTCGCGTACGCCAACACCCCGATCCCGACGGAGAAGCAGCAGGACGCGATCCGGCAGGAATCGGTGATCACGTACGCGGACGGCTCGCCGCTCGCGCGGATCGGCACGCACCGCGAGAACATCCCGCTCGAGAAGGTCCCCAAGCACGTGCAGAACGCGATCCTCGCCGCCGAGGACCGCGGCTTCTGGACCGAGCCGGGCATCTCCCCGACCGGCATCGCGGGTGCGGCGTACCGGGCGTTGACCGGCGGAGAGATCGCGGGCGCCTCGACGATCACCCAGCAGATGGCCCGGAACTACTACGCGGGCCTCAGCCAGGAGCGGACGGTAAGCCGCAAGCTCAAGGAAATCCTCATCTCCATCCGCCTCGGCAAGGAGATGAAGAAGGAGAAGATCCTCGAGCTGTACCTCAACACCGTTCCCTTCGGGCGCCGGTCGTACGGCATCCAGGCGGCGTCGCGGGCCTACTTCCACAAGTCCGTCACCGAGATCAACGAGTCGGAAGCGGCGATGCTGGCGGCGATGATCCAGCGCCCCGGATACTTCGCGACCTACGGCCCGGCGTCCAACCCGGCCAAGCAGGCGCTGATCGACCGCTGGAACTACGTCCTCGACGGGATGGTCGAGGAGGGCTGGCTCGACTCGTCCAAGCGCGCGGCGGCGAAGTTCCCGCAGACGCAGAAGAACTGGAGCGACGTCCCGGACGACCCGAACGCCGGCTATCTGGAGGCGCGGGTGATCGCGGAGCTGAAGTCGCTCGGCATCAACGACCAGATGCTGGAGACCGGCGGTCTGAAGATCAAGACCACGTTCAACAAGGGCCTGCAGGACTACACCAACAAGGCCGTCAAGCAGATCAGGAAAGAGAACGGCCTCGGTAAGGACATTCACTTCGGGCTGGCGGCGATCGACCCGAAGACGGGAGGGGTGGTGGCCGCCTACGGTGGCCCCGACTTCCGCAAGCAGCAGTTCGACAACTCGTTCCAGGGCAACGTGCAGCCCGGTTCGTCGTTCAAGCCGATCGTCCTCGCCACCGCCCTCGATCAGGGCATCAGCCTGAAGACGACGATGGACGGCAGTTACAAGCGGACGATCAACGGTGCGACGTTCACCAACGACAACCGGGCTGAGAACGGCATCTACACGCTCAAGCAGATGACGGCAATGTCGATCAACACGGCGTATGTCGAGCTCGGCCAGAAGGTCCAGCTGTCCAATGTCGTGGAGATGGCCAAGAAGATGGGCATCCCCGAGAAGACCGACAACCTCAACCCCAGCTACACGTCGCTGCCGCTGGGCGTCATCGACACGACCCCGGTCACCATGGCCTCGGTGTACTCGACGTTCGCCGCGGAGGGGCAGCACCGCCAGGCCCACGTGATCGCCAAGATCACCGACAACCAGGGCAACCCCATCACGAACGAGGACGGCAAGGTCTTGGAGAAGCTGCCCTGGGAGACGCCTACGAAGGCGTTCTCACAGGGCGTCGCGCGGGACGCCACGTCGGCGCTGCAGGCGGTCGTCACGTCCGGTACCGGTAAGCGCGCCAGCCTCGGCTCCCGCCCGGTCGCCGGCAAGACCGGTACGACGGACGAGAACAAGTCGGCCTGGTTCGTCGGCTACACGCCGGAACTGGCGACGGCGTCGGCGATGTGGCGCCAGGACAAGAACGGGAACCGCAAGTCGCTGATCGGCGTGGGCAACTACAGCCAGGTCTACGGTGGTACGGTCCCCGCCGACCTGTTCAAGACGTTCATGATGAAGGCGCTGGAGGGCAAGGAGATCAAGCAGTTCCCGCCGCCGGTCTACGGTGGCGAGATCGCGCCGTGGGCGAAGGCGAAGCCGGAGCCCACCCCGTCGGCGACGCCGTCCCCGACGAACACGCCGGACTGCCGGCCGGGCCAGCCGAACCCGACGCCGGGCTGCCAGACGAACACGCCGGGCCCGACGTTCTCGCAGACGCCTCCGCCCGGACCGGGGGAGCCCTGTAACCGGATCGGCATGCCGGTCGGCTGCGACCCCAACCTGCCGCCCGAGGGAGACAAGGACTGGTGGTGCGCGCAGCCCGAGCATCGGGACGATCCCGCCTGCCGTCAGAACGGCGGGGACGACCCGAACTTTGACGGCACCAGACAGAGTTAGTGGCCGCGGATGGCGGGACGCCCGTCCCGGCATCCGCGGCGAGGCGAACGGCCCGGAACCCGAAGTGGCTCCGGGCCGTCTCGCATTCTGAGCGCCGGTTTCCTGGCACCGGTTTCCTGGGCGTCCGGAACGAGGCGGGTGCCATGACCAATAGTCTTTCTGTCCATGTCGTCGTCTTCCGAGAGGCTCGCGATGTCCGCCGCCGACACCGACAGCGATGAGGCGGATGGTCCGGCGTCCCGGCGCCGGGACCGGCTGATGCCGTTCGCGCCGGTGCTGACGGGCCTCACCGCCCTGGTGTGCCTGCTCGGCTGGCTGCAGAAACGGCCGTGCGCGTCGGCGAACTTCGACTTCATCAAGACGACGACGAACGCCTGCTACACCGACATCTATCCGCTCTACTACGTGCGCGGGCTGAGCGACGGCAAGGTCCCGTACTTCGACTCGTTCACCGGTTCCGACATCCACTACGTGGAGTACCCGGTCCTGAGCGGCGCCTTCATGCAGCTGGTCGCCTGGCTGGTGCAGCCGTTCGGTGTGGAAGCCCGCGGAATGGCGTTCTACAACGTCACCGCACTGCTTCTCGCCGTCCTCGCGGTCGTGGCGGTGCTCGCGACCGCGTACGCGGCGGGACGGCGTTCGCTGCGCGTCGGTCTGATGGTGGCGCTGTCCCCCGCGCTGCTGCTCACCGCGTACATCAACTGGGACCTGCTCGCGGTGGCGCTGTCCGCGCTGGCCCTGGCCGCCTGGTCGGCGCGGCGCCCGGCCCTCGCGGGCGCGATGCTCGGGCTGGCGATCGCAGCGAAGTTCTACCCGCTGCTGTTCCTCGGCCCGCTGGTGCTGCTGTGCGTCCGCGCCGGGCAGTGGCGCGCCATGGGACGGATGCTCGCCGGCACCGCCGCCGCCTGGCTGCTGGTCAACCTGCCGGTGATGGTCTTCGCGTGGGACGGGTGGAAGGAGTTCTACACCTTCAGCCAGGGCCGCGGCGTCGACTGGGGTTCGATCTTCTTCTACCTGGGGGATCGCGGGCTGGAGAAGCCGCTGTCCGATACGGAGCTGCTCAACCTCCTCGGCACGGGCACGTTCCTCGTCCTCGCGGCCGGCATCGCCGTCCTCGCCCTCACCGCGCCGCGCCGGCCGCGCCTGCCGCAGCTGATGTTCCTCGTGCTGGTCGCGTTCATGCTGCCGAACAAGGTCTGGTCGCCGCAGTACGTGCTGTGGCTGCTGCCCCTCGTCGTCCTGGCGCGCCCGAAGCTGCCCGCGTTCGTGGCCTGGCAGGTCGGGGAGATCATCTACTTCTTCGGCATCTGGTGGTTCCTGCTGTCGGTCTCCGCGCAGACGCCGGGCGCGGACTTTCCGGACACCCTGTCGGCGGTACTGGGTTTCGACGCGCCCGAGGGCGGTATCAGCCAGGACGTGTACCACCTGGCCCTGCTCGCGCGGTTCGTGACCGTCCTGGCGCTGGCGGCTCTGGTGGTGTGGGACGTGCTGCGCCCGTCCAGCGACGTCGTGCGGTCCGGCGGAGTCGACGACCCCGCCGGCGGGGTGCTCGACGGCGCGGAGGACGTGATCTCACTGGGACGCTGGCGTGGCCGCCACCACGCCGGCGTCCCAGTGCCGTCCTAGGAGCGGCGCAGGGCCTCGACGAACCATTCGAACGACGGGGTCATCGTCGGCCACGTGGGCCATCCGTTGATGATGGCGAGCAACTCCCAGTACCGCTCCGCGCGCCGGTCGGTGCCGATCTCGGTCCGCCTCCGCAGCTCACGCCTGAACTCGGTGTCGTCGGTGGCGCCGTAGGCCTGCGCGTAGGCGGCGACGAGTTCGTCGACGATGGGACGGGCCGCGTCCGAGCCCGGCTCGATCCCGTTCTCGATCGCCGCCGCGATCTTCTCTCCGGTGAGCCGGCCGAGCTGCTCCAGGTCCTCCGGGTACCCGCCCCGCTGGATCTCGGCGGCCTGCGCCTCCGCCATCCGCCGGACCGCCGCCCGGAATCCGGGGTCGCCGACCAGTTCGGCCAGCTCCACCCATGCGTCGACCTGCTCGGGCTCGGGGTCGTCGGGCAGTTCCGGCAGCGCGGACCGCATCTTGGCCTCGAAGTCGGGGTCGACGTCGAGCCCGGCGAACGACTCGTCGATGAAGTCGGTGATGATGCGCCGCCGCTCCTCGTCGGAAAGGCGTGCGAGCTTGTGCATGAGTTCCATCTCCTCGGGACTGGATGCTCGTTTGGCGACGGCCCGGAGCACGGCCCGGCGAAGCCGGAGCGTGCGGATCTGCACGTCCAGCGCCTCGGCGTGCGCCGCCGCGACCTCCCCGACGCCGATCTCGCGGTCCAGCACCCGCCGGACCGTCCCGAGGTCCACGCCGAGGTCGCGCAGCGTCCGCACCAGGTCGAGGCGTGCGACGGCCTCCACGTCGTACAGCCGGTAGCCGGCGGCGGTACGGGACGTCGCCGGCACCACGCCCGCGTCGGAGTAGAACCGGATCGTCCGCACCGAAAGCCCGGTGCGCCGCGCCAGTTCGCCGATCGTGTACCGGATGTCGCCTTCCATGCCGTCCACCATGAGGCCTCCAGTTACTAGAGACTCAAGCCCACACCATCATCACCCCCGCCCGAACTGGACAGGAGCGCAGATGACCAGGAACGTCGTCCTCCCCGAAGCGTGGGAACCGAGGGTTCGCGCCGCCCTCGCCGACGTCCGGCCCGACCTGGCGGGGTGCCCGCTGCGGCACCTCGGCGCGGGGTACGAGAGCGTGGCGCTGCTCCTGGAGGCGGAGCGGGAGACGTACGTGCTCCGCTTCCCGCGCGGCGAGGACGGCGCGGCGGGCATCGCATGCGAGGCCCGGCTGCTGCCCGAACTCGGCGGCACGCTCGGCGTCCCCATCCCCTCCTTCGCGTTCACCGCCCCGAACCCGCTCGGCCCGGGAGTGTTCTGCTGCTATCCGCTCGTCCCCGGGGAGTCGCTGGACGAGGAGGAATGGCATGCCCGCGGGCTGCTGGACGAACCGGGCCCCGTCCGCCAGATCGCGGATCTGCTGGAGGCGATCCACGCGTTCCCGGTGGAGCGCGCCCGCGAACTCGGCGTCCCCGAGGCGGATCTGCGCGCGGACTTCACCGGCGACCTGCGTCTCGTCCGCGCCGAGGTGGCGCCGCTGCTGCCGCCGGACGTGGCCCGCCTCCTGATCGCGGCCTATGAGCGTCACCTCGCCGACGACGGCGACTTCGACGGCCGGCCGGCGCTGATCCACGCCGACTTCAGCCTGGACCACCTCCTGGTCACCGGGACGCGGATCACCGGGCTGATCGACTTCGGTGACGTGCGGATCGGCGACCCCGACTACGACCTGTGCTACCTGTGGCCGGAGACGAACCGGCGGTTCGTCCGGCGGCTCCAGGAACACCGGGGCCGGCCGTTCGACGCGCGCCTGGAGGCCAAGCTGCGCTTCTGGGAACTGGCCGACCCGGTGAGCGACGTGCTCCACGGCATCGAGCACGGCATGCCGGACGTCCGCGACGAGGGCGTGAACCTCCTCACCACCCTCCTGGCCCCTGACCGCCGCTGATCTGGCGACGATGCGAAGGACCGTCTGGCCGTGGCGGGGCTCACCCGTGATCGGGCAGGTCAGCGCGTCGTTGGACGTCCGGTCGCGGGGGCTGTGCGACGATCGCGGACGCACGCGGGTATCCGTGCCCGGAAGCTGTGGCCGGATTCTGCCCAAATTGGGGGGATTTCGTGGGCGTTGGCCGGGGATGATCGCGGCCGGTGGGGCGGGTCGCCCCGGCCCCGCGGAGGCGGGGCGCACGAACTGCCGGGAGATGACGTGGACGCGAACCAAGCACTGACCGAGCTGCTGGCGGGACGGCTGGCACCGGGCGTCTACCAGTGGCGGACGCCCCCGGTGCCGGGCGCGGTCGGCGACACGAGCTGGACCGAACGCGCCGAGGAGGCCGGCTGGAGGGGGTTCCATCTCGACGGCCGCCGCGCCCGCGACCGGGAATCGTTCCTGCGCCTGTGCGCGGACGTCTTCGAACTCCCCGGAGGGACGGCCGACGGCTGGGACGCGCTCGGTGACGGCCTGGCCGACCTGTCGTGGACGCCCGCCAAGAACGGCTACGTGGTGCTGTACGAGTCGTGGGCCGAACTCGCCGACGCCGACCAGCGGTCGTTCCGCGCCGTCCTGGACGTGTTCGCGAGCACGGTCAAGGCTTGGCGGGACACGTCCACCCCCATGACCGTTCTGATGTCGAGCGTCGGTGTGGAAGTCGCAGGCGTCCCCCGCCTCGCCTGACCGGACGTTAGTAGGTGCTCGTGCTGCCCGTCTCGGCGGCGAACATCGCCAGGCCGAGGATGTAGAGGAACCAGAAGACGATCCAGCCGGCCGTGATGAGGTAGCCGAGGATGAGGCCGGTAACGGCCATCCCGTGGCCGCCCTCACCCGTCCGCTTCATCTGGCTCTGCGCCACGTGCCCGAAGATGATCGCGAGGATGGACGTCAGTCCGCAGGCGAAGAAACCGATGAGCCCGCACACCATCGACGCGGTCGCCATGCCGTTCGTCGGCCGGGCGACGGGGACCGAGGGCCCGTAGTAGTGGTGCTGCACGGCGGGGGGCTGCTGGGAGTAGGACTGGCCGTAGGGGTCCTGAGAGCCGTAGCCGTAGGGGTCGTATGCCATGTGCTTCCCGATCGGTTCGCGCGCCCGCCGCCGAGAGTACGCGCGTGCGCTGAGGCTGGGTTCCGGATTATGCCAGTGTGACGCGACCTTCGGTTTTTGTCGTCATGCTGGGCTTACGTGTTCTTGGATGCCGCGTCTGCCGGAAGGGTTCCATCGTCCGACTCTGCGTGCGGTCAGAGATTCGAACGCAACCAGGAGATGTCGTCCGCCTGACCGTCCGCCGGCGTCTCCACCACGACCGGCGCACCCGCGGCCCGCACCACGCTCAGGATCAGTTCGGGATCGATGCTGCCGTTGCCCAGATTGGCGTGCCGGTCGGCACCGGACCCGAACGCGTCGCGGCTGTCGTTGCAGTGCACCAGGTCGATGCCGCCGGTGATGGCCTTGATGCGGTCGACGGCGTCCACGAGTTCCTCCCCCGCCGCGTGCGCGTGGCAGGTGTCGAGGCAGAAACCGATTTTGGACTCCAGCCCCGGAACCCCGGACAGCACCTCCCACAGCCGCGCGATCCGGTCGAACTTGCGAGCCATGGCGTTCCCGCCGCCCGCGGTGTTCTCGATGTAGACGGGGATGGGGCACTCGACCCGTTCGAACACCTTGCGCCAGTTCTCGAAGCCCATCTCGGGGTCGTCGTCCTTCAGCACATGGCCGCCGTGCACGATCAGCGCCTTTGCGCCGATGGACGCGGCCGCCTCCAGTTGCTGGGTGAGGTTCTTACGGCTCGGGATGCGGATCCGGTTGTTGGACGTCGCCACATTGATCGTGTAGGGCGCGTGCACATAGACGTCCACTCCCGAGCCCGCCAGCGCACCGACGCCCTCCGGTAGGACGGGCTTCTTCCAGCCCTGCGGGTCACCCAGGAAGAACTGAACGACGTCCGCCCCGATCGCGCGGGCGTTGTCGAGCGGGTTGGTCTGATCGACATGGGCTCCGATGCGCATGCCACGAGCCTAGCCGCGCCCTCCGACAACGCACACGAACACCCGGGCCCACGCGGGAGCGGGCCCGGCGGTCACCGGATCTTCGGGCGGCGAAGGTCAGATCGAGAAGCCGCCGTTGTTCAGCGCGAAGCCGACGCCCAGGAACGAGGCCACCATGCCGATGACGTTCAGCCACCGCTCGTTCGTGGTCTCGGAGATCAACTGGGAGTACAGGGCGAGCGGCAGGCCGATCAGGCCGGCGACGGCCCCGGGGAAGTGCGTCGCCGGGATCCAGCCGAGGATGAGCGCGGCGATTCCGACCGTGATCGACGCCACCGCCAGCGCGTCCTGGAGCCGGTGCGGTTCGGGTTCGCCGTCGAGGCCGATGGCCTGCCTTCTGGTACCTGCTGCCTCCTGCGGCATGGGACCCTCCTCCACGTCGAGTCTCCCGCGTGAGGGGCACACGCTGCCCGCGGGGAACGGACGGACCGTGCCCGTAGGGATTCCCAGCCGGACCGGCGATCAACCGGGGCGGACGCCCGGAAAATGTCGGCGGCACCCGGTAGAGTCGAACACAGATTCGAGAAATCCGGCCCGGTCCGGCCCCCGAGGGGAAGCGGGGGAGAGCAGGAGGTGAACCATGGTGACGAAAGCGGAGCTGGGGCTCATCGGTGACGCGGAGCTCGTGGAGGAGTTGTCGCTGCTGACGACCCAGACCGCCCGCATGCGCGCCCGCATGGCCGACATCATGGCCGAACTGGAGCGTCGGCGCTGCGGCAAGAACGTCCGGTCGGGCATGCGGCGCTGACGGCGCTCGCTGTCGGCGCTCGCTGTCGGAACCGGCTCGTACGCTGCCAACTGTTGGTAGCCTGGAGCGGTCTCGCGGCAGGTGCGCCCGGCGATCCGGGGTCCGGCGCCGCCGCGGGAGACGCAACAGCCCTCCTGTCACGGAGAGACCGTGACCGCATCAGTCCAGAGGAGGTAGGGACAGCATGCGTCGTTACGAACTCATGACCATTCTCGACCCCGCCATCGACGAGCGCACCGCGAGTGCGGCCCTCGACCCGTTCCTGAAGGTCGTCAAGGACGGCGGCGGCAGCGTGGAGAAGGTCGACGTCTGGGGCCGCCGGCGCCTGGCGTACGACATCCAGAAGAAGTCCGAAGGCATCTACGCGGTGGTCGACCTGTCGGCTGAGCCTGCCACGGTCAAGGAGCTCGACCGGCAGCTCAACCTGAGCGAGTCGATCCTCCGTACCAAGGTCATCCGCCCCGAGGTCCACTGAGCCAGGCTCAGCCCTCTCACCAGCCGGAGCGAGCCCCATGGCAGGCGACACCGTAATCACGATCGTCGGGAACCTCGTCGAGGACCCGAATCTGCGCTTCACCTCGAGCGGCCAGGCCGTCGCGTCCTTCCGCATCGCCTCGACCCCGCGGTACTTCGACCGCCAGTCGGGTGACTGGAAGGACCGCGAGGCGCTGTTCCTCACCTGCAACGTCTGGCGGCAGGCCGCGGAGAACGTGGCCGAGACCCTGCAGCGCGGCATGCGCGTGATCGTGCAGGGCCGTCTCCAGCAGCGGTCGTACGAGACCCGCGAGGGTGAGAAGCGCACCGTCTTCGAGATCGAGGTCGAAGAGGTCGGCCCGTCACTGCGCAGCGCGACCGCCAAGGTCAACAAGACCCAGCGGCAGGGCGGTGGCGGTGGCGGCGGCTTCGGCGGCGGCGGCGGCGGTGGCGGCGGCCAGGGCGGCGGCGGTTTCGGCGGCGGCGGTGGCGGCGGCCAGCAGGGCGGCGGCTTCGGCGGCGGCCAGCAGGGCGGCCCCCCTGCCGACGACCCCTGGGCCACCGGCGGCGGTGGCGGCGGAGGCGGATTCTCCGACGACCCGCCGTTCTAGACCGGCCGTTCCGGCCAGCAAGATCAAGTACACGTCCATTCCCGCGTGAGCGGGGCTCTCCCAAAGGAGCACCACGATGGCGAAGCCACCTCCCCGCAAGCCGAAGAAGAAGGTTTGCGTTTTCTGCCAGGAGAAGATCTCCTACGTCGACTACAAGGACACCGGCCTGCTGCGGAAGTTCATCTCCGACCGCGGCAAGATCCGTGCCCGGCGGGTGACCGGAAACTGCACCCAGCACCAGCGGGACGTCGCCACGGCGATCAAGAACGCCCGCGAGATGGCGCTGCTGCCCTACACCAGCACCGCGCGCTGAGGCAGGGGGATAGATCATGAAGCTCATCCTGACCCAGCAGGTCTCCGGGCTCGGCGAGCCCGGTGACGTCATCGAGGTCCGGGACGGCTACGGCCGCAACTACCTCGTCCCCCGCGGTTTCGCGATCAGGTGGACCCGGGGCGCCGAGAAGGAGATCGACTCGATCAAGAAGGCGCGCTCGTCCCGCGAGATCGCCACGGTCGAGCACGCCAAGGAGGTCGCCGGCCGGCTGGCGGCGCTGCGGGTGACGCTGCGCACCCGCACCGGCAGCGGCGGCCGCCTCTTCGGCGCCGTGACCGCCGCCGACATCGCCGAGGCGGTCCGCGCGGCCGACGGCCCCGACCTGGACCGCCGCCGCATCGAGATCGGCAACCCGATCAAGACGGTCGGCACCCACCGGGTCAGCGTCCGCCTTCACAGCGACGTCAACGCCACCATCGACGTCGACGTCGTCGAAGCCTGACACGCTCCACCGAACGACCCTCGCGCCCCGGGACCACCCGAGGCACGGGGGTCGTTTCGCATCCACCACACCACCTCCGACGCCGACCCCCCCGCCCACACGCCGCAACCACCGCCGCACGTGCTTCCGGCAGGCCGGCTCCGTTGACTCGGCGTCGGATACATGGCGTTTGCGTACTCTGGCCGCAGGGACACTCCTGGGAGCGGAATGCGGCGAGGGCGATGGACGGCTGCGGGGCTGGGGTGGCTGTCCGCCGGGGTGCTGACGGCGGCGGCCGGCGTCGGCGTGACCTCGGCGGGTACGGGTGCGCTCGGGCTGGAGACGCACACCTTCACCCGTGTCGACTGCCGTTCCGTCTCCGTCAAGGGCGGTACGGTCTGGCACTGCATAGGTGAGAGCCCGGCCCAGGTGCGCGCCAACGACGAGGCCGACCGGCGGGCCGCGCAGGCCGCGCTGCGCGCCCACCGCGACGGCGTCCCCTCTGACATCGGGCCGCACAAGCGCACCAGGCTGACCTTCGTCGACCATGACGGACGACGCGACCCGCAGGAAGTCACCGCGTCCCGCGTGCCGGTCGTCGACCGATGGATCGCGCATTCCGGCAACGTGGTCGGCGCGGGCGTACTGCTGACCGTGTTCGGGATCATGGGCGTGGCCTGGAGTGCGTACCGGTTGCGGCCACTCCGACCTGGTTGATCCCGGCCACGCGTCGCGTGCACGCCCACGGGTCGTGCCCGCGCCCACGCGTCGTGTCCGCGCCCACGCGTCGTGTCCGTGTCCGCGCCCACGCGTCGTGTCCGCGCCCGCGCGTCTCGTGCACGCCCACGGTTCGTGTCTGCGCCCACGCGTCATGTCTGCGCCCACGCGTCATGTCTGCGCCCACGCGTCGCCGGGGTCGGCGCCATCGGGGCGCCGGCGTGCCGTCGCCGGGAACCGCCTCCGGGCGGCTCTAACGTCGGCAATCTCTGTTGCAAGGTCCGGCGTTGCCTCGTTCAAACGGGGGTGATGTCCCCTGGGTTTCATGTGAAACGTCCACGAACCGCCCTGTGTTTGGTTGATCAACTAAGCGGTCAATACGTTCCGTGACAAGATCGCCGCGGAACGAAGGGGGACGGTGTTGATCGCGCATTCGGGGGAGAGCGCGGACGGCCGGCGACGGGGCGGCCCACCGGTGACGCGCCGGTCGCTCATCGGCGGCGTGGTGGGGGCGGGCCTGCTGGAGGCATTGTGGATGGGAGCTCCCGTCCAGAATGCGGCCATGGCGGACGAGTTTTCCGCCGGACCGGACCACCGGGTCGGCGATCACGTCGCATTCACGGCGGACGTTCCACACGTGTACACGCGTGCGCAATGGAACGCGCGGCCGCCGCGGCGTCCCGCCAAGGTCCTCGGCCGGCCACCTGACCACATCGTCGTCCACCACACGGCCACGGCGAACTCCAGTGACCGCTCGCTCGGCCACGCGTTCGCCCTGTCCCGGTCCATCCAGAACTTCCACATGAACGGGAACGGCTGGGACGACACGGGCCAGCAACTCACGATCAGCCGCGGCGGCATCGTGATGGAGGGACGCAACAGGAGCCTGAAAGCCGTCCGGGCGGGCGATCTCGCCGTCGGCGCGCAGGTCCTGCACCACAACGGGCACACGATCGGGATCGAGAACGAGGGCACATACACGAACAAACGCGTCCCGGGACGTCTGTGGGACTCGCTCGTGGAGGTGTGCGTCTGGCTCTGCCAGGCGTACAACCTCGACCCGTCCCAGGCGATCGTCGGCCACCGGGACTACAACAGCACCGCGTGCCCCGGCGACGTGCTCTACGCCCAGTTGCCGAAGCTCCGCAGGTCGGTGGCCGCCCGGCTGAACGGTTCGCCGAGCCCGGGCGGTGTCACCGGTGGCCAGCAGATGCCGGCGTTCCCGACTTTCGGCGACTTCGGCTGACCGGCCGGCCGCGGCGGGCGCCGCTACGTTTCGGGGGTGGTGTAGCGGGTGCGGCGGCGGGCGATCTCGGGGTCGATGCCTTCGACCAGGGACCAGATCCCCGCGACCCGTTCCACCAGGGTCTCCGGGGGCAGCCCCGCGAGGCCCTCCGCCGCCAGGTCGTCGATCGCCTGTGTCAGCCGGGCCATCCGCTCGCCGTGTGTGGAACACATGTTCGAATAGTAGCGAGTGTGACTGCCGGGGCGGGTGCGCTTCGCGGAAATCGGCTCTCAGCGGACGGCGCCGGTGACCATCCAGCGGTCGCCGCGGGCGCGCAGGCCCAGGGTGAGCATCCGGGTCAGCATCCACAGGCCGATCGCCGACCAGAGCCCGATCAGCCCGGCGTCCACCCGGTAGAGGACGATGGCGGCGGGCAGGAAGACGACCGTCGCGATCAGCGTCGTCGCGGCGAGGTACGCGCCGTCGCCCGCGCCGATCAGGATCCCGTCCAGGACGAACACCACGCCCGCGACGGGTTGCATCACCGCGACGAGGAGCAGCGAGGCCAGCAGCAGTTCGCGGACTCCGCCGTCCGAGGTGAACAGGCCCGGCAGCCACGGACGGACCAGCAGGACGATCAGCCCGAAGGCCACGCCGCAGCCGATCCCCCACCACACCATCCGGCGTGTGACGGCCCGCGTGCCGGCGATGTCGCCCGCGCCCAGATAGCGCCCGGTGATCGCCTGCCCGGCGATCGCGATGGCGTCGAGCGCGAACGCCAAGAGCGTCCACACCTGGAAACCCACCTGGTACGCGGCGATCTCCTCGTCCCCCATGCGGGCCGCGATCGAGGTGCCCACGATGAGGACGACGCGTAGGGCCGCCGTCCGGAGCAGGAGCCCGAACCCCGCCGTGGCGGACGTCCTCAGCCCGTCCATGTCGGGACGCACCGGCGCCGAATGCCGCCGCGCCGCCCGCAGGACGACCAGGACGTAGACGGCGGCGCTCCCCGTCTGGGCGATCACGGTTCCCCAGGCCGCGCCGGCGATCCCCCAGTCCAGGACGATCACGAACAGCACGTTGAGGACGATGTTCAGCGAGAACCCGCCGATCGAGACGAGGAGCGGCGTACGGGTGTCCTGGAGGCCGCGCAGCACCCCCGTCCCGGCGAGGATGACCAGCATCGACGGGATGCCGAAGAGGCTCACCCGCAGGTAGGTCGCGGCGTAGGGCGCGACGACGGGGGACGCGCCGAACGCGTCCACGATCAGCGGGATCAGCGGCCAGCCGGCGACGATCAGCGCGACCCCGATGGCGAGCGCGAGCCACATGCCGTCGATGCCCTGCCGGATCGCGGCCCGCAGGTCCCCGGCGCCGATCTGCCGGGCCACCCCGGCCGTCGTCCCGTAGGCGAGGAAGACGCACAGGTAGACCAGCGTGCTCAGGGCCTGGCCGGCGACTCCCAGTCCGCCGAGCTGCGCGGTGCCGAGGTGCCCGACGATCGCCGAGTCCGACAGCAGGAACAGGGGTTCGGCGACGAGCGCGCCGAACGCCGGGACGGCCAGGCGCAGGATCTCGCGATCATGCGCGGTCGCGGGCCGCCGGGAGGTCGTCACCGCGCCGAGAGTACCAGCCCTGTAATTCTCGTCAGCAGCTTGACCCCTTACATCGGGCGAGGCGGCCGACCTTTCTTTCCCGCACACCCGGTGGATGACGTCCTTGCAGCTCAGCTGGCTGTCATCGAAGTCTTCCACGATGAATCCACAGAGTTTTCCACAGGTCGTGCACAACCTTTCCGGCGTGTCTGCACAGGGACTCCACAGGCTTGTCCACAGGACGCTTTGCTCGCCGCCGCGTGGGCTCGCGAGAATGTCGGACGCGTCAGGTAGACGTGGGACGAACGGTCGGCGATGAGGCGGACGGGGCCGCGGGCGACCGAGATGAAGGGGGTGCGACGGTGAGCGTGGCCGAGCTTGGACCGCCGGAGCCGGATTTCGAGCGCACTCCACCGCACGACATCTCCGCGGAGCAGGGCGTGCTCGGCGGGATGCTGCTCTCCCCGGACGCCATCGCGGAGGTCGTCGAGCTCCTGCGCACCCCGGACTTCTACCGCCCCGCACACGGGATCATCTACGACGTCATCCTCGACCTCTACGGTCGCGGCGACCCCGCCGACGCCGTCACCGTCGCCGGCGAGCTCACCAAGAACGGCGAGATCGGCCGCATCGGCGGCGCCCCGTACCTGCACACCCTGATCTCCCTGGTGCCCACCGCGGCCAACGCCGGGTACTACGCCAAGATCGTCCACGAGCGTTCGATCCTGCGCCGCCTGGTCGAGACCGGCACCCGCATCGTCCAGATGGGCTACGCCGCCGACGGGGCCGACGCCGACGACGTTCTCGACCGGGCCCAGGCCGAGGTCTTCGCCATCGCCGAGAAGCGCGCCGGTGAGGACTACGTCCCCCTCAGCGAGATCATGCCGGGCGCGCTGGACGAGATCGAGGCGATCGGCAGCCGCGGCGGCCAGATGGTCGGCTGCCCGACCGGCTTCGCCGACCTGGACGCCCTCACCAACGGCCTCCACGCCGGACAGATGATCGTCGTCGCCGCCCGCCCTGCGATGGGCAAGGCGAATTGTCTGAAAACTCCCCTTCCGACCCCTTTTGGGTGGACCACCATGGGCGAGGTGAAGGTCGGGGATTTCCTGCTCGGCGCCGACGGCAAGCCGACCCGAGTCGTGGCCGCCACCGAGGTGATGTACGACCGCCCCTGCTACGAGATCGAGTTCTCCGACGGCGAGGTGATCATCGCCGACGCCGAACACCAGTGGCGCACCACTACCCGCGCCGGCCGCCGTCAGCGGACCGAGAACAAGACTGCTCACCACTGGCCGGACGAAGCGATCAATCGTGTGAGGTCGGCGACGGCGGACGCCAACGAGCGGCCACGGCGGCTCCTGTCGCATCGTGAGGCCGTGGCCGAGGTGGGAACCGAGTTCGAGCACGCGCTGTACGCGGTCACTCGGGACCTGGGCCACCGCGGCGAAGCCGACGTGAGCATCTCGAAGCGTCAGCCTCGCTACGGCTGCACGAGCCTCTACCGTGGCCTGCTGGGGCGCGCCGTCCGCCCAGTGAACTTTGCGACCACCGCCAAGCATCGGCCCATCAAGACGACGGAAGAGATAGCCGCCACCCTGCGCTGCGACGGCGACAACCGGCCCAACCATGCCGTGGAGGTTGCCGCCCCGTTCCAGTTGCCCTCAGCCAGTCTGCCCGTCGATCCATACGTTCTAGGTGCATGGCTCGGGGATGGGCGTAGCTGGGAAGGATCCATCACGTGCTTCGACGAGGAGATCCTGGAGCATATCGAGGCAGCCGGGCAGCCCGTGGAGCGGCGCCAGACTCTGGGGCAGTTCGGGCTTCCGGGGCTGACCGGGAAGATCAAGGAGCTGGGGCTCTGGCGGAACAAGCACATTCCCCCCGAATATTTGCGGGCGTCCGAAGCGCAGCGGCGGGCGTTGCTCGCGGGGATGCTCGACACCGACGGCCACGTGTCGAAGATCGGCGAGGTCCGGCTCGCGTTCGTCAACAAGCAGCTGGCGGAGAACGCTCATGAGCTGATCCTCAGCCTCGGCTACCGGGCGACCATGACCACCAAGCCGGTCAAGGGGCGGTCGTCCGAGACCTCGACGTACTACCGGATCAACTTCACGCCTGCCGAGACGGTGTTCCGGCTGTCGCGTAAGGCAGAGCGACAGCGCGAGAACGTGCACCCGGAGACTCAGGTGCGGTACATCGTGGACGTGCGGCGGGTGCCGAGCGTGCCGGTGCGGTGCGTCCAGGTCGACAACGACGACCACATGTATCTGGCGGGGCGGTCGTGCATCCCGACGCACAACTCGACCCTCGCGCTCGACTTCGCCCGTGCCGCGTCCATCAAGCACGGGTTGACGTCGGCGTTCTTCAGCCTGGAGATGGGGCGCAACGAGATCACGATGCGGCTGCTGTCCGCCGAGGCGCGGGTGGCGCTGCATGCGATGCGGTCCGGCACGATGCAGGACGAGGACTGGACGCGCCTGGCCCGGCGGATGAGCGAGGTCGCCGAGGCGCCGCTGTTCATCGACGACTCGCCGAACATGTCGATGATGGAGATCCGGGCGAAGTGCCGGCGGCTGAAGCAGCAGCATGATCTGCGGCTGGTCATCGTCGACTATCTGCAGCTGATGACGTCGGGGAAGCGCGTGGAGAGCCGCCAGGTCGAGGTGTCGGAGTTCTCCCGGTCGTTGAAGCTCCTCGCGAAGGAGCTGGGCGTCCCGGTCATCGCCTTGTCGCAGCTCAACCGAGGCCCCGAGCAGCGGACGGACAAAAAGCCCATGGTGTCCGATCTCCGTGAAAGTGGCTCAATCGAACAGGATGCGGACATGGTGATCCTGCTGCACCGGGAGGACGCCTACGAGAAGGAGTCGCCGCGCGCAGGTGAGGCCGACCTGATCGTGGCCAAGCACCGCAACGGCCCCACCGCCACCGTCACCGTCGCCTTCCAGGGCCACTACAGCCGCTTCGTCGACATGGCCCAGTAGACCGTCCGCTGCGGGGTTCCGGTCGTGATCACGTGGTGGGGAAAGGGGTGGACGGCGTGATGCTCGGGCTTGTAACTTGCCGTTGACCGTGACACCGCCCGAGGAGGTGAGACCCATGAACGGATCGACGTGGGTGCTCCCCCTTCCCGTCATGGCCGGCGATTGACGTAGGTGTCGCCGGGAGCGCCTCGACAACAAGGCACTCCCGAAAGGCAACACCCATGCATGCTCCGCAGTTCACCGCCAAGCCGTCGTCAAGCGACACGACCGAGCGCGACTCCACCGTGGGCGATGTCCCCGAACTCCGTTCGCGGGCCTCCGGCGCCGATCGCCCACCCCACATGTTCGACGTGATCATTGCCGGGTGCGGGCCGACCGGTGCCATGCTGGCCGCCGAACTTCGGCTGCACGATGTGCGGGTACTCGTTCTGGAGAAGGAAACCGAGCCCGTGTCGTTCGTCCGCATCGTCGGTCTGCATATTCGCAGTCTCGAGCTGATGGCGATGCGCGGACTGCTGGACCGCATTCTCGAACACGGAAGAAAGCGTCCGGCCGCCGGATTCTTCGCCGCCATCGCCAAACCCGCGCCCAAGCGCCTGGACTCCGCGCACGCCTATCTGCTGGGCATCCCGCAGCCGGTCGTCGTTCGTCTGCTGGAAGAACATGCGGTCGAACTGGGTGCGCAGGTCCGGCACGGTTGCGCGGTCGCCGGTTTCGAGCAGGACGACGAGGGCGTGACCGTCCGGCTGGCCGACGGGGAACAAGTGCGTTCGCGCTATCTCGTCGGCTGCGACGGCGGGCGAAGCACGGTGCGCAAACTGCTCGGCGTCGGCTTCCCCGGCGAGCCCTCGCGGACCGAGACGCTGATGGGCGAGATGGAAGTGGGTGTGCCGCAGGAGGAGATCGCCGCCAAGGTGACCGAAGTCGGCGCGACCCATCGGCGATTCTGGCTCAGGCCCTTCGGCGAGGGCGTCTATAGCGTCGTCGTCCCCGCCGCGGGAGTCGGCGATCGCGCGGAACCGCCGACCCTTGAGGATTTCCAGCAACAGTTGCGCGCGATCGCCGGAACCGATTTCGGCGTGCACTCCCCGCGCTGGCTGTCCCGCTTCGGGGACGCCACCCGGCTGGCCGAGCGTTATCGGGTCGGCCGGGTGTTGCTGGCCGGCGACGCGGCACACGTCCATCCGCCCATCGGCGGTCAGGGCCTCAACCTGGGTGTTCAGGACGCCTTCAACCTCGGCTGGAAACTGGCCGCGCAGATCCGCGGCTGGGCGCCGGAAACCCTGCTGGACACCTACGAGGCCGAACGCCGTCCGGTCGCCGAGGACGTGCTGGACAACACTCGCGCCCAGACGGAACTGCTGTCCGCCGAGCCGGGTCCGCAGGCCGTGCGCAGGCTGCTCACCGAACTGATGGACTTCGACGAGGTGAACCGCCATCTGATCGAGAAGATCACCGCGATCGGCGTCCGCTACGACTTCGGCGAAGGCCCCGACCTGCTCGGCCGCCGCCTGCGCGACATCGACGTGGACCAGGGCCGCCTCTACGGTCTGCTGCATCGCGGCCGCGGCCTGCTGCTGGACCGCACCGAACGCCTGACCGCCGGCGGCTGGTCGGACCGGGTCGATCACCTGTCGGATCCCACCGCGGCCCTGGATGTTCCATGCGTCCTGCTCCGCCCCGACGGCCACGTCGCCTGGATCGGCGACGATCAGCAGGACCTGGACGACCACCTCTCCCGCTGGTTCGGCAAGCCCGCCCACTGACGGGGCGTTGGGCGGTAACACTGGTGGATCTCTCGACACGTACGGGGTGTCCCCCCAGTGAAGGAGATGCGCGTGCGCCATGAGAGATCCGGCCATCGGGGCTTCGATGGGTGATCGCGAGGACAGGTTCGAGGCGATGTACACCGCGACGTACGAGCCGATCCTGGGCTATGTGCTGCGTCGCTGTCCGTCGCCGGATGACGCCGCCGATGTCGTCGCGGAGACGTTCACCATCGCGTGGAGGCGGCTGGAGGAGATTCCGCCCGGCGGCCGGGCGCGGCTGTGGCTGTACGGCGTCGCGCGCCGGGTGCTGGCCAATCACTGGCGGGGCGAGGCGCAGCGTCGGCGGCGTACGACGAGCCTGCGCCACGACCTGCGGGACGAGATCGCCGCGGTCGGCGTCGAGGATCCGGTCGAGGCGTCGGCGATCGCCGACGCCTTCCGCGGCCTGTCCGACGACGATCGCGAGTTGCTCGGCCTGGTCGCCTGGGAGGGACTGGACCACTCCGCCGTCGCCGCGGTCCTCGGCTGCTCGGCGGGGGCGGCGCGCGTCCGGTTGCATCGGGCGCGCAAGCGCTTCTCCCGTGCCCTGCGCGCGGCGCAGAGCGACGTGATTCCCGTCGCCACCACGCGTCCCATCAGCGAACGGAGCACCTGACATGAAGCCTCACTCCACCGACGAGTTGGTGCGTTCGATGGCCCGCGTCCGCGACGAGTCCCTGGCCGGGTTCGCCGGCCGGCCGGCCGCGCGGGCCCTGGTGAAAGACGTCATGGCGGCCGCGCCGAACGAGGGTTCCCACGCCGAAACGGCAGCTTGGACACCGGCCGGCGGGGAACCGGTGAAGCCGGAGCGGCCGCGCCGCCGGTTCCGCCTCCCGCGGCTGGGCGTACGCCTTGTCGCCGCGGGCGCGCTGGCGGCGATGGCCGCCGGGGTGATCGTCCTGGCCGACGATGATGGACGGCGGACCAAGCCGCCGCTGCCCCCGGACATTCCGCTGGGTTCGGTCGCGCAGGCGGCACACGTCCTCGACCAGGCCGCCAAGGCCGCGGAGACCCGGCCGTTCACCCTCCCGAAGCCCCGGCAGTGGGTCTACACGAAGATGCGGCTGACAACGTCGGCCAACGCGGGCGGGCTCGCCACGGGCGGTCCGTACAAGACGAATGCCTGGGAGCTCTGGCGGCGGGTCGACGGCAGGCAGTTCGCCGCTTACAAGGACGGCAAGGTGCAGACCGGGCCGGAACTCGGGACCCCGTCCACCGCGTCCGAGTTCGATCCTCTGCCCAGCGACCCCGAGGCGCTGCTGCGGAAGGTCGGCGGGAGCGAGGGCTACTACGACCTCGCCTACGAAAGGCTGGTCACCATTCTGCGTGAAAGCGTCCAGTCCCCGGAGAGGGAGGCGGCGATCTTCCGGGCCATCAAGCTGATCCCCGGCGTGACGCCGATCAAGGGCAGGGTCGACGTCAACGGCCGGCCGATGATCGCCCTGGGACGGACCTTCTACGGCTGGCTGCACGAGGAGGTGCTGCTCGATCCGAAGACCTACGCCTACCTCGGGGAGCGTGCGGTCGCGGTCAAGACTCACACGACAGAGTCGGACGGCGAAGCCCCGAGCACGGTGAAGGCGGGGACGTTGCAGCGTCTCATCGTCCGCGACGCCATCGCCGTCGTCGACGAGCCCGGTCAACGGTCCTGACCGCCGGCATCCGCACCGCCGCCCCGGTGCGGATGCCGTCGCTGGAGCCCGCAGTCATCGCGAAGGCGTGGTCGTGGATGGAGCCGGCCACGCCTTCGCGGTGCGTCAAGGTCCGGTGCATGGAATCAAGGGGTCAGGACGGTCTTGCCGGGCAGGCGTCCGGCGTCGGAATCGTCGTGGACGGCGGCCAGGTCGCTCAGGGGCCGCCGCTGGGCGACGTCGATCTTCAGGTCGCCGGCGTCGACGCGGGTGACGAGGCCGGCGAGCTGGGAGGCGTCGCTGCGGACGAACATCTGCACCGTCCGCACTCCGCGTCCGGCGTCCTGCGGGCCGGGGGGAACGGTGTTGACGAAGGCTCCGCCGTCGGCGACCAGGTCCACGAGCCGCGAGGTCTCCTCGGGGGTGGTCTTCGCCAGGTTCAGGACGACGTCGAACCGCTGCCCGGCGACCGCCTGCGGGACCGGGGTGTCGGTGTAGTCGACGATCCGGTCGGCCCGGTAGGAGCGGATGCGGTCGACGCTGCGGGCGCTCGCGGTCGCGGTCACGGTGGCGCCCGCCTGCACGGCGAGCTGGACGGCGTAGCCGCCGACCGCGCCGCCCGCGCCGTTGACCAGGATGCTCTGCCCCGCCTTGAGTCCGGCGTGCTCGAACAGCGCCTGCCAGGCCGTCAGGCCGGACGAGGGCAGTGCCGCCGCGTCGGCCGGATCGACCGTGCGGGGGGCGGCGGCCAGCGCCTCGGCGGGTGCGGCGACGTATTCGGCGGCTGCGCCCGGCTCGTTCATCGGCAGGAACGCCACGACGGCGTCCCCGACGTTCCAGCCGCCGGCCCCTTCGCCGACCTCAGCGATGGTGCCCGCCACGTCGAAGTTCGGGATGTGCGGGAGGGCGAGCGGGAAGGCCTGTTGCAGGTATCCGCCGCGGAGCCCGGCGTCCACCGGGTTGAACGAGGTTCCGGCCACCTTCACCACCACCTGTCCCGCTCCCGCAGCCGGACGATCGGCGTCCTCGTACACCAGGACGCCGCTGTCGCCGTAGGAGTGGTAACGCACAGCCTTCATGATCTCTCCTTCACTCGTGCTTCGAAGTCGAAGCATGTTGCCACCGTAACCTGCTTCAACTTCGAAGCAATACCGGGCGGGCCCGTGACCCTCGTCACAATGCTTTGAGTTCGAAGCACGTACGATGGCGGGATGAGCGCCACCCACCCCGACGCCGGCGCCGATGACGGTGAGGCGCTCGATCCCCAGGAGCTCGGGGCCTACTTCATGCTCATGGAGGCCGTCAGCCTCCTCCAGCACCAGGTCGAACAGCAACTGCGCGCCGAGGGCGACCTCAGCTACGTGCAGTTCCAGCTTCTGGCCCGCCTCGCCGACGCGCAGGGCCCGCTGACCATGACGCAGCTGGCCGACGGCGTCGTCTACAGCCGCAGCGGCCTGACCTACCAGGCCGGCCTGCTGGAGAAGGCCGGCCTCATCACCCGTGCTCCCGGCCGCGACGACGAGCGCGCCACCCTGGTCACCATCACCGAGGACGGCCTGGCGCTCTTCGGCCGCGTCCTGCCCGGCCACGTCCGGGGCGTCCGCCGCCTGCTGTTCGACCCCATGTCCGGCGATGACCTGCACCATCTCGGCGACATCATGACCCGCGTGCGCGACCACATGCGCACCCAGCCGCCCCGCTCCGCCGCCCCGCGCAAACGCCGCACCCCGCCGGAGGCCCCGGCCGCCCCGTAACCGGCGCCCACTCCTCCCGCCGGAATTCGGCGCGGCTCCGCTGAACCGGCCGGCCGCATCCGCCCGTACGGGGAAGCGAGTGCCTCGGGGTCGGAACGCGCCGGTTTTCACGGGGGCGGTTCGTCCGGTCCCGAGGCTCTGCTGGGACGGGGACGAGCGGGCGGCCCCGCCCACGGCGGGGGACGGTGATGTGACGTGCGGTTTCGAGAGCAAGGACCTACGGCGCTCAGGGGCGGCGTCCGGGTGCTCGTCGGGATGGGCAGCGGGCTGGCGTCGGGGCTGGCGGTCGGCGCGCTGATGGCCTCGCAGAACTTGCTCGCGTCCCACGGGACGTACGGCTGGGCGGTGTTCGCCCTGTACGCGGCGGTCGTCGGTGAACTGCTCGGCGTGTTCGTCGGACGGCGTCCGTCCGGCCTTGCGGTGTCGGCGGCGGGCGGGCTGCTGCTCGGGCTTCTCGGCTGGACGGTGTGGTGGCTGACGCTGAGTCCGTGGCTCCGGGGCACCAGCCCGACCTGGTCGGTCGAGGCCGCCACGGCCGTGTACCCGGAACTCGTCGGCTCACTGCTCCAGGGGACGCTCGCCGGGATGCTGTTCCACGTCGCCGCGCGCCGGCTCCCCGGACGTCCGGCAAATCCGGAAAAGCCCGCGCCGCGCGTCGTCATCGTCGGGGGAGGGTTCGGCGGTGTCAGCGCCGCGCGCCGGTTCGAGCGGCTGAACCTGCGGGGCCACCGCATCGACGTGACGCTGATCAGCGACTCCAACTACCTGCTGTTCACGCCGATGCTCGCCGAGGTGGCGTCCGGCGGGCTGGAGGAGCGGCACATCAGCTCACCGGTTCGCGCCGCCGCGTCCCACACGCGGTTCCGGCACGGGCGGGTCGCCGGCGTCGACGTCGCGCGGCGGCGCGTCGTCCTCGAGTCGGGGGGCGAGGCCGTCGGGTACGAGCATCTGGTGCTCGCGGTCGGGTCCGTCCCGCATTTTCCCGAGTTGCCGGGCGTGGCGGAGCACGCGCTGACCCTGAAGTCGCTCGCGGACGCGGTGCGGCTGCGGGACCGGGTGCTGGCGCTGCTGGAGCGCGCCGACCAGGAGGCCGACCCGGCGGAGCGGAGGCGCCTGCTGACCTTCGTCGTCGCGGGCGGCGGGTTCGCCGGGACGGAGTCGGTCGCCGAGCTGTACGACCTCACTCACGACGTGCTCCACTTCTATCCCGCCATCGACCCGGACGAGCCGCGTTTCGTCCTCGTCCACACCGAAGAGCGCATCCTGCCGGAACTGTCGGACCGGCTGGGCGACTACGCGCTGACGAAGCTGCGGGCCCGCGGCATCGAGTTCCGGCTCGGTGCCCGCGCGACCGCCGCGACCGGCCGGAGCGTGCGGCTCGACAGCGGCGAGGTGATCGAGACGGCGACCTTCGTGTGGACGGCGGGCAACCGGTCGAACCCGCTGCTGCGGATCCTTCCCGGTGAGAGCGGCCGCCGCGGCTCCGTCGTCGTCGACCGGACGCTCCGCGCGTTCGAACTCGACCGCGTCTGGGCGATCGGTGACTGCGCCCAGATCCCCGCCGAGGACGGCGCCCTCTACCCGCCGACCGCCCAGCACGCGACACGCGAGGGCAAGGCGGTCGCCGACAACATCGCCGCCGTCCTGGGCGGCCAGCGCCCCCACCCGTTCCGGTTCAGGACCATCGGGACGTTCGTCGCGCTCGGCCATCGCACCGCCGCGGGTGAGATCCGCGGCCGGCCCTTCTCCGGCCTGGTCGCCTGGCTGCTGTGGCGCGGCATCTACCTCGCCAAGCTGCCCGGCGTCGAACGCCGCGTCCGCGTCCTCCTCGACTGGGTCCTGGACGCGGCGTTCCCGCGCGACATCGTCGTCACCGGCCCACCCGCCGACGCTCCGGCGCCGCTGCCCGGGCAGGGTGCGCGATGACGGCGGAGGCGGTGCGCGAACCGGTGCGCGAGCCGGTGTTCCCGGGGCGCGGCGCACCCGCCGGCGCGTTCGCCGGCGCGGCCGGGGGCCTGGTCTGGGGTGCGGCGATGCTGTCGCTCGGCACCCTCCCGGACGTCGCCGTCCTCGCCGGGTCCAGCGCGCCGTGGCTCGGCTTCGTCCTGAACATGGCGATCGCGGTCACGGTCGGCGCCGGGTTCGGGCTGCTCGCGGCGCACCAGCGGATCCGGTCGAGCGAACTGCTGTTCTGGGGCCTGGCCTACGGCGTGTTCTGGTGGTTCCTGGGGACCCTGACGTTGCTGCCGCTGCTGTCCGGTACGCCGATGACCTGGAGCCTGGACGCCGCGCAGGCCGCCGTGCCGAGCCTGCTGGGCCACCTCTACTACGGGGCGGTCACCGCGGTCGGCTTCGCACTTCTCCAGCGGGACGGCGGTTCCGTCGCCCGGGACCACCTGCGCCCGAGAACGCTCCTCCGAGGACTGCTCGCCGCCGTGATCGTCGGCGGCCTCCTCGTCCTCGCGTTCGGCGCCGGCGCCGGCGCGCGTCTCGGGTGGCTGCCGGCCGTCGCGGTCTGCATGGGCGTCGGCTACCCGCTGCTGTTCACCGGGCGCGCGGAGGGCACCGGCCCGGCGATCGTCCGCGGCACCGCCTACGGCTTCCTGTGGTGGGTCGTCGCCGGCCTCACCCTCACCCCGCTGCTGGACGACGGCGGCCTCGACTGGTCGCAGCCCGCCGTGGCGGACGCCGCGACCAGGTTGCCGCCGTACCTGCTGGCCGGCGCCGGGATCGCGGCCGTCTTCGGCTGGCTCGGTTCCCTGGCCCGCGCCCTGTTCGTCGACGACGTCCGGCTCCGCAACCGCGCGATCGGGACCCGCGGCCTGCGGGTCGTCGGCTACGGCGCGCTGTCCGGACTCGTCGGCGGGATCCTCTTCGGTCTCGTGTGGGGCGCCGTGGACGTGCTGACCACGGTGGCGAAACTCGTCGGCGCGGGCGGCGACGTCGCCGGGTGGATCGTCCATCTCCTCATCGCCCAGGGCATCGGCGTGTCCTACGCGCTGCTGTTCCGCGGACGCGGCTACGACCTGGTCTCCGGCGTCGGCTGGGGGCTCTCCTATGGGTTCTTCTGGTGGGTGTTCGGCGGCCTGACCCTGATGCCCGCGGTGCTGGACGTCCCCCTGTGGTGGACGGCCCCCACGATCGCCGCGGACTTCGCGAGCCTCATCGGCCACCTCGCCTACGGCGGCGCGCTGGGCGCCGTCCACGCCTGGCTGGAACACCGGGAGAACCCGTGGTGGCTGGCCCGCAGCGACCTGGAGGCCGCCCGCGCCACCGCCCGCCGCGAACAGGTCCTCGGCTCGGCGCCCGCCCTGTGGATCCTGACCGCCCTGATAGCGCTGACGATCCCGGTGATGGTGGCCGGCACGTGACCACCCGCGCGCCCAGGAACGACCTCCGGGGTCGTCCCTGGGCGTGTGTTCACTCCGCGTGCAGGTCGGTGTGCTTGTCGAAGCCGATGTAGAGGCGGGCCTCGGCGTTGGTGGCGAGGCGCGCCAGCGTCTCCAGCTCCCGTACACGCAGCAGCACCGGGTGGTCGGTGTAGGCGGTGGCCGCGTCGGCGTGCAGCCGCAGGGCGGCGGCGTCCGCCTCGGCCTGCAGCCGCTGGGTGTCCGCGCGGCTCTCGGCCTTGATCCGCTCCGACTCGCGCTCGGCCTCCGCCGCGACGCGCTCGGTCTCGGCCTTCGACCGAGCCTCGATCCCCTCCCGCTCCGCGCTGGTCCTGGCCTCGACGAGCTGCGCCTCGCTGAGCCGCTCGGCGGCGAGCACCCGGTTCATGATCTCCTGGAGGTTGCCGGGGAACACCAGGTCCTTGACGTCGGCCCGCAGAATGGCGATTCCATATCCGGACGCGGCGTCCTGCACGTCACCGAGAATGTCCTCGCTGAGCTGGTTGCGATTGGTGAGAATCCCCTCCAGCGTCATGGACGCCAGGGAGCGGCGAGCGGCCAGCTGCACATCGCTGTAGAGACGGTCGGTGTAGGACTCCACCTTTTCCAGCGCGGCGGCCGGATCGACGACCCGGTACTGGGTGATGATGCTGACCCGCACCGCGACCTTGTCCGAGGTCAGGATCTCCTGACCCTTGAGAAGCAGTTCCCGCTCGCGGACGTCCACCAGCACGATCTCGACGACGGGCCTGTTCTTGCGGCGCCGCGAGGCGTCTGGGACCTCGTAGCGGCCCGCTTCCAGGACGTCGGTCAGCCGGCCGTCCTCATAGCGGAGACCACGGTGGGTGGACTTGATGATGATGTCTCGCGTGTGGGCCATGACTATCTCTCCTGGAACTGCGAAGGAGCCGCCCCGTAACAGGCCCGATGTGAAGGACGAGTTTTCGGATGGGAAACCAGCTATCACAGGATGACTGTCCGAGTGCACGGTGTCCGGAAGGCCACTCGCTCCTGAACCCGCCGGGGCGACCCGCACAAAACGATAACGCACCCATTGGCGGACGGTCGCCCGAATTAATGCGGGCGCAGTTCACAATGAACATGACTCCGGTGGACCCGGTCGCGCCCTCCCGCAGGCCACCCGCCATGAACAGGCATCGCCTCGGCAGCCGTCCCATAAATCCCGACCGCCTGGTGGCCGGCGAGGTGATGTGCTCCGGGCGTCGGGTGATCGGTCGCGGCATGGTGCTCGGCCGGTGTCCGTGGTACGCCTAAGGGCCTTACAGGATCTGGGCCGCTCACTCGCCCCCGAGGTACGCGATGTCACGCCTGCAGACGGTGTCGAGGAATCCCCTTGTGACCGCGGGTGTGACGGCGGCGCTTTGCGGGGCCGTCGTGGCCGGTGGCGGCCGGTTCCCCGGCGCTGACCGGCACGGTGGCGTGGTCGACGCCGCCGAACGAAAAGGGGACGTCCCGTTCCGCCCGCATCTCCGTGATCGGCACTGCGGGCGGTTTGGCGGTGCTGGACCCACGCGGTCTGCGGATGCTGGATCCGGCGAACGGAGCGCAGCGGTGGACGTTCCACCGGTGGGACGCCCGGATCCTCGGCCCGCGGCACCTGCCCAACCGAGTGGACACCGGCAGCGCGGCGGTCAGTCCGGACGGGCGGCTGCTCGCGATGACGGCCTTCGTCGACACGCCGCGGACGCTGTTCATCGACGGGTTGCGCGCCAGCACCCGCGTATGGGTCTTCGACACGGTCTCCGGCCGGCTGAAGGCGGATTTCGCGGTGCCGGACACCGTAAGCGTCGTCGGCGTCGGCGCAGACCGGGTAACGGTCGACATGCCGTCGGCCCGGGATGACCCCGGCTCCACCGGACGCGGCGCACTGGGCCAGTTCACCTTCGATGGCGACACGGCGTGGCGGTTCGTCCTCGACGAGGGATGCCGGCCCACCGAAATGGCCCTAGTTGGTGACGACGTACTGACCGTCGTTTCCTGCCCGAGCGAAAGGGAGCACGTCGACCCCCATCATCGGCTGGTGCGGCTCGACGGCGGCACCGGCCGACCGCGCTGGTCATGGCAGGTCAAGCGGGATGGCGCCGAGCCCGGCGATGTGCAGCGGTTCGAGCAGGTGTCGATGGCGGTCACCGACGGAGTGGCGGTCGTCGACGCTCGCGAGATCTACCGGGGGCAGGTCGGCGAGGTCGAAGAGGCGACGGTGTCGCACAACCTGGTCGGAGTCCGGGTCGCCGACGGCCGGCCGGTGTGGTGGCAGCCGGGCGGACGCGGCAGCCGATTGAGGTCGGACGATCCGGGCGAGCGTGGGCAGTTGCACGCCGCGGCGGGTACGGCGGTCTTCACCGAGAACCGCCGCACTGGGACGGGCGATGAAGCACGCTACTCGACCGCCTTGCGCGCCTTTGACGTTCAGACCGGCGAGAAGTCCTGGTCTCGCGACGTCCCCGAAATCGAGGTCCGCGACTTGAACGATTCTCCCGGTCCGGAAGCGCTTCTCCGGGACGGCCGGTTGTTCGTCGCGTACCGCGAGTTGACCGCCGCAGGCCGGTTCAAGGGCTGTGCGATGGCCGCCTGGGACATCACTACCGGCGAACGGCGGGGCCCGTTCCAGCCGACCACCGCTCCGGACGAGGAGTGGTGCCTCACCCGGCCCCTGGAGGTGGTGGAAATCCCTGGTGGCGTGGCGGTGCATCTAAGGGGAAGCACGGAGGGAGTCTTCGTCCTCGACTAAAGGTGGCGCTGCCGCAGATGCCGGTTCCGGGCCCGACCTTGTTCCGCAGCACGACCTCCGGCATCACGCAGATACGACGCGGCTCATCCACCCGCGTAAAGTTTCCGCATCTCCGTCCGCCTGCCCAAAAGCCCTCGTGAGGAGGCCGGCGCCATTAGGCTCCTTCGAGCAAACTCGTCACGACCGGGGGCACCGTGGGAGCTCAGGAGATCGAGGTCAAGTACCGCGTGATCGAGCGGGACGCGCTGGTGCAGGCTCTGGCTGATCAAGAGATTGTGCTCTCCCCACCGGTCGTCCAGGTGGATCAGGCGTACGCTCCGACCTGGTGGGACTACGGCAAGCCCAAGACCGGTGTCCCGTTCGGACGTATTCGGACTGTGCAGGGCAAGCACTTGTTCACCGTGAAGACCCCGCAGGACAACGAGATGGCCTGCCTGGAGGCCGAAACGATCGTGGCCGACCCCGGGCAGATGCACGACGCGCTGCTGCAGATGGGGCTCCGTCCAACGGTCCGGATCGTCAAAGAGCGTCGGACCGGGCGGGCGGGGCGGTGGTCGTTGTGCCTAGACCAGGTCGAGGGCGTGGGACCGTTTCTGGAGATCGAAACGGTGACGACCGCCGACGAGTCGGGCCTGGCTATCCAGGCGCAGCTGGACGAATGGGCCAGCAACCTGGGGGTCAAGCTGGAGCGGGTGACCGACACCTACGACTCGCTCGTTCGGCTTGCACAGGATCACAGCGCTTGAACCAGCTCAGAACAGCGCGCCGCTGGTGGCCGGATCCGTCGTGGGCAACAGATTGGGGACGACGTCCAGGGTCACAGTGAGCGCCGCATGGTCGGTGAGCTTGCTGTCACGGGTCTCGTGGAGGTATCGGCAGTCGGTGACCCTGTCGGCGAGGGCAGGTCCGGCGTGGAAGTAGTCGTAGCGGTAGCCGTCGCCGGTCCGGCCGATCCAGGAGTGGGCCTGTTCGTCGGGGTGCAGCCTCGTGTACGTGTCGACGTAGCCGGTCGACTCCAGCGTCTCCAGTAGGCCGTACTCGAACGGCAGGAAGCCGCGGTGGCGGGGCTCGTGATCACGGCTGATGACGTTGTAGTCACCTCCCACGAGAACGTTGGCCGCCGCCTCCTGCGGCAAGGAGGCGAGGGCCGTCTGGAAGGACGTGATGAACTGCTGCTTGCGAGTGGTCTTGCTCTGGCTGCGGTCGCGGCTGGGCACGTAGACGGCGACGGCGAAGACCCGCGGCTCGCAGTCCAGAAGGCAGGCGGCGACCCGTCCGGGCACCGTGACGTTGCTGAGCTTCGCCGATGACTCCTCCAGAACCTTGACGCAACTGACGATGGCTGCGCCCCGTTCGCCTTCGTCCGGGGTCTTGATGACCGCGTGTCCTGCCTCACGGAAGCGTTCGAGCAGGTAGGCCGTACCGGGCCCCGCGCTGGTCTCGGTGAGCAGCAGCACCTGTTCGGGGCGAGCTGCCAGCCAGCCCAACATGGCTTCAGCACGCGGACGGGCCGCCGCGCCGAGGTTGACGGTCAGGACCGAGAGCACGACAGGGGATTCCTTTCCCAGAGATTCAGAAGATCGATGCGGCCGAGCATGGCCTTCACTACTTCGTCGGGTGTCAGACCACGGCAGTCGATACGCGCCTGCCGCCAGCGTCGCCGCCCCAGGAACGTGTACGCCTTGCGGTACAGCGCCAGCTCACGGCTGGGCGAACCGGTCTGCTCAAGCCTGCTGAGGACTTGGCGCTCCTTCAAGCGGGCGCTGATGACCGCGGGATCCTCCTCAAGGTAGAGGGTGAGGCACGGGCGCGGCACGAAGGCGTTGTAACGCCAGATCTCCGCTAGAGGCACCCCGTCCAGCCGTTGGAGGACCAGAGAGGAGGGGAGGTAGCGGTCACTGATCACCATCTTCCCGTCGGCCAGAGCGGGGGCGATCTCGTCCACCACGTGAGCGGCCCGGTCGGCCGCGACTGCGAGCGCGAGCGCCCGGCCGGATAGTTCCGCCTCGGTCTGCCGTATCAGGGTGCCCAGGCGATTGCGGCTCGGCTCGGTGGTCAGGTGGACCGAGTGTCCGCGCGTGGCCAGTCGGGTGGCCAGCAGACGGGAGCTGACCGACTTCCCGACCCCGTTGGGCCCCTCGATCGCTATGAAGATCCCGGTCACGTCGGCCGCCGTCCTATCTGCAGCAGCGGCTTGCCGTCGGTCTGCGGGCACTGCTCGACGTCCACTTCGCCGATGCGTTCCCCTCGCGAGACCACCGCGGCCGGACAGCCTTTTCCGCATGTGCCGTTCAGCGTGCACGAATGACAGGTGTTGTTGCGTCCCATCGCAAGGCGCCCGGCCAGGTCGTAGCCGTCCAGTGCCTCGGTGACGTCGTCCGCCAAGATGTTGCCGACCAGGAACTCGGTGTCGGCGTACTGAGACTGTGGCGTGCGGGCGGCGAACACCAGGTAGGGACAGACCGCTGTGGCCCCGTCGACGAAGACGTAGATCAGTTTTCCGGCGTCGCATCCCGCCAGGGGCTTGTCCTCGTTGGGGAACCGGATGTGGACCAGCTCCACGCCCTGTCCGTCGAAGCGCCTCGTTGCCGCCTCGATCGCCCGCATGGCCTCCTCGGGGGCGGCCAGCCGTCCCTGGGACTTGACCCCGCGTCCGAACGATGACAGCGGGTTCATCAGGACGTACTTGGCCCCGATCTCGACCGCAAATGCGCACAGGTCGGCGAACTCTTCAGGATCGGTCAGCGCGTTCGGAGTCGACAGCAGCCCTTGCAGCAGGCCGGCGGCCGCGAGCTTGCGGGTGGTCTCCACGGTCACCTCGAACGAGGCGACGTTGCCGCGGAACTTGCCGTGCGAGGTGGGCCGGAAGCCGTCGAGACTGACGTTGATGTGCACATCGTCCAGAGCGACCAGCTCCGCGATCTGCTGCTCGGTGACGCGGGTGGCGTTGGTGCAGATGCCCACCGGCAGGCCCGCCTCGATGACGGCAGCGCACATCGGTAGCAACTCTGGATGAACGAACGGCTCTCCACCGGTCAGCGTGATGCGCTCCACCCGCGCGGCCCGCAGCCGGGGCAACACCTTGCTGGTGAAGTCGGTCAACGAGATGTCACCGCCGACGGCCGTCGAGGACACGAAGCAGTGTGCGCAGTGCAGGTTGCACCGTTCGGTGATCTGCACGAGCGCCTTGCGCTCCCCCTCTCCCACCGACGTCCGGAAGTAGCAGGAACTGGCATGGGTGTCGAGAATCAAGGAACGTCTCAATCTAGGCCTCCCGCCCATCCGAGGATCGAACGTCTCCGAGCCCGGTTGCCGCCAGATACACAGCCGAGCCGGTCTGACCAGGTTGTCCAGACGCCGATCACCCGCCCTTCTGGTGCGCGCCACAGGCGGAGGTGTCGGCGGCCTGGTGTCCGCCAGGCGCACGGATCCCGTCATCGACCTCGTCCAGGTCGGCGCGAAGCTGCTCGACCTTGCCGCGGGCCACGGCGAGCGTCTCTTCAACCGTGCCTTTGAAGAACCGGCCTGACAGGGCCTCGCGGATCGCTTCCTCCACGAGCGCTCCGCAGACTTCGAACGGCACGCATCCACTGGGCTTCACCGCCACGACGACCACAGCGCCCGCAGGATCTCCTCAGCAAGCAACTCCGGACCGCCGGCCTCGACCAGCCTCCCGAGCCCGACGCCCGGCAGGTATGCCCACCAGCTCCGCGTATACGGTCCCCACCAGCACTGCGCCCACGGGAACCGCTCGCACAGCCCTTCTACGGCTCGCTGTGTGGATGCATTCGAGAGATCACATCTGCTGCCGCAACGAATCGCGAGCGATAGCCCGTAATGTCCGTCCGCCGCCCTTGCAACTTGTTCATCCTGCATGATGTGGAACTGCTCCTAAAGGTGGCGGTCAGAGGGGCGAGCTACCGGCAAACGGCGCTTTCGCTCGGCAACCTGATGGTCACGTTCCGCAGACTCCCCGGGAAGGCGCTACCACTGCCGCGACTAGAAAACGAAGCTGGCCTATTCCAATCAGGACTCTCAGCCGCTCAGAGGCGGTGCGTAGCCTAGATTTCATGGACGAGCCCCTCGGTTTCTGGTCGATTCCGACCGTGAGTCAGGCCCTCGCAACATGCGACGTGCCGACCCTGATGGAAGAGATCCGGAAGGCAAGAGGCTGGAGCCAGACCGACCTCGGCGAGGCGGTCGGCTACACACAGAGCTGGGTATCGAAGGTCCTGCGCAGGGAGACCTCACTCACGCTCGCCCAGGTCCAGATCATCATCCGCCGACTCGGCATCCCCGCAGAACTGCTCCGATTCGGCGATCATCGGATAGACGAGGAAGATCCCACGAATCGCAGGCAATTCGGCAAGCTCGCCGCCCTGGCCCTCTTGCCGTCCCCCGCTACCGCGCTCGCCACCGGCGAGAACACGGCCTCCGACCTGACGGCCATCACCGGCTCACAACGACGCCTGGACGCCTCCTTCTGCTCTCGCGACCTCATCGACGGCGTCCGCTCGCATCTGGAGTTGGCCGTCAGAGCGCACCGCGGCGCAGGCCCACAAACCCCCGCCATCGCGGCCGCCGTCAGCGAGGCAGCCGGTTTCGCGGCCTGGCTGTCCATGGACATGCTCGACCTCGGCAGCGCTCGCACCTACTACCGTCAGGCGATCACCGCGGCCAAGCTCGCCAAGAACGACCTGCTCGTCGTCTATATGACGGGAAGCCTTGCCTCATTCGAGATCGACGCAGCCGGCGACCCGCTGCTCGGCCTCGCCATGATCGACAAAGCCCGAAAGACACTGCCGCCATCCGCAGGAAGTACGCCGACCGCCTGGCTCGCGTCCCTTGAAGCCCTGGCACACGCCTCCGGCCCCCACCCCGACGAGAGCGCTGCTACCCACGCGATCAGAAGCGCCGAACGCGCAATCTCCCGCGCAGGTGGCCCTCCTCCCTGGCCATGGGTGTACCCCTTCGACCAGACCAAGCTCGCACGCACCCGGGCCTCAATTGCGGTCCGACTCGGCCAGCCCACCGAAGCCGCCCGCGCCTTTACCGAATCGCTCCCGACCGCTCAACCCGCACCCAAGCAGGCCGCGTTGACCACCCTGGAGGTAGCGACGGCAGCCTGCCAACGCGGCGAAATCGACGAGGCGTTCACCCTTGCCCTCGACGCACTCGACACAGGCATCACGTACGGATCGGAGCGCATCATCAGGCAAGCCCGGCAGTTCCGCTACCTCAACACCCCGTCCGCAACACCCACCGTGACCCGCTTCGACGACCGCTTGAGATCGACCCTGCTATAGGAGCACCCATTGCGCATCGCCATTTCTGGACACCGCCTCCTCCCAGAGGCAACCGAAGCCCTCGTAGCCGAAGCGCTCGAGGAGGCGCTCGCCCCGGTCACCGCGAACATTGTCGGCCTGACCTGCCTCGCCGACGGCGCCGACACCTTGTTCGCCCGTGCCGTACTCGCACACGGCGGCCAGGTCGAGGTCATCGTCCCAGCAGAGCAGTACCTCGCCGGCCTACCCGAGGAGCACCACGCCGAGTACCGCAAGCTCCTCGCCCAAGCCACCAAAGTGCACCACATGCCCTTCACCGAATCCGACAGCGAAGCCCACATGGCCGCCAGCCAACACATGCTCACCCTCGCTGACGAACTCTGGGCGGTCTGGGACGGCCAACCCGCCCGCGGCTACGGCGGCACCGCCGACGTAGTCCAAGCCGCCCACGCCCTCAACAAGCCCGTCCGAGCCATCTGGCCGGCGGGCGCCTCACGAGACTAACCGGCAGCGGACATCCTGAATGTGGTGCCTGTAAAAGCGTCCTTCTCGACCGACCGAGCGACGAACTCACGGCTGTACAACTACCGTTTCCAGTAGACGTTACTGAGCCGCATCGGCTGATGATGTGCTGGGACGAATCATCGGGACCCGCAGCGACATCACGCCCGGCTACGCCAAGAACCGCACTTCTGAACCGGCACCTTCGTTGTCCGCCTGGCGACACAGGCCTTGGCCGTCAACCGGCACTCTCAAGACCGTCCACCAGCATTTATAGATGTCCGCCAGCAGAAGGCCACACGGCTCACGACCGACTTCGGCACGTCCGAACTTCACTGGCGCGGACTCCGGCGAAGTCGGCGCCAGTTCGACGCAGCCGGCTCCCTGGTTGCTGCTGTAGGTGCTCTTACGCCAGGTGAGGCGAGGGGTTACCACGTCGGCCGAGATGTCACGTCTTCTATCGATCCTCTGCCGTCTGGGAGGTCAGCGCTTCAGTGCCGCCACAAGGGCCGCAAATTCGTCGGCGTCCATGAGCAGCTTGGGGCCGTCCGGGTCCTTGCTGTCGCGGACGCCGATGACACCGTTGAGGTCGGCCAGTTCAACGCAGTCGTCGCCCTGTGAACTGCTGTGGCTGCTCTTTCGCCACGCGGGGCGGGGGGTCATGGCTTCCATACTTCCTCCGCGATCTCCCTGATCAGCACCGCCGACAGTTCGGCCGGAAGTGCGTAAGTGGAAATGTCCGCGAACCGCTCGTCCAGTCGTTCGATGTCGGACAGCCCATCCAAAATCCTGCCGTGCGGCTCGGAGACAGTGTAAGCGGCCCGCAGGCTGCCGGGCAGGGTCGCGATGATGAACGCTCCCGAGTTGCCCGGATGTGGGGCACCGTCCGGAATCACTTGAACGGACAGGCGTGGAGATACGGCATCGGCGAGTCGGTGAAGTTGTTCGTACATCACCTCGGCGGTGCCGACCCGTGAGCGCAGGACTCGTTCCGGCAGGATGTAGATCAGCCTCGGCGGGGGCGGTTCGTCCCTGATGAGGATGGCCTGCCGGTCGATCCGGCCCTGCACCGCTTGCTGGTCGCCGTACAGGAGCACCTCGGCATAACTCGGCGTCTGCAACAGGCCATGGATCACGAGCGGCTGGTAGGAACGCAGGGTCTCGGCTCTGGCCTCGTACTCGGGCCATCGGGCGAAGTGTTCGGGGAACACGGCCGTGCGGCCGTCGAAGAGGCCGTCGTGGAGGTGGGCGAGGGCTTCTCGGGTGTCGAGTACATGGTCGCACTGCTCGGCGAACACTCGGTCGCAGCTTGACTCGCCTCGCTCGATTTCCCCGATGGTGGACGCGGCGTACGGGATCTGGTCCGCGAGTTGGGCGAGGGACAACCCCGCCAGTTGCCGGTATCGGCGCACCTCGGATCCGAACAGGTCCAGGGGGCCGCGCGAGGGCGTTAGGCGCTTTGGACGTTGCGGCATGTCGTCTCCTCCGACCGGTGATGACCGAACGATGAACGGTGGCGAACGCAGAGTCGCGGTGATGCCCGCGACCATGTGTTCTGTGCCTCGTTGGCATCCTTTCGCGCGGGACGCTCCGTTACAGCCCAATCACGGAATGTTCCGGAGGTGATCTGAAGTGGCCGCTCCGACATGTGCGCCCGAGACCCCGACACTCGTACTCGATCCCACAGAAGAGGCTCCGCGGCTGGCGCGGCGGTTCCTCGCCGAGCGGTTCGCGGAGTGGGGAATCGCCGACGACTACGTGGGACGGCTCGTCGTCTGCGAGCTGGTCACCAACGCCTGGCAGCACGGGAAAGGGCCGATCGTCGTGCGAGTGTTCCAGGACGAGCGCGACGGCCTCGTGGTCGTGGAGGTGTGGGACGGCGGGGAGGGGCGGCCGATGATCAAGCCGGACAACTACGCCGCCACGTCCGGCCGTGGGCTGGCGCTGATGGCGGAGCTGGTGCAGAGGTGGGGCGTCCGTCCCCTCAACGAGGAAGGGAAGGTCGTGTGGGCCAAGCTTCGCTGACCCGCCGGCGGCCGGAGACGAACGAGCCCGTCACGCTGCTGCTGCTCCAGCACCTCTTCCCCGGCTGGACGATCACGCGGGACGAGCGCGGAATCTGGGAGGCAACCGGCCGCGTCGCGATCTCGGCCTCGGACGTTGACGGGCTGCTCGGCCTGATGGCCGTCGCCGACCCCGATGCCACGCGCCGGGCCGTGGCGCTGCTGAGGGAGAAGAGGTGATCGCGGTGGACGGGCGCATCGCCCGCCGACCTCGTGAAGAGCCGTGGTCCTCGCCGCCATGCTGGAGGTCGATGCCGGACTGGTCGCCGACGGCGCGGGCATCCTGCTGATGTCGGACGAGGGCGTCGCGTCTGCGCTCTTCGCTAGGGCACTGCTGAGCAAGACGTCCAACTGCTGCGGCTCTCGCGCAAGCGGAGCTTGGTCTGGAGGAATGGGCCGACGCTAGCGGTTTGGCATGCCTCCGTGTGGGCTGTTGACCACCAGCGGCAGAGACCCTTCAGACAGGTAGAAGTGCCCCGGGAAATAGTCGATGTGGAGGTGACCGCCGTCTTCGGCGGAAGCCATGCCACGCAGATTGTCCGCGAGTACCGCCCGGCCTGCGGCGTCACCGCTGATCACGAGGAATTGCCGCTCGGAATCCAGATGGACGAGGACACCGGGGCCGGCAGCTCTCTTGACCACGATCCCCGCCAGGGCGTCGCCGCCTGGCGAAGGCGTAGAGCTGAGCAGGCCCTCACCCTCGGCCACCGCGTCCGCCAAGCGATTCAGTTCCTCTGCCGATGCCTTGAGATCCACTTCGCCGTACACGGGGTCACGGGTGAGTCTCACGCGGTCAGTCCCCTTCAAGATCGAACTCCCATGATGCCAGCCGGTTAACAGACGCGATCTGGCACTTGGGGTCTGCTCGTCCGGGGGCGGCCGCGAGGTCTTCGGAGTCCGTCCCGGCTACCGGAGACCTCGCGGCTTCGCGGTCAGCGGCGCTTGGCGGTGAACGTCAGGTGCGTCACGCCGCTGGGCGTGGAGACCGCCTCGATGTCGTACGTCTCCTCCAGCGACTCCAGACCGTCCCAGAGCCGGACACCGCGGCCGAGCAGCATCGGGACCTGAACCACGTGCATGTGATCGACCAGGCCCTCGGCAAGGAAGTCGCGGATCACCGAGGGGCCGCCGCCCAGGCGCACGTCCTGGCCACCGGCCGCCTCGCGGGCCGCGTTGAGCGCTTCGGCGGGTGTGGCGTCCAGGAAGTGGAAGGTGGTGCCGCCCTCCATCTCGATCGAAGGCCGGGGCCGGTGGGTGAGGACGAAGACGGGGGTGTGGAACGGCGGGTTGGGGCCCCACCAGCCCTTGTAGTCGGGGTCGTCCTGCCATCCGGGCGGGCCGAACTTGCCGGCGCCCATGATCTCGGCGCCGATGCCGGGGCCGTGCTGCGCGGCGAACGCGTGGTCGGCGCCGGTGCTGCCGCCTTGGGCGCCGGTCATCTCGCCCCAGAACCGGGTGGCGAACATCCACTCGTGCAGGCGCTCGCCGGCGTGGCCGAACGGGGCGTCCGGGGCCTGACCGGCGCCGGTGCCAAAGCCGTCGAGCGAGATCGTGAAGTTGTGAACGCGAACCTTGGACATCGGGTGCTCCTTCGATCCATCGGCACCACCGTCCGGTGCCGTCACGAGAAGGTCGGAGCCGGCACGGCCGTCTCGACATCACCTCGTCGGGTGTTTTGGTCATCTTGCTCGCGACATGAGCGTCCAGGCGGGCACATACCCCTACACCAGGGGAAACACCTGTGCTTCACAGGGTGATGAGCCCAGGCGAGTGGGTGCATCGCACTGACGGCTTGCGCCGGTTCTTCGATGCCGGGGATGGCGTGTATCGCGGGCGTATCGAAAATCGCATACGCCGTCGCAACTGCCGTTCGCCTTCCGTGGAGGCATGGATCACAGCGCATCACTGTCAGCGTCGGCCCGTCGTCGGCGCAGGGGCGTGCTCGTCAGTCTGGCGATCCTCGGTGTGGCGATCGCCCTGCGCCGCCCGGCTCTCGCCGACCGAGGCCCTGCGTACGGGCTTCGGCGGTGAGTCGTGGCGAATCAATCCTTGGCGATCAAAGCGCGCGTCCTGGCGTCCATCAGTCGGCTCGTCGCGGTGCTGCTGGTGCCGATCGCCTTCTGCCGCGCGCCGGGCCGGGCCCGCTTCCTGGCCTGCCAGTGGGCGCTTGCCCTGCGCTATCCCGCTGAGGATCTGCGCGGGCTGACACCGGAGACGCTGGCGGCGTTCACGCATGCGCGGGCCGAGGCGTTCTGGCGCGACGGGCAGTTGATCGGCCTCACCTCGGGACATCGCGACGCGGTGGAACAGCGCCGGATCTTCGCCGAGGAGGTGCGGCGCACCGGCTCGGTGGCGGCGGCGCGGCGCCGGGTGCTGCCACCGGAGGAATCCAGTCACGTGCGGGGGCTCGCGCTCGACGTCCGGCCGACCGAGGGCGCGCGGTGGCTCGAACGGCACGGCGGGCGGTACCGGCTTTACCGCGTCTACGACAACGAGTGGTGGCACTTCGAGTACCGGACGGCGGAGCCGGTCCGGCTTCCGCATCCGGATGCCGCGGCTTGGCTGTCTGAGCACGGCGCCTGGTACGGGCTGTGTCCGGTCTATGGCAATGAGTCTTGGCATGACGAGCTGCGTCCCGATGCCGCCGACGGTTGCCCGCGGATGTGTGCGGACCCGGTTGAGGACCCGAGGACGCGGCCTTGAACCGGGTTCCGGTCGTGCCCCAGCGCCGATCAGGTACCTACCGGCCGCCGACCTTGGAGACGCTGCCCGTGGCGGTGACCGCGAACGTGGCCAGGATTCGTGCGCGGACGTCGAGCACGATCATGGCCGTGGTCAAAGCCGACGGTTACGGCCACGGTGCCGTCACGGTCGCCAAGGCCGCCGTCGCCGCCGGTGCCGAGTGGCTCGGGACGACGAGCGTCGCGGAGGGCTGTGCGTTGCGCGCCGCCGGGTTGGAGGTGCCGATCCTCACGTGGTTGCATCCGTCCGGGATCGACGCCGAGCCAGCGGTGGCCGCCAAGGTCGATGTCGCGGTCGGGTCGGTGGACGAGCTCGGCGCGCTTATCGCGCAAGCCGCATCGCCGGTGCGGGTTCATCTGCATGTGGACACCGGAATGTCTCGTGGGGGCTGCCCCCGCAGGCAATGGGACGAGCTGATCGGCCTCGCTCAGCGTGGTCAACGGGCTCGCAGGATCCGCGTCGTGGGCGTCATGGGGCATCTTCCGTTGGCCGACCGGGCCGACCCGGCGGCGAACGCGCCGGCGGTCGCCGGTATGCGGGAGGCGCAGCGGGCGGTCCGGGCGGCGGGGCTCGGTTCGCCGGTCGTCCATCTCGCGGCCACGTCGGGGACGTTGACCGACCCGGCGACCCATTTCGGGATGGTCCGCGTCGGGGCGGGACTCGTCGGCATCGATCCCTCCGGGACCGTGGCGATGCACGGCGCGTCCCGTCTGACCGCACCGATCGTGCACACGACGGCGGCCCCGGCCGGGACGCCGGTCGGTTACGCAGGTGCGTATGTCACCGATCGTGCCGCCCATCTGAGCGTCCTGCCGGTCGGTTACGCCGATGGGATCCCGCGAGAGTGCTCGCCCCAGGCCGGCGTTGAGATCCGCGGGCGCCGTTTCCCGGTCGTCGGACGGGTCTCGATGGACCAGATCGTGATCGACACCGGTGCCGTGTCCTTCCCGGCCGGCACGTCCGCGACCGTGTTCGGCCCGGACGGGGGCGCGGTCCCGGCCGTCCAGGACTGGGCTCGTTGGGCCGGGACCATTCCGCACACCATCGTCACCGGCATCGGGCCGCGTGTGAAAAGGAGCATCACGTGAAAGGCGGCATCGCATGACACGGCGGATCGTGGTGATCGGCGGCGGACAGAACGCCGAGCACGACGTCTCTCTGGCCACCGCCACAGCGGTCGCCAAGGCGTTGTGTTCCAGCGGATTCGACGTGGACGAGCTGACCATCGGCCGCGACGGTCTGTGGAGGCGGGGAGCCGATGTGCTCGGGTCACAGGCCGTCGGTTCCCTGGCGGCGGCGCTGAGCGTCATCGAACGCGCCGACGTCGTCTTCCCCGCAGTCCACGGCCCGTCCGGCGAGGACGGGACCCTCGCGGCGTTGTGCGCCCTCACGCACACGCCGATGGTCGGCTCGGGCCTGCGCGCCGGTGCGCTCGGCATGGACAAGTGGGCCACCAAGCTCGTGGCACAGGCCGTCGGGATCCACACCGCGCCCGGCCGACTGGTGACAGCGGCACAGATCGCGGACGTCGAGTTCGAGTCCGAGGTGGTGGTCAAGCCGGCCTCGGCCGGGTCGAGTTTCGGTGTCGCCCTGGCGCGCGGCGCCTCCCAGCTACGCGACGCGCTGCGCTGCGCGGCGCGATTCGACGACCGGATCCTGATCGAGGACGTCGTCGTGGGCCGGGAGATCGACGTGGCCGTCCTGCGCGAGGCCGATGGCCGCCGGTGGGCGTCGCCGCCGCTGGAGATCCATGCCGACGGCCTGTTCGACACCCGGTCGAAGTACGACGGTTCAGCCCGGTTCAGCGTGCCCGCCGGCATCGACGGCGCTGACCGGGCGGCGCTGACCGGGGCGGCGCTGCGGATGTTCGACGCGCTCGGCTGCGCCGGTGTCGCCCGCATCGACTTCTTCCTCACCGACCACGGACCCGTCCTCAACGAGGTCAACACCATGCCGGGGATGACGGCCGCCTCCCAGGTGCCCAGGATGTTCGCCGCTGCCGGACTGTCCTACGAACAGCTGGTTGTGCGCCTGGTCGACGCCGCCTCCGTGCCCGCACCGGCCGGCTCGAATCTGAGCGTGTGAAGCCTGTGATCCGGCCGACCCGGAGAAGGCCGGGCGGGCGTTGCGAGAGGCAAAGGGAGGCAGGGCCGCCGGGGCCGGGCGTGCTTGTTTCGCATATGCCGGCGATATGTGGTGCCGCTTAACCTGCAGGTATGCGCGTTCTGATCGTGGAGGACGAGCCCTACCTGGCCGAAGCCGTCCGTGACGGTCTCCGGCTGGAGGCGATAGCCGCCGACATCGCCGGCGACGGGGACACCGCCTTGGAGCTGCTCAGCGTCAACTCCTACGACCTGGCGGTCCTCGACCGCGACATCCCCGGCCCGTCCGGCGATGAGATCGCCCGGCGGATCGTCGCGTCCGGCAGCGGCGTCCCGATCCTCATGCTCACCGCCGCCGACCGGATCGACGACAAGGCGTCCGGGTTCGGGCTCGGCGCCGACGACTACCTCACCAAACCGTTCGATCTCCGGGAGCTCGTGCTGCGGCTGCGGGCGCTGGACCGCAGACGCGCGCACGCCCGGCCCCCGGTCAGCGAGATCGCGGGCCTGCGGCTGGACCCCTTCCGCCGGGAGGTCTACCGCGACGGACGTTACGTCGCTCTCACCCGCAAGCAGTTCGCCGTGCTCGAAGTCCTCGTCGCCGCAGAAGGCGGTGTCATCAGCGCCGAAGAGCTCCTGGAGCGGGCCTGGGACGCCAACGCCGATCCCTTCACCAACGCCGTCCGCATCACCGTCTCCGCCTTGCGCAAACGGCTCGGCGAACCGTGGCTGATCGCCACTGTGCCCGGCGTCGGCTACCGAATCGACACCGGCACGGACACTGGCAAGGACCCCGTCCAACCTGGCGGCACCCATGGATAGGCGCCCGGGGCTGAGCACCCGACTGAAACTCACCCTCAGCTACGCCGGGTTCCTCATGGTCGCCGGTGCTCTCCTGCTGGCCGTGGTGTGGGTGTTCCTGCTGCGCTACGTACCGGACGGCTCGCTCGTCACCGGGCCGGGGGGCGGCAGGCGCGGGGCGCCGGCCCAGCCGTTCGCACCCAACCGCTCCGACCTCCAGCGCGCCTTCGCTCCCCGCGCGGGCCAAGCACTGGTGTTCCTGCTGCTGTTCGGCCTCCTGGGGGGATGGCTTCTCGCCGGCCGGATGCTCGCGCCGCTCACGCGGATCGCGGACGCGGCGAGGATGGCCGCCAACGGGTCGCTGTCGCACCGGATCCGCATGCAAGGCCCCAACGACGAGTTCCGCGAACTCGCCGACGTGTTCGACACCATGCTTGAACAACTGCAATCCCACGTCATCGAACAGCAGCGATTCGCCGCCAACGCCTCCCATGAACTGCGCACACCGCTGGCCATCTCGCAGACACTCCTCGACGTCGCCCGGAGTGACCCCAAGAGCGATCACGGCGAACTCATCGAACGCCTCCACACCGTCAACACCCGGGCGATCGACCTCACCGAGGCCCTTCTGCTGCTCAGCCGCGGCAACAGCAGGAGCTTCGCCCGCGAGCCCGTCGACCTGTCCCTCATCGCCGAGGAGGCCACCGAAACACTGCTTCCCCTCGCCGAACGGCGCCAGATCACGCTCGACGTCACCGGCGAGGCGACGCACACCGCCGGCTCCGCTGCGCTCCTTCTGCGGGTGGTGACCAACCTCGTCCAGAACGCGATCGTCCACAACCTCCCGACCGGCGGCACCGTGACGGTCCACACCGAATCGCAGAACGGTGCGAGCGTGCTTCAGGTCGAGAACACGGGCCCTCGGCTCCCGGCGCAACTCCTGCCGACCCTCACCGAGCCCTTCCAACGCGGAACGACGCGCATCCGCACCGACGAACACGCCGGTGTCGGCCTCGGGCTGACCATCGTGCACAGCATCGTCCGAGCACACGACGGGGCCCTCGACCTCGCACCCCGCCCTTCCGGCGGCCTCGTCGTCACGATCCGGCTTCCCCGGCACCCGCGGTAGCCGGGCCGCCGCGATCATGAGCGGCGCTCGGTGCGGTGGTCCCGCCGTCAGCGGGCGGGGCGTTCGAAGATCAGCTCCCGGCCGTCTTCTTCGTCCCACTGTTCGCCGACGTGGGTGAAGCCGTGGCCCGCGATCGTCGCCAGCGACCCGGCGTTGCCGGGGCTGATCGACGCGCGGACGGTCTTGACGGACGGTTCCGACGCGGCGCGCTCGAGCAGCGCGGCGAGCATCGCGCGGGCGTATCCCCGGCGGCGGTGGGCGGGGTCGACCGAATATGCGATCTCGGCGGTGCCGTCCTCTGCGGGCGCGCCGTGGAATCCCGCGTGGCCGATGACGTGGCCTTCGGGTTCTGCGACAACGGCGCGGACGATCCAGGGGGCGTGCTCCGGTTCGCGGTTCAGCTGGGCGAGCCGGAACTTCCAGAGGGCCTTGGCCTCGTCGGTGACGAAGTAGTCGGTGAGGGTGACTCCGGCCGCGGTGCTGGCAGTGGCCAGGTCGCCGTTCAGCAGCGCGGTCATCACGGGTGCGGGGAGTTCTACGAATCTGATCATGAGCGGCTCTTGGCGTGGTGGTCGATGACGCGGGTCAGGAGGCCGGTGAGCTGGTCGCGTTCGGACGGGGTGAGCGGGGCGAGGAGATCGTTCTGGATGCCGGTCAGCACCTCGTCCAGTTCCGCCAGGTGGCGTGAGCCGTCCGGGGTGAGCGTGATGATGTTGCGGCGCCGGTCGGACGGGTCGGGGGAGCGTTCGATCAGGTTCTTCGCGGCGAGTTCGTTCAGCGCGGCGACGACGTCGCTGCGGTCGATGCCGGTGTTGCGGCCGAGCGCGGCCTGGCTGGACGGGCCGTACTCGTCGAGGGCGGCGAGCAGCCGGTAGTGGTAGCCGCGGGCGCCCGCGGCGGCGAAACCGTCGCTGACCAGGCGGTGGCTGTGCGCGGAGACCAGGTTGATCAGCCAGCTCGGGGCGTGCCGGAGGCGCGCGGGCGTCCGGGCGTCGGCCGTCATCATGCGGATCAGTCTACGGGTTGTTGGTGCTGCCAACGATCGGTTATCGTTGGTCCCACCAATGTTGGTCAGGCCAACGAAAGAGAGATCATGGACGACCGTTACGAGCTGACCGACCTGCTCAGCCGGCTGGGGCTCTGGCTGGACGACAAGAGCTTCGATGAGGGACGCGCCCTCTTCACCGAGGACGCGGAAGCCCACACGCTGGGCGGGATAGCCAAGGGCGTCGACGCGCTGGTCGCGCAGGCGCGCCGCAACCACACGGTGCCGACCCAGCACTTCATCACCGGCCCGCTGATCGACGTGGACGGCGACAGTGCCACGATCGCGGCGAACCTTCTCGTCGTCTTCGCGCACGAGGGCGCGCCTCGCCTGCTGGGCGAGCGTTACGAGCTGGAAGCCGCCCGCACCGAGAGCGGCTGGCGGATCTCGCGGGTGCAGGCCCGTCCGATCTGGGAGGTCTCGAATGTCTGAGATCACGCCGTTCCGGCTGGACGTCCCGCAAGCAGACCTCGACGACCTCGCGGAGCGGCTCGACCGCACGCGGTGGCCGGACGAGCTTCCCGGCATCGGATGGGATCACGGCATCCCGCTCGGCCGGGTGAAGGAGCTGGCCGAGCGCTGGCGGACGAAGTACGACTGGCGGGCGCAGGAGGCGAAGCTCAACGCGCTGCCGCAGTTCACGACGGAGATCGACGGGGCGAACATCCACTTCGTCCATGTGCGGTCGCCGGAGCCGGACGCGCTGCCGCTGATCATCACGCACGGGTGGCCGAGCACGGTCGCCGACTTCCTGGACGTGATCGGCCCGCTCACCGCCCCCCGGGCGCACGGCGGTGACCCGGCGGACGCGTTCCACGTCGTGATCCCGTCGCTGCCGGGGTTCACGCTGTCCGGGGCGACACGCAAGGCCGGATGGGACGTGAACCGCATCGCACGTGCGTGGGCCGAGTTGATGGACCGGCTGGGCTACGAGCGGTATGGCGCGCAGGGCGGTGACTGGGGGTGGCCCATCTCGAACGCACTCGGTGCCGTGGCCGAAGAGCGGGTCGTCGGCGTCCATCTCAACTACCTGGGATCGCCTCCAGGCGACGTCCCCGATCTGTCAGAGGACGACAGGGACAGGCTGGAACGGCAGAAGGCGTATCTGGCCAGTCCCGCCGGGTACTGGCAGATGCAGTCGACGCGTCCGCAGACCGTCGCTTACGGGCTGACGGACTCCCCCGCCGGTCAGCTCGCCTGGATCGCCGACAAGGTCACAGAGTGGACCGACCCGGCGAGCGGTATCGACGACGACCGGTTGCTCACGACGGTGATGCTCTACTGGCTCACCGGCACGGCAGGGTCTTCGTCAAGGCTGCATAGGGAGAACGCCGCGCGGGGCGGTCCGCCCGCTCCGTGTCCGGTTCCGCTTGGCGTGGCGGTGTTCGCACGTGATCTCGTCCGGCCGGTGAGGCGTCTCGTAGAGCGCGTCTACGACGTTGTCCACTGGACGGAGTTCGACCGTGGCGGACACTTCCCGGCCATCGAAGCACCCGATCTGCTCACCCGCGACATCCGGGCGTTCTTCCGCCTTGTCAGGGGGCGGTGAGCCCGGACAGGTAGTTCACCCGGAAAGGTCGCTATGGCCGGTCGAGGAAGTCCCGCACGAGCTTTTCGAACTCGTCCGGCCGTTCCATCATCGCCACGTGGCCGGTGTCGAGTTCGATGTACTCGCTGCCCGCGATGCCGGCGAACAACTCCCGGTGGTTCTCGACGGGGATCGTCTGGTCCCGCGTGCAGCCGACGACCAGCGTCGGGGCCTCGATCTTGGGGAGCAGCTCCCGGATGTCGAGGCGCCGGACGAGGTCGAGCTGGCGCAGCCGGCCGTCCGTGGGGCGCATGAACCCATGGAACTGCTCGGCGCCGTCGTCCCCGACCTCGTTCAGGAACGCGCGGCTGTAGGCGGTCAGCGTCCCGAGACGTCCGAAGCCGGCGGGGTTTCCGGAGAGGCTCAGCCAGAGGGCGATCAGCTGCCGGACGTACACGTCGCCTCCGTGCGCCAGCCCGGCGACGGGGACCAGCCGCCGGACGAGGTCGGGACGCAGCGCCGCGACGGCGGCCGCGATCGGGGCGCCGAGCGAGAAGCCCACCACGTCGGCGGAGGCGGCCCCGGAGTCCTCGATCACGGCGATGACCTGGGCCGCGAGAGCCTCGACGGTCAGCGGCGAGCCGTCGTCCCCAGCGGGATCGGATCCGGCGAGGTCGGGCAGGATCACGGTGTTGCGGCCGGCGAGCCGCCCGGCCGGTTCGTCCCACATGACCGAGCCGGGCCCCACGCCGTGGACGAGGACCACGGCCGGACCGGAACCCGTGGTGCGGTAGGCGATGCGGGCGTTTCCAACGGTGAGTTTCGTCATGCTTCCGACGCTGCCAGCGCGGCTCGCCGATGAGGAGCGGACCGCTTTGGCTAGGACAAGCGATCCCAGGCTGCGCGCCAGTCGATGGCGGATCATGGGAGGCATGGACATGGACCGCCGCCAGCTCGCAGACTTCCTGCGCCGTTCGCGGGAGCGGCTGCGTCCCCAGGAGGTCGGCCTCGCGGCGGGGCCGCGCCGCCGCACACCGGGGCTGCGGCGCGAGGAGGTCTCGCAGCTCGCGGGCATGTCCGCCGACTACTACATGCGCCTTGAGCAGGCGCGGAGCCCGCAGCCGTCCACGCAGCTCCTCGGTGCGCTCGCCCGCGCGCTCCGGCTGACCGCGGACGAACGCGACCACCTGTACGTCCTCGCCGGGCACCGTCCGCCCGCCGGGCCGTTCGCGGGCGATCACATCCGGCCCGGCCTGCTCTACCTGCTGGACCGGTTCCACGAGACCCCCGCGCAGCTCATCGGCGACCTCGGGGACGTCCTCGCGCAGAACGCCATGGCCGAGTACCTGTTCGGCTGCGTGTGCACGGTCGGGGAGGGCGACCGCAACATCGTGTGGCGGTGGTTCACCGACCCGTTCGTCCGGGAGGCCTACCCGGACGGCGAACACGCCCACTACAGCCGCCTCCACGTCGCCGACCTGCGCGCCGCCGTCGCCCGCCGCGGCAACGACGCCGCCGCGTCCGCCCTGGTGAGGCGCCTGCATGACGCCAGCCCGGAGTTCGCCCGGCTCTGGGAGCGGCACGAGGTCGCCGTGCGCCGCACCAGCCGGATGAGGGTCCTGCACCCCGACATCGGCGCCATCGAGTTCGACGCGGAGGTCCTGCTGACCCCGGCCGAGGACCAGCGGCTGATCGTCTTCACCCCGCCGCCGGGAACCGCTGCCATCGAGGCCTTGGAACTCCTCCGCGTGGTCGGCCCGGAGACCGCCCACCGCAGCCACATCTGATCCTTCGGCGTGCGCGACCGCGCCGAAGATCAGTCCTCCGTGAGAACGACGCGGCGTGGACGGGCACGCGTCACAGGTCTGGGGCCCGCCCGTCGGAGCCGGGTTTCAGCCGCCAGAGGGTGGTCGTTTCGGCGGCGCGGGCCGCGTGCAGGGGGTCGTCGGGGTCGGCGGCGCGGGGGTGGGTCGGCTTGGTATCGAGGCTCCCTGCGACTTCCAGGCCGGACGAGGAGAACATCGCGAGGAGGTCGCCGCGTGTGCGGAGGCCCAGATGCTCGGCCAGATCCGACATGATCAGCCAGCCTTCGCCGTCCGGCTCCAGGTGGTCGGTGAGGCCGTCGAGGAAGCCGCGGAGCATCCGGCTTCCCGGGTCGTAGACGGCGTGTTCGAGGGGCGAGCTGGGTTTGGCCGGTACCCAGGGCGGGTTGCAGACGACGAGGCCGGCCCGTCCCTCTGGGAAGAGGTCGGCTTGGACGACGTCGGCCTGCTTCGCCACGTCCAGCCGGTTGAGGTTCTCCTGGGCGCACGCCAGCGCGCGCGGGTCATGGTCTGTGGCGACTATGCGTTCTACGCCGCGACGGGCAAGGACGGCCGCAAGGACACCCGTCCCGGTTCCGATGTCGAAGGCCGATGCCGTCGACGGCAACGGCGCTTGGGCGACCAGGTCCACGTACTCGCCTCTGACGGGCGAGAAGACGCCGTAGTGCGGGTGGACGTGGTCGCCGCCGAGCGCGGGGATCGGTACGCCCTTCACGCGCCATTCGTGTGCGCCGATCAGCCCGAGAAGTTCGCGCAGCGACGTCACGTATGGCTGGTCGTCCGGTCCGTAGACCTCCGTGCAGGCGGCCTGGACGTCCGGTGCCCGCCGAAGCGGAATCACGTGATCAGGATCGAACGGTATGAGCAGCATGCCCAGCGTCCGCGCGCGCTGGGCACGTGCTTGGCGGTGAAGGTGGAACGCCTGCACCTGGGACGGCTCAGCCTTGTGCCTACGTCGCCGTGGAGGACGGTCGATCCGGCGTGCCATCGCCTGGAGAAGCTGCCGCGCGTTCTGGAAGTCGCCACGCCACAGCAGCGCGGTGCCCTCGCAGGCCAGCCGGTAGGCGTCGTCCGCCCGCGTCTCATCGTCGGCGGTCACGACGCGGCGGGGCGGCGGGGCCCCGGTCTCCGACCGCCAGCGGACGCGCTGCGCCCGGCCGTCCTCATTCCAGGCGATCTCGTCCACAGGGGGTACGTTAGCGCCGCCGGCGGCACGGATGGGAGGATCAGCCCGTGCCACTACCAGGAGCTTTGCGCGTGCCGAACGAAGGCCTCGCCTTCCTGCTGGAGATGGCCGCCTTCGCCGCCCTTGCCTGGTGGGGGTTCACGACCGGCGGCAATGTGCTCGTCAACATCGTCCTCGGCATCGGGACGCCGGTCGCGGCGATGTTCCTGTGGGGGATGTTCGCCGCGCCCAAGGCGAAGTTCAAGGTCGCGCTGCCGTTCGTCATGCTGGTGAAGGCGGTCGTGTTCGGCGCCGGCGCGCTCGCCTTCCACGGCGTCGGGCATCCGACGCTCGCGATCGCGTTCGCCGTGGTCGCCCTGGTCAACACGGCCCTGCTGACCATAGACCGCGAAACCCGCCTGCGCGCCGCCGCCGAATGAGCGGATAGCCCCGAACTGCGGGGCACCTCGGGGCGTCCCATTGTTCGGGAGCCCATGGGGTGGAGGGGGCGGTGTGTCGGGTGATCTGATTCCCATCGTGGCCATTGGGGCGCTCGGAGCAGGTTTCCTCGCGGGCTACCTGCGGGACGTCGTGCACGTGTGCCGGCTATGGCGAAGTGGCGTACGCACGACCGGTGTCGTGGTCGGCCACCAAGCGGTGGGCGGAGTCGAATCAGAAACACGGTGGACACCCGTTTTCGCCTTCGAGGACCAGCACGGGAGCCGGGTGGCCTTCAAGTCGATCGTGCGCATGGACACCGAGATGGAGCCGGGGCAGGAAGTGCCGGTGGTGTATCTGGCGCACAAGCCGAAGGTCATGCTCCTTTTCACCCGAAAGAACATGGTGAGATCGCTGCTGGAGAACACGGGTCTCCTGGCCATCGGATCGCTGTTCCTGGGCGCCGCGGTGGTCTTCGTGGCCGGTTAGGCCCGATAGCGAGCGGCTCGGGCATGTCCCGCCTGACTCGCGCGACGTTGTTCAAGCCAGGTCGGCGCTGGAGAGGTGGGTGGACGTCTCGGCCAGCCTCCGGAGCGCCTCCTCCGAGGACGAGCCCGGTTCGGCGGCGTAGAGCATGAGGCGGCTGAGGTCGGGGTCGCCGGGCAGGTGCAGGGTCTCGAACGGCAGGACGAGCCGTCCGGCGTCCGGGTGGTCGATGCGGGCCTCGCCGTGCGTCAGGTCCGCCACGTGGTGCGCCGACCACATCCGCCGGAACTCGGGACTCCGGTCGCGCAGGCAGTCGATCAGCGTGCGCAGCCGCGGGTCGTCCGGGTCCTGCCCGGAGCGGAACCGCAGGTAGGCGGCGTTGCGGCGGGCGACCGCGGGCCAGTTGTCCCCGAGCCGCGCCCGGTAGTCGCCGTTCAGGTGGATCTGATGCGACCAGGTCCGCTCGTCCGCCGGGACGTTCGCGAGGTCGACGAAAACGGCGGCGGTGAGCCGGTTCCACGCGACCACGTTCGTGTAGTGCCCGACCACGTACGCGGGGGCGTGGGTGATCGAGTCGAGCAGATGCCGGAGCGGGGCCCGCAGGCGGGGCGGGCCCGTGGCGGGTTCGCGGCGCGGCGGGTGCGCGAGGCGGTGCAGGTGGACGTGTTCGTCGCCGTCCAGCCGCAGGGCCCGGGAGATCGCGTCGAGCACCTCGGCGGACACGCCCTCGGCCGTCCCCTGTTCGAGGCGGATGTAGTAGGCGACGCTGACTCCGGCGAGCTGTGCCAGTTCCTCCCGCCGCAGCCCCGGTACGCGCCGGCGGCTCCCGTAGGAGGGGACGCCCACGTCCTCGGGCCGCAGCCGGGCCCGCCGCGACTTGAGGAACTCGCCGAGTTCGACGTTGCGCGCCATGCGCAGAGGCTATCCGGCGGGCGCCGCGGAGCCTGCTACTGCGGGTGGTACGAACAGGCGGGGGCTGGGTAGCCGCGTCCTACGGCGCGAGGGTCTCTGCCATGACCGCACTGACCACCGCCGTCTCCGCTCCTCCTGGGCGGATGTCGCCACGGCACAAACTGGTGTTGACCCTTCTGCTCGGCGCGCAGTTCATGCTCGCCATCGACTTCTCCATCCTGAACGTGGCGCTTCCCGTCGTCGGCAGGGGACTGGGCTTCGGTCTGGACGAACTGCAATGGATCGCTACCGCGTTCGCGCTTCCCGCCGCCGGATTCACGTTGCTGTTCGGCCGCGTGGCCGATCTGTTCGGACGGCGCCGGATGCTGCTGACGGGCATGGCGCTCCTGGCGGCAGGCTCCCTGATCGGCGGGCTGGCCGCGTCACCGGCGATGCTGCTGACCGGACGGGTTCTGCAGGGCCTCGCCACGGCGATCGCCACACCGGCCGCCCTGTCGCTGATCACGACGTCCTTCCCGGAAGGGCCGATGCGGACGCGGGCGCTCGGCCTCAGCGGCGCGCTCATGTCCGCCGGGTTCACCGTCGGCGCGATCCTCGGCGGGGTGCTCACGGACGTGCTGAGCTGGCGCTGGGCCTTCCTGATCAACGTGCCGGTCGCGGTGCTGATCCTCGCCGTGACGCCCGCGGTCGTGTCCGAGAGCCGGTCGCGGGGCGGGGCGAAGCTGGACGTTCCCGGCGCGGTGACCGTGACCGGCGGCCTCCTCGCGCTCGTCTACGGGATCACGTCCGGCGGTTCGCGGGGCTGGGACGACCCGGTCGCCGTCGGCGCGCTCGTGGCCGCGGCAGTCCTGCTGAGCGCGTTCGTCCTGGTGGAGCGGCGGTCCCCGGCCCCGCTGGCGCCGCTGAGCGTCCTGACGCGCAGGACCGTCACCTGGGGCAACGTCGGCGGGTTCGTGGCGTTCGCCACCGAAACGTCGCTGGTGTTCCTGATGACGCTCTACCTGCAGAAGGTGCTGGACTTCTCGCCGCTGACGACCGGGCTCGCGCTCGGCGTTCTCGGCGCCGGGACGTTCGCCGGCGGTGTCGCCGCGCCCCGGATCATGGGACGGTTCGGCGGCCGCACCACCCTCGTCGCCGGGCTCCTCCTGCAGGCGGCGGCGACGGCGGCGCTGCTGGGGGTCGGTGAGTCGCGCGACGGGCTCGGCCTGATGCTCGTCGCGACCGCGATCGGCGGATTCGGGAACCTCGTCGCGATCGTCGCGTTCATGGGGACCGTGACGTCCGGGCTGCCGGACGGCGAGCAGGGCCTCGCGACCGGTGTCGCCACCATGACCCAGCAGGTCGCCATCACCCTCGGGATTCCCGTGATGAGCGCCGTGGCCACCGCGAACACGTCCGTCCTCGGCGGCGTCCACACTGCGATCGCGGTGAACGTCGCGATCGTCCTCGCCGGGGCGGCCCTCGTCGGGTCGTTCCTGCGCCGATCCTGAAGGGGCCCGCCATGGATCTCGAACTCGACGGCAAGGTCTTCATCGTCACCGGGGCGTCCGCCGGGATCGGTGAGGCGGCGGCCGCGCTGCTCACCGGTGAGGGCGCGCAGGTCGTCGGCGTCTCCCGCAACGGCGACGTCGCGGCCGACCTGACCGACCCCGCCTCCGCGCAACGCGTCGTGGACGTCGCGCTGGAGCGCCACGGCCGGCTGGACGGACTGGTCAACAACGCGGGTGCGCTCGACTCCCGGATCGGTTTCCTCGACGTGACCGACGACCAGTGGCATGCGACCTTCGAGCTGAACTTCCACGCGGCCGTCCGGATGGCCCGCGCCGCGCTGCCCGCCCTGATCGACCAGGGCGCGGGGAGCCTGGTGCACGTGTCCAGCGAAGCCGGACGGTTCCCCGATACGCCACTGGTCGACTATGCGGCGTCCAAGACGGCGTTGCTGTCGGTGTCCAAGACGCTGGCGGGGGAGTTCGGCCGCTGCGGCATCCGCTCCAACATCGTCACGCCCGGCCCCACACGAACCCGGTTGTGGGATCAGCCCGGTGGGTTCGCCGACCAGTTGGCCGCCCAGTTCGGGCTTCCGGTCGAGGAGGCCATAGAGCGGTTCGTCCGCGAAGAGCGACGGCTGCCCGTCGGGCGGCTGGGCACACCGCAGGACGTCGCGCGGGTCATCGCCTACCTGCTGTCGCCGCTGGCCGCCCAGGTCACGGGGGCGGAGTGGACGGTGGACGGCGGTGCGCTCCGACAAATCTGACCGCACCGGGGCGGCGTGCCGGGCGGGGGACGTCCGGCACGCCGCCGGGTCGCCTTCAGGCGGGGACCTTGTCGAGGAAGCCGTGGACGCGGTCGAAGCGGCCGTCGTCGGCGAAGACCGCCACGTCGAAGCCGACCACGATCGCCTCCCCGCCCTCGGGGCCGAGCTCCCAGGTGAAGCGGGCCACGTTGTGGTGGGCGTCCACGGTGCCCGCGGGGCGGAAGACCATGCCGGGGAACTGCTGCTGCGCCGCGCCGACGAAGGCGTCGATCGCGTCCCGGCCCTCGGCCACGCCGAGCGGGTCGACGTACGCGGGGTGCTCCGTCCACAGTTCGTCGATCGCGGCGCGCCGGGCGGCGGGGTCGGTCTCGTTCCAGACGGCCAGGTACCGCTCGACCCGCTGCTGAACGTCGCTCATGTCATGACTCCCGTCTGATCGGCCGGGTCCGTCCCGGTGCCCCTACGCTGCCAACTCCGCGGCGGAAGATCGATTACCTGGGAGGTCATGCCCGGCGGGCGGACCGTCCGTAGGGCTCCTCGGGGACGGCGTGCGCGACGGCGAGCTTGATCAGCAGCACGGCGGGCAGCCAGGCGAAGCCCTCGGGATGGGTGACCGACGGCGCGATCATCACCCCGCCGAGGACGGCGAACAGACCGACGGGGCGGGCCAGGTAGAGCGGCGCGCGGGCGACCAGGACCACGCCGGTCAACGCCCACGCGTACCACAGCGGCCCCCACCACCAAGGCCCGCTGAACACCAGGCCGACCACGATCGGCTGGACGTGGCACGCGGCGAACCCGATCTCGTTGTGCATGAGCCGGTTCAGGCGCGTCGGCGGCAGCGGCAGCGGTCCGTGGTAGAAGCGTTTGACGGCGTTCAGCCCATTGGCGACGACGCCGCCGGCGATGTCGTAGGCCACGACAGCGCCGATCAGGTACTTCCACCAGGGCCACGGCAGGTCCCGGGCGATCCACAGCAGAACCGCCACGCCGAACGCTCCCGCCAGATAGGCGAGGGACCGTTCGGGCGCCGTTGCGCCACTGCCGAGGAACCAGCTCGGCTTCGCGGACGTGGTTTCCCAGTCGATCTGGCCGCCGGTCATGATGCCGGCTTCGTTCTGCCCAGCCCGCCGCCATAGATGGTCATCGCCTCGTCCGCCCACCTGGTCATGCCTTCGGTCGACAGGGGGTCGGAACCCAGTACGTCGGTCAGACGGTCCCGCAGCAGGAATACGGCCAGGTCGTTGACCAACAGGAACGCCGTGCGGACGGCCGGATCGTCGCCCGGGTCCGCCTCGCCTGCGGCGACCATGGCGTCCAGCTGGGCCCGGCTCACCTCGAACAGGCGCCGGAACAGGCGGCGGCCGGGCTCGCCGTCGCCGAGCAGGAGCCGCCGCAGATACGCGGGCACAGGGGATCCAGGTGGCAGGTGGCGAAGCACGGACTTGGCCAGTGACCCGGGATCCGCCTTCGCGACGGTCTCGCCGGTGAGCTCGCCGAGCATCCCGTCGAACATCTGCAGGACGTGCTGGTCGACGCTCTCGCGCAGGACGTCCTTCGAGCCGAAATGGTGCATGACCAGCGCCGCCGAGACGCCCGCGGCCTCGGCGACCTGCCGCACCGTGACCGCGTCCGGGCCGCGCAGGGCGAACAGCCGCAGCGCCTCGTCGCGGATGACGGCCCGGGTCGTCCGGTCATCGATCATTGAACACATGTTCAGCATGTTAAACACTTGTTCAGTGACCGCGCAAATGCGTCGCGAGGATAATGTCGGAAATCCGCCAGTGGAAGCACGTGACCATCGGTGATGCTGGGAGACATGCACGAGGACGCGGAAAGATGCGTACGGGCCGTCCAGGCGAAGGACGCCCGCTTCGACGGATGGTTCTTCACCGGGGTCGTCACCACGGGCATCTACTGCCGCCCGAGCTGCCCGGCCGTCCCGCCCAAGCCCGGGAACATGCGCTTCTACCCCAGCGCCGCCGCCGCGCAGCAGGCCGGCTTCCGCGCCTGCAAGCGCTGCCGCCCCGACACCAGCCCCGGCTCACCGGAATGGAACCACCGCGCGGACGTCGTCGCCCGGGCGATGCGGCTCATCGACGACGGCGTGGTCGACCGTGAGGGCGTTCCCGGCCTCGCACGACGGCTCGGCTACAGCACACGCCAGATCGAGCGTCAGCTCAACGCCGAACTGGGTGCCGGCCCGCTCGCCCTGGCGCGGGCCCAGCGTGCTCAGACGGCGAGGCTCCTCATCGAAACGACAGCCCTCCCCATGGGCGACGTCGCGTTCGCGGCGGGTTTCGCCAGTATCCGCGCCTTCAACGACACCGTCCGCGAGGTGTTCGCCCTTACGCCGAGCGCACTGCGCGACCGCGTCGCCAAGGGCCACCCGCCCGCAGGGTCAGGGGCGCTGTCGCTGCGGCTGCCGTTCCGGGTGCCGCTCTGCCCCGACAACCTGTTCGGCCACCTCACCGCCACCGCCGTCCCCGGCGTCGAGGAGTGGCGGGACGGCGCGTTCCGCCGCTCGATGCGCCTGCCCCACGGGCACGGCATCGCCACGCTACGGCCCCGGCCCGACCACGTCGCCTGCACGCTCACCCTCAGCGACCTGCGCGACCTCGCGATCGCGATCAGCCGCTGCCGCTGGATGCTCGACCTCGACGCCGACCCCGTCGCCGTGGACGACCTGCTCCGCACCGACCCCGCCCTCGCCCCGCTGGTCGACAAGGCGCCCGGACGGCGCGTCCCCCGCACCGTGGACGCCCCCGAGTTCGCCGTCCGCGCCGTCCTGGGGCAGCAGGTGTCGACGGCCGCGGCCCGAACCCACGCGGGACGCCTCGTCACCGCCTACGGCGACCCCATCGACGACCCGGGCGGGGGACTGACCCACCTCTTCCCGACCCCGTGCGCCCTTGCCGAGCTCGACCCGGAAGCCCTCGCGTTCCCGAAAACCCGGCGCACCACCCTCATGACCCTCGTTGACGCACTTGCGAGCGGCGAGATCGACCTCGGCGTGGGAAGCGACTGGGAAGAGGCCCGCGCGCGCTTGTCCGCCCTACCGGGCTTCGGCCCCTGGACCACGGAGACGATCGCGATGCGCGCTCTCGGAGACCCCGACGCGTTCATCCCAGGCGACCTGGGAATCCGCGCCGCCGCCAAGTCACTCGACCTCCCCTCGACGCCTGCGGCCCTCACACATCGCGCCGCCCAGTGGCGTCCATGGCGTGCCTACGCCGTTCAGTACCTGTGGGCCACGAGCGACCACCCCATCAATCTGCTTCCCGCATCCTGACCAAGAGAGGATCACCTTCATGAACCCGACGCACGTCGTCGTGGACAGTCCCATAGGCCCGCTCACGCTGGTGGCCCTGGACGGCGCCTTGTCCGCACTCCACATGGACATGCAGCGCCACCGTCCGTCCGAGGAGACCTTCGGCGCCCCCGGCGACCCGGACACCGACCCCTTCGCGACGGTCGCCGAGCAACTCTCCGGATACTTCGCCGGTGAGCTGACCGAGTTCGACCTCCCGCTCACCCTCCGCGGAACGCCCTTCCAGCAACGCGTCTGGGGGCTGCTCCAAGAGATCCCCTACGGCGAGACCGCCACCTACGGCCAGCTCGCCACCGAACTGGGCAAGCCGTCCGCGTCCCGTGCCGTCGGCCTCGCCAACGGGCGCAACCCGATCAGCGTCATCGTCCCCTGCCACCGCGTCGTCGGCTCCACCGGCGACCTCACCGGCTACGGGGGCGGCCTCGACCGCAAGCGCTACCTCCTCGACTTCGAACGCAAGACCCACAGCACCGCCGACGCCCTTTTCTAGGACTGTCCGAGGCTGGGGATAACGTGCGTGTCATGGCCGGTCCCCGGCCGTCAAGCAGTCGCCGGAAAGGCTGATCAAGGTGGAGTTCCGAGTCGACCGCCAGACCCTCGCCGACGCCGTGGCGTGGGCCGCGCGGACGCTGCCGGCGCGCCCCGCGCTCCCCGTCCTCGCGGGCATGCTCATCGAGGTCACCGACCAGGGCGAGCTGACCCTGGCCGGGTTCGACTACGAGGTCTCGGCCCGCGCCACGGACGAGGCCGCCGTCACCGAGCCGGGCCGCGTGCTCGTTCCCGGGCGGCTGCTGTCCGACATCGTCCGGAACCTTCCTCCACAGCCTGTGGACATCTTCACGAAGGGCTCGGAGGTGGTGGTCCGCTGCGGCCCCGCCGAGTTCGGCCTCCTGACGTTGCCCGTCGAGGACTACCCGACCCTCCCCGAGCCGCCCGCCCGCGCCGGAACCGTCCCCGGCGACCTGTTCGCGACCGCCGTCGCCCAGGTCACCCCGGCCGCCGGACGCGACGACACCCTCCCGATGCTCACCGGCGTCCGGATCGACATCGAGGGCGACACGATGTGGCTCGCCTGCACCGACCGCTACCGCATCGCCGCCCGCGAGCTGACCTGGTCCCCCGCCGACCCCGGCTTCACCGCCGGCGTCGTCGTCCCCGCCCGCACCCTCGCCGACACCGCCAAGGCGATCAAGCGCGGCGCGGACGTCGCCATCGACCTCGGCGGCACCGCCGACACCCTCATCGGCGTCTCCGGCGGCGGCCGCAGCATGACCAGCCGCCTCCTGGACGACCAGTACATCAACTACCGGTCCCGGCTCACCGGGACCTGGTCGTCGGTCGCCGAGATCCCCGTCGCCCCGTTCGTCGAGGCGATCAAGCGCGCCGCCCTGGTCACCGAACGCGGCACCCCGATCCGGCTGGCCTTCACCGCCGACGAGGTCCGCATCCGCGCCGCCACCGGCGACTCCGCCCGCGCCAACGAGAGCCTCGGCGTCCGGCTCACCGGCGACGACGTCGACATCGCGTTCGCCCCCCAGTACCTCCTGGACGGCCTCGCCGGCATCGACACCGAGTACGCCCGCCTGGAATGCGCCGACCCCAACAAGGCCGCCCTCCTCACCGCCATCCCAGACAAGAAGGACGACTCCGACGACAAGGACGGCGAGGCCCCCGACGACACCTCCGACACCGGCTACCGCTACCTGGCCATGCCCGTCCGCCTGACCTCCTGACACCCACCCGCCCGCCTGACCTCCTGACACCCACCCGCCCGCCCGACCGACCGACCGCCCGACCGACCGTCCGACCGCCAGTCCGACCGCCCGACCGCCCGACCGCCCGACCGTCCGGCCGACCGTCCGGCCGGGGCCGCCGATTCCTCCGGCTCAGCGATGGCGCGGGGCCGCGGGGCCGCGGGGCCGAAGGGCCCGATCTCCACGGCCGCCGGGCCAGATCCGGCGCTCCCTGGGTCAGAGGTCGAGGACGGCCAGGACGAAGCGGACCTCCCGGTCGCCCGCGTTTCCGTACGAATGGGGGCGGTCACCGACGAACACGGCCGCCGCGCCCTCCTCGACGAGATCGGTCCGGCCGTCGACGCCGAGGGTCAGCGTCCCCTGCTCCACGTAGACGATCTCCTTGGTGCCGGGGACGTGCGCGTCGCTCTCCCGCGTCTCCCCCGGCTGCAGCTCCCAGCGCCACAACTCCAGCGACGGCCTCGGGTCGCTCCCGGCCAGCAGCGTGCCCGTCCCGCCCTTCTCGCCCTGCCACAGCACGACATGCCGGTCCGGCCGGAACATCCGCACCGGCGGCTCCTCCTCCACCTGCACCAGCCGCGTCAGCGGCACACCGAGCGCGTCGGAGATCCGGATGAGCGTCCCCAGGTTCGGGTTCCCGCGCCCCTGCTCCAGGCCGACCAGGACGCCCTTGCTCACCCCGGCCCGGCCCGCCAGCTCGTCCAGGCTCCACCCGTGCCCGGCCCGCAGCGCCCGCACGGTCCGCGCCACGGCCCCCCCGATCTCACCCTGCTCGCTCAATCGCCCTCCACAGTCCCAGAACACCCACCCCAACGATCCCACCTCGGGCGGTCGGTATGATGATATCTCCATGTCATTAAAGTGACCGTCCTGGAGGGTTCGGAGATGTTGGAGCAGGTCGTTGTGGACGAGGCCGTGCGGGAACTGCGTCCCGACTTCGCCGTGCTCGTGATGACCGCCGAAGGGCTCGCCAACGGGCCCGGCGATCAGCAGTCGGAGGGCTGGCTGGCCGAGGCGGCCGGGAAGGCGGACCCCGGCGACCCGCACGTGGAGGCATGGCGTGACGCCTACCGGGCGTTCGGGGCGAAGCCGCAGCGGACCCGGCCCTCGGTGGACGCCCTGCTCCGCCGCGCCGACACCCTCCCGTCCATCAACAAGGTCGTGGACGCCTACAACGCCGTCAGCGTCGAGTACGCGCTGCCCATCGGCGGCGAGGACCTCGACGCGTACCAGGGTGCGGCGCGGCTGGTCAGGGCCACGGGGGACGAGCCGTTCGACGTGGTCGCGGGCGGCGAGCCCGCGACGGAGCACCCGAACGCCGGCGAGGTCGTCTGGCGCGACGACGCGGGCGTGACCTGCCGGCGCTGGAACTGGCGGCAGTGCGTCAGGACGCGGCTGACGGAGGACACGAAGAACGGCGTCTTCCTGCTCGAACGCCTTGAGCCGTACCCGCTGGACCGGCTGGCCGAGGCGGGCGACCGGCTCGCGGGACGTCTCCGGACGATCGCGCCGGACGTCCGGATCGCGAGCCGGCTGATCGGCGGGCGGTGATGGTCACTGCCCTGGCGCTGAGCGCGGCCCTCGCCTACGGGGTGGCGGACTTCCTCGGCGGCGCCGTTGCCCGCAAGGCGACGGCGTTGAAGGCGTTGACCTGGTGCGTTCCGATCGGTCTCGCGGTCGTGCTCGTGTCGGCGCTGCTCGCCGGCGGCACCGCCTCCCCCGGCCCGATGGCCTGGGGTTTCGCGGCCGGGCTCAGCGGCGGCGCGGGCCTGATCACGTTCTACCGGGCGCTCGCGCGCGGGCCGATGAACGTGGTGGCGCCCGTGTCCGCGCTGGCCTCGGCGGTCCTGCCCGTCGCCGTCGGCATCGCGCTGGGCGAGCGGCTGGACGCGTCCGTCCTCGCCGGCGTCCTGCTGTGCCTCGTCGCGATCGGGCTGGTCAGCATGGAGGCCGGCGACGCCCGGGAGGCCGCCGGGCCGGGCCCGGCCGGATGGCGGCGGGTGCTGGACTCGGGTCCCGCGATGGCCGGGGTGTCGGGGACCTGCTTCGGGATCTTCTTCATCCTGCTGAAGGCCGCCGGGGACGGCACGGGGCTCTGGCCGATCGTCGGCGCACGCGTCGGCAACCTCGTCATCGTCGCCGCGGCGCTGCTGTTCATGGTGTTGCGCGGCGGCGGCCTCGGCCCCCGCGTGTCCGGGCGGACGCTGATCGGGCTGGCGCTGCTGTCCGGCACCCTCGACGCGGGCGCGAACGTCCTCTACTTCCTCGCCGCCCACGGCGGCATGCTCAGCCTCGCCGCCGTCCTCACGTCCCTGTACCCGGCGATCACCGTCCTGCTGGCCCGCATCGCGTATAGCGAGCGGCTGCGCGTCATTCAGCGCGTCGGCATGGGCGTCGCCGTCGCCGGCGTCGCCCTGGTGACGGCCGGCGCGAATTGACGGGTCCGCCTGCCATGCTGGACGGCATGCCAAGGACCTTTCGAGAACTGGTGCGGACACTCGAACGACTCGGGGCCGTCACCCCCTCCGAGGCCGCCGCCTCATTGGCGGAGGCGGATTCCTGGGTGGACGAGGAATTCCACGCCGACGACCTGATCAGCCTGTTCGACGAACTCCCCATCGCCTTTTACGTCGAAGCCAAGGTGGACAGCCTGGAGAGCGCCTACCACGACCTCCTGCAAGAGGCCGCGGGCTGCTCGCGCGGTGCCGTGACGATCGACGACGTCGAGATGGTGGACGTCGAAGGCGAGCCCTTCCTGCATTTCCGGCGCAATGGCCGTCCCCTATGGTGGCGCCTGGAACACCGGTCGCCCTTCTACGTCGATCTGTTGACGATCGCGGAGAACCTCGACGACCTCGCCCCCTCCGACGGCCGCGCCATCTACCACGTCGAGGACGAGGACAACCCCGCCTCGGACGGCTGGTACATCCTGCTCACACCGGAACAGGCGCGGGTCGTGCGCGAGGAGTTCGACCTGCCGCTGGAGATGGACTGGGCCTACACGGGGCAGCCCGAACCGTCCCTCTCCGCCGCCCCCGGCACGGCCGCCTGGTACGTCGAAGAGAGCCGCGCCCGGATGGACGAGCCGTCCCGCCTCCGCCTGGACGAATGGCTCGCGGGAACGGAATCCGCCCTGCAACGGTGGCGCGCGGACGACCTCGACTTCACCCTGAATTCCCTGTCGGCCCTGGAAACGCGGCTTCTGGAGCGCTTCCCCGGCCCCGGCTCCGTGTCCGCGGATGACGAGTTCGTCGACGGCGCCGCACGCTACATAGGCGAGACCGTCATGAGGGCGTGGCCGTCCCACTGGTTCTACCGGCATTCCGGGGGCGGGCCGGCCCACCTTGTAAATGTTCCGGTGGTCCGCGCCAACACCCCGGCCGGTTTCGCGGGCCTCTGCGTCCCCGTCCGTGCGATCGAGCGCCTTGTGACCAAGCGTGAACCCGGAACACTGCTGGATTCGGTGAACAAAGTCGGCGAGGCGGTCGACCTTTACCAGAAAGCCCTGCTCGCCCGGACCCGGTGACGGCTCCGCCCGTGAACTCCCGGCCGCGATCGTGTTGCGGCGTGGACCGGCCGATGGACGCCTCCAAAAGGAGAAGCCGCTGACCCGGAAACGGATCGGCGGCCTCTGCATCGGCGGTGGTGGTGGGATTCGAACCCACGGAAGCTTGCACTTCACACGCTTTCGAGGCGTGCGCCCTCGTCCACTAGGCGACACCACCGCAGGAGAGCCTACCTGACTCTGCGGTGCGTGAAGAACTCGGTCAGCAGTGCCGCGCACTCGTCCGCGAGCACCTCTGCGACGACCTCCGGCCGGTGGTTGAGGCGCCGGTCCCGGACGACGTCCCACAGCGACCCGACCGCGCCCGCCTTCAGGTCGACGGCGCCGTACACGACCCGGTCGAGACGGGCCTGGACGGACGCGCCGGCGCACATCGTGCATGGTTCGAGGGTCACGACCAGCGTGCAGCCCGACAGCCGCCACTCCCCGAGGGCGGCCGCCGCCTCCCGCATCGCGACGATCTCCGCATGCCCGGTCGGGTCGGCGGACCGCTCGCGATCGTTGTGCCCCGCACCGATGACGTCGCCAGACCCGTCCAGCACGACGGCCCCGACCGGAATCTCCCCGCCCTCGAACGCCTTGCGGGCCTCCTCGAGCGCCCGCCGCATCGCCCCCTCGAACCCCGCGACCACGGCATCGGCCTCCGAAGCGGATCCCCGCGCGTCCGGCCCGGGGGCCCGGTCGGGAGGGCGGGGGCGGGCCGGCCGGTCAGTCACGGAGGCGGTCGAACTCTTCGCCGAAACCGGCGTGCTCGGCGACGGTGAGCAGCGCGTCGCCGGGCAGGGCGCGCTCGCCGAGGTCGCCGAGCTGCTTGGCGTCGACGCCGAGGTCTTCGAGGAGGGCCGGGTCGCCGCCGGGGTCGCCGTCCGGGACCTCGCCGACGAGCTGCTGGAACAGCGCGCCGAGCCCGTCCTCGCGGACGGTGGACACGTAGGCGCGCGGCTCGTCCTCCCCGTCCAGCCGGACGACCGCAAACCAGTCGTCGTCCTGCTCGATCAGCAGGACCACCGGGTCGCCGTAGGTCTCGACGGCCGCCTCCCGCATCAGATCGGCGACGTCGTCGACGTGGTCGGCCTCGGCGAGCACGGCCTCGGTGCCGACCCAGCCCTCCGGGGTCTGCGCGAACACGGCGGCGAAGTAGGACACGTGTTAATTGTGACCCACGGGGTTGCCCGGGTCACAGCCCCAGCGGCTGCGGAATCGTCCCGAATCGCCGGTGACATGTCCGTTCTGCTCGGATGATCTCGCCCGGGTGCCGTCAGACGATGGCGTCCAAGGCGCGTTCGAAGGCGGGGGCGAAGCCGATGCGGCCGGCGATGCTGAGCAGCATCTCGTCCGGGTAGAGCTCCAGGTCGCCGGAGATGGCGCCGAGCTCCATCTCGTCCAGGCCGAGATCGGCGAAGATCGACATGTCGCCGACGGGGAGGACCTGGTCGAGTTCCTCGTCGTCGGGGATCGGGATGTCCAGGTAGTCGAGGACCTGGCCGGCCAGCGGCCAGTCGACCGAGGCCGTGACGTCCGACAGGAACACCATGACGTCGTCGCCGAGCAGGCGGATCGCCACGAAGAAGTCGTCGCCGACCGAGACCAGCCCGACCGTGCCGCCGAGGCTCGGCTGCTGGCGCAGGGCATGGATCAGCCCCGCGAGGTCCTCGGTCAACGCGACCGGGAGGATCTCGGCCTCCCAGCCCTCGTCTTCCCGGTACACCACGACGGCGAAATCCGTCGCGTCCACATCCGTCATTTCCACCCCACCGGCGCGTCTCCTGCCAGGGCATGGTCCCAGATGCGGCGGGCCCGCGCGCGCTCCAACGCCAAACTGGGCGCCGCACTCGCGCGTGAGACCGGGAGTCAGTGCCGCAAACCGGTGCCCAGCGGAGGAACCTCTTGGATCCGCGTCAATTGATACGGAAGGTGCGGCGGCGCAGTTGCGCGTGGATCCGGGCGCGCCGCGACCTGTGCGGTGTCACCCGGCGGCGCAGCTCACGGGCCTCGGCCAGCTCGCGCAGGAAGATCGCCCGGCGGCGCAGATGCTCGCGCACCTGCTCGGGGGAGATGTCGCCCTGGGGGCCCGGGCGCGGCCCGGCGTCCTGCCCGGCCTCATTCCCGGCTGTGACATCGGTCACCGGGGGTTCGGCGGGCACCGGCGCGTCCTCGGAGGCGGGAGCGGAAGCAGCGGAGGCGGGATCGCCGGAGGCGGGGGGACCGGGAGGCGGCGTGACGGGTTCCGCGGGGGGAGCCGCTGCCTCGGGAGACGGCGCCGCGGCGCCGTCCCCGGGCGAGTCCGGCCGCCCACCGGCCGCACCCGGGGGAGCCGGCGGCTCAGGTGGGTCGGGCACGGACTCCCGGGCCCGCGCCGGACCTGCCGGCTGGTGATCGCTTTCGCTGTTCATAACGCCATACTGCCCAGCTCAGCGGTGTCCTATCCAGGTTCGGCACGGTCCGGCCGTTCGCGGGCGGTGGGCTACGGTGAGCGCATGCAGACCCTCGCCGTCGATCACCCGCTCGTCGCGCACAAGCTCACCACGCTGCGGGACGTCCGCACCGATTCCCCCACGTTCCGACGCCTCGCCGACGAGCTGGTCACCCTCCTCGCCTACGAGGCCACCCGCGATGTCCGGGTCGCGGACGCCACCGTGCAGACCCCCCTCGTCCCGGCGCAGGGCGTCCAGCTGGCCAGCCCGAAGCCGCTCGTCGTGCCGATCCTGCGCGCCGGCCTCGGGATGCTGGACGGCATGACGCGGCTGCTGCCCACCGCCGAGGTCGGCTTCCTCGGGATGATCCGGGACGAGGGCACCCTCCAGGCGCAGACGTACGCGACGCGGCTCCCGGACGACCTGTCCGGCCGGCAGTGCTACGTCCTCGACCCGATGCTCGCGACCGGCGGGACCCTCGCCGCCGCCGTCCGGCTGCTGTTCGACCGCGGCGCCGACGACGTCACCGCGATCTGCCTGCTCGCCGCCCCGGAGGGGCTGAAGCACCTGGAGCAGTCGTTCTCCGACATCTCGGCCCCCATCCGGGTCGTGACGGCCGCGATCGACTCCCACCTCAACGAGCAGGGCTTCATCATGCCCGGCCTCGGGGACGCCGGAGACCGGCTCTACGGCGTCGTCTGACCCGCGGGCCCACCCCGTCCATCCGCGCCATCACGATCGAATGCCGACCTGACCTGGGATGTTCGTTCCCCCGGGCTGAGGGTACGAAGGCGCTACGGAACGCCGGTGCGTTCCTCTCCGCCGCCCCGGCACAGGGGACCGTTTCGGACCGGGCGGTGTGAGCGAGCTCGATCGAGGGACGTGTGATGGCTCACCTAGGGGATGGCGACATGCCGCGCTACACGGCGATCGGCGAGAGGCTCACCGAGGAGTTCGACGGGGTGCACGCAGCCGACACGGTGGACCGGTGCGTCTCGGCCGCGAGGCACGGCGCCGAGGAGGTCACGGGATCGGCGCCTCCCGACCTCGTGGAACGGATCGCGCGACGGCACCTGGAGGTGCTCGCGACGGTCGCGGCCGAAAAGCGCCGCAGGACGCGCCGCTCATCGCTCGACAACGCGCCATAGACCGAGTGCAGCGCGTCACGGGACGCGGACAACGCGCCATAGGCCTTGCTTTGCCGGTCGTGCGGGCTGTGCGAAACTGAACCGGGGTCCGTGGGTCAACGCCCGGGAGGCAGCCGTGCCCGCAAAAAAGTACATGACGTGGGCCGCGGTGGCCTTCGTGGCGTTCTACGTGATCAAGCAGCCGGACGGCGCGGCGCAGTCGGTGCACAACGCCGCGAGCGGCATCGCGTCCGCCGCCGGTTCCCTGGCCACCTTCGTCAACGCGCTCGCCTGAGGCCGCCATGAGGCTCGTGACCCCCGGCGACTCCGCGCCGGCATCGGTGAACAAGTACCTGCTTCCGCACGAGAACCAGGTGATCACGGTGCGCCGGCATCCGGCCGTGCTGATGGTCCCCGTCGGTCTCGTCCTCGGCGGCCTGATCGTCGCCGGCGTGCTGAGCAACACCGTCACCGCCGCCATGACCTGGATCTGGTGGGGCTGGCTGATCCTGCTGGGCTGGTTCGTGTGGCGGGTGGCGGAATGGTCCGTCGACTACTTCGTCATCACGAACCAGCGCATGCTGCTGACCACGGGGCTGATCACCCGCAAGGTCGCGATGATGCCGCTGGCCAAGGTCACCGACATGAGCTTCAAGCGGACGATCGCGGGCCGCATGCTCGGCTACGGCGAGTTCATCCTGGAGTCCGCCGGCCAGGACCAGGCGCTCACCAACGTGGACTACCTGCCCTACCCCGAGCAGCTCTACCTCGAAGTCTGCGAAATGATCTTCCCGAACAAGAACCCGGCGCCCGAGGAGAAGACGCTCCCCCCGCCTCCGCCGCCGCGCCGCCCGAAGGAGGCGGCCGAGCCGGACGACGTCCCCACCGCCCCGGGACCCGACGACCAGGGCTGACCGGCCGGGTGTTAGCCGGTAAGCGCGCCGGGCTGATCAATATCGGTGGTTTTTATGATCTTGCGTGGATGGTCGGATACCGTCCGAGGGTGACAGGCGTCGCGATCGCCGGGGGATCCACCGGCCGCAACCGGCGCGCCACGGCGTTGCAGCAGCGTGGGCGCGGGGCCGGGCGGGGCCCGACCAGCCGATCTCTTCTCTTGCCGCTTCATTACTCTCGATGTGCGATTACCCGCAATGTGCAATCATGTCGGCACCCCAGCCGCCTGTTTACTTCCGCTAAGTGAGTCCACATGCCGGGTCCAGGCAACGTCGGCGAACGTGTCCGCAACCTGCGGCTGACCAGACGCTTGTCGCAGGCACAGCTCGCCGGTCACGACCTTTCCGACAGCTACATCTCTCTGATCGAGTCGGGCAAGCGCACTCCGACGCCCACCGTCCTGCGCATGCTGGCCGAGCGCCTCGGCTGCACCCCCGAATATCTCGCGGAGGGCGTCGAGCCGGAGCAGCGCGCCCACCTTGAGGTACGGGAGCGCCACGCGCATCTGGCGCTGCTGCGCGGCGACCCGGTCACGGCCGAGGCCGGCTTCGACGAGGTGATCGCCCGCAGTGACGATCCCGACCTGACGTCCCGCGCGCGCTGGGGCCGTGCCCGCGCCCTGGAGGAGCTGGGCCGCACCGACAACGCGATCGCGCTCTTCGAGGAGCTGCGCGAGCAGGCCGAGCGGGACCCTGGCCGGGCCAGCTGGCTGCCGCCGGTGATCGCGCTGGCCCGCTGCTACCACACGGTCGGCGACCTCGGGCAGGCCATCGCGCTCGGGGAACGCGCCGTCGCGCGGCTGCACCACCTCGGGCTCGGCGTGGGCGAGGAGTACACCGAGGTCGGGCGGATTCTGCTGCTCGCCTACGTGGATCGCTCCGATCCTGCGCGGGCGCACGACCTCGGACGGCGGCTCCTGTACCCGGAGAGTTCCGGGGACGAGCCGACGAGCGTCCACTACCAGCGGGCCAGCACCCGTGCTCTTGAGGAAGGGACGATCGGCGACTCGCTGTACTTCGCCGATCGGGCCCTGGCCGTACGCAGCGACACCAGCCCGGTGCAGGCTCGCGAACGACTGTCCCTGGCCGCCGCCAAGGCGTTGCTCAGGGGCGTCATGCCGTTCTCGGCCGCCGGGCCGTCCGGTGCCGTGCCCGCCGGAGAATACGGTTTCGAACGTCCACGCGCCGAGGGTTCCCGTGAGGCCGCGCAGGAGGCGCTTGAGCTTCTCCAGGAGACGACCAATCTCGACGGTGCCGAGGCCACGGAGAGGACGATCGAGAAGGCTCGTGCGCTCGTCCTCGTCGGCGATCTGGACGACGCCATCGCCACCCTGGAGCAGTTCCTCGACACGGGCATGGCCCTGGCCGCCCCGACGTACTCCCCTCCCGTGACCCCGCAGCCTGACAACGACCGTGCGGCACGCACGCAGAAGACCGTCCTGGCCAGGCTCGTCCTCGCGCGCGCACGCGTCGCCCAAGGGGACCGGATGGCCGCCCAGGTCGTGCTGCGCGCCGCGTCGGAACAGCTGTCGACGCTGCCCGTGGGACGTCCGGCGGCGCATCTGCTCAGGGAACTGGGTGAGCTGCTCGAACTCGTCCGCGACCCGGAGGGCGCCGCGACGGCCTACCGGAAGGCGCTGGAGGCCGCCGGTCTCCGCGCGGCCCGCCCGCAGGCGGCCAACCGCGACCTGGGACGCGTCTGATCCCCGCCCGGGTGGCCGGGGGCCGGTGAAGGCCGGAGTCGCGCCGGGACCGGCCGTTGATCAGGTCATGTCGACGGCGTCCAGGTCCAGCACGCGCGCGTGCAGGACCTGCCGCTGGTGGAGCGCGGCCCGCAGCGCCCTGTGCAGGCCGTCCTCCAGGTACATCTCGCCCTTCCACTGGACCACGTGCGGGAACAGATCGCCGTAGAACGTGGAGTCCTTCGACAGGAGCGACTGCAGGTCCATCTCGCGTTTGGTGCTGACGAGCTGGTCGAGACGTACCTGGCGAGGCGGGATCTTGGCCCAGTCCCGGGACGAGAGTCCGTGCTCGGGATAGGGCCTTCCCTCACCCACCGCCTTGAAGATCACACTTCGAGTCTACGGCGTCGGGGTGACCGGGAGAAGGCAACGCAACAACATGCGTCACTCTACTTGCCACCACTGGTAAACCAGTTACCTCCCAGCTCAACGGCTTCGTCAGTAAATACCGGTGGGCGCCCGCCCGTGGGCGGGAGGCCCCGCGCCCGCCCCGCCGGCGGTCGGCCTACCAGGTGTCGATCTCCAGGTCGCCCAGTTCGTCGACGGCGACGCGGTCCTCCACGGCGAGGATCGTGACCATCCGCTCCGCCTCCTCCATCGTGACGAACCGGCCGTGCAGCTCCCGCTTCTCGGGGTAGGGCGTCTCCAGCCACAGCCGGGGCCCGTCTCGGCGCAGCTCGGCGGCCCGCTCCCGGTAGTTCTCGGGGAACGTCTCGGGCGGCTTCATCTCCGGGCCGCCCTGCCACATCATCTGGACGGTGCCCTCAGAGCGACCGATGAACGTCAGGAAGTACCCGTCGACCGGCTTCAGGTGCCGCACCCACCGCAGCGCGCCGTCCAGCAGGACGGGCGACGGGACCGTGTCGCTCCGGTCCCGGTCATGTGCCCGCATCATCAGCATCGGCGCGGAGACGTCCGGTTCGGCGACCAGGGCCGCGGCGCCGGTGTCCTCGCCGTGGAACAGGGGCCCGAGCGACTCCCACAGGCGGTCGACGGGGACGGACACCTCCAGCTCGCTCGTGCCGTCCGCGAGCGTGCCCTCGAAGCGGTCCCAGTCGCGGCGCAGCCGCAGCTCGCGGTCCCGGACGTCGCGCAGGAGGATCTCGATGCCGTCGGGAAGCCTCGGGCCGTAGTTGTCCAGCACGGTCTCGGCGGACATGATCATGTCCCGCCCCTTCGGGACGACCACCCCGCGCTGCGGGCCGCTGCTGCGGGTGACCAGCGCGCGCGGCACCGGGTCCCGGTCCCAGTGGCCCGCGCGGAAGGGCAGGCCCTTGCCCGTGACGGCCCGCCGGAACCGCTCGGCGGGCTCCCCGTCGGCGACCTCGCCGCGGTACGCGGGGACGACCTGCAGCCCGCACTCCCTCAACTCCGGGTCGCGCTTCTCCCAGAAGGGGGACTGCCCCGGACCGAGCAGGACGGCCCGATCAAGCGCGAACCCCGGCACGTCGATCGGCCGGACGTGAACGGTGTCGCCGAGTTCGCCGTCCACCAGATCGACCACGGCGTCCAGCAGCGCTTCGACGACGTCCTCGCGGTAACCCCGGTTGCACGCGATCACCAGAACGCGGTCGTCGCGGAAACGGTAAACGAAGGTTCCCACGCCGCCTTCGACGAGGAGGTCGTGCCGTCCGACGCGTTTGCTTTCCCAGTCCAGCGGGGCGCGCCGCTCTTTGGCGAGCGCGATGAGATCGAGAGTCATGCGCCCGCACGATAACGCCCGCCGACGACATTCACCGGGCGGTCAGGGGGCGGGCGTACGGTTCTCGCATGACCGGTGCGCGCCCGTCCGGGGTGCGGCTCGCCGAACTGGTGGGCGCGCTGTCCCTGGCCGTGGATCTGGGGCTTGGGCAGCCGATGGAGCACGTCGCGCGTTCCTGCCTGCTCGCATGCCGGCTGGGGTCCCGCATGGGGTTGGACGAAGAGGACCGTGCCGCGCTGTACTACACGGCCCTCCTCGGCTGGGTCGGGTGCATAGCCGACAGTCACGACGCCGCGAAATGGTTCGGTGACGACATCGACTACCGGGCCGGGGTCTTCGACGTCGACACCAAACCCCTGCCGTTCCTCGGCTACCTGGTGCGCCGCGCTGGGACGGGCGCGTCACCGGCCCGCCGCGCCGGCGCCAAGGCCGTCGTCACGGTCACCGGGGCGCACTCGCTCAAGGAGACCCTCCGCTCACACTGCCAGGTGACCGCCGCCATCGCCCGCCGTCTCGGGCTCGGCCCCCGCGTGTGCGGCCCGCTGGAGCAGATCTTCGCGCGCTGGGACGGCAAGGGCCTGCCCGCCGGGCTGTCCGGCGACGGCATCGCCATCGCCGTCCGGCTGTGGCATGTCGCCGACGTGACCGAGGTCCATCACCGGCACGGCGGCCTGGACGCCGCGCTCAGGGTCGCCGCCGAGCGCCGCGGCGGCCACTTCGATCCGGGCGTCGTCGCCGAGTTCACCGCGTGCGCGCCCGACCTGTTCGCGGGACTGCCCGAGGGATCCGGCTGGGACGACTTGGTCGCCGCCGAACCGGCCCTGCGTCCCGAACTGTCCGACGGCGAACTCGACACGGCCTTGGAGGTCTTCGCCGACTACGCCGACCTCAAGTCCCCGTACCTGCGCGGCCACTCGCGCGGCGTGAGCTCGCTGGCCGCCGCCGCTGCCGGACGTCTCGGCGTCGACGCCGTCCTGGTCAGGCGTGCCGCCCTCGTCCACGACCTGGGGCGCACCGGCGTCCCCAACACGATCTGGGACAAGCCCGGGCCGCTGACGACGGCCGAGCGGGAACGCGTCCGCCTCTGCCCCCACTACACCGACCGGATGCTCGCCCGCCCGCCGGTCCTCGCGTCGATCGGCGCGGTCGCGGCCCTCGCCCACGAGCGCCTGGACGGCTCAGGCCACCACCGCGGCCTGCCCGCGGCCGCGATCCCGATGCCCGCCCGGGTCCTCGCCGCCGCCGACTGCTACCACGCGATGACCGAACCGCGCCCACACCGCGACGCGCTCACACCGGCCGCCGCGGCGAAGGAACTGCTGGCCGAGGCGTCCGCCGGCCGCCTCGACGCGTCCGCCGTCGACGCCGTCCTCGCCTGCGCGGGCCACCGTCCGTCCCGCCGTCCCGCCGGGCCCGCGGGCCTCACCCCCCGCGAGGTGGACGTCCTGACCCTCCTCGCCCGAGGCGCCTCGAACCGGCAGATCGCCCGCAGCCTGGGCATAAGCCCGAAGACCGCCGGTAACCACATTGAGCACATCTACACCAAGACGGGCGTCTCCACCCGTGCGGCGGCGACCCTGTTCGCCATGGAGAACGGCCTCCTCAACCATGGGGTGAACACCCCATGACGCCGCACTTCACCGGGCCGCACGCTGGGTGATGTCCGCGATGACAGGCACCGCGGACCTCACCCGAAGGAGGGCTCCATGCCCAAGTACGTCATCGAGCGGACCGTCCCGTCGGCCGGCGACCTCGGCCCCGAAGACCTGCAGAAGCTCTCGGCCCAGTCCAACGCCGTCCGGCAGGGCATGACCGGCGACATCCAGTGGGTCCAGTCGTACGTGGCCGAGGACCGCCTCTTCTGCGTCTACAACGCCGAGAACGCGGACCTCATCCGCGAGCACGCCACCCGCGGCGGCTTCCCCTGCGACAACGTCCGCCAGGTCAGCGCGATCATCGACCCCGTCACCGGCGAAGGCTGACCGGCCGCCGGAGCACGAGAAGCTGACCGGCCGGAGCACGAGAAGAGGCCGGTGCCTGCTGGGCACCGGCCTCGGTATGGCGGAGGATGCGAGATTCGAACTCGCGAGGGCGTGAACCCAACACGCTTTCCAAGCGTGCGCCCTAGGCCACTAGGCGAATCCTCCACGGGGAAGCCTACCGGTTCTCGGGCAGTGACCTGACATCAATTACGGCGGAGACGGGGATCGGTCCGTAGACGTGCGGGAAGACCTCGTCGCCGGCGGGTTCGTAGCGGACGGGGGCGTCCAGCCGGGACGCGTCGATCACCAGCAGGACCAGGTCCGAGCGGGGAACCTCCGTGTAGAAGCGGCCGAGGACCCCGTCGACCTGGGCCATGTCGGACGAGCAGTGGACGAATCCCTCGTCGCCGAGCGTCCGCCCGAGCGTCGACATCGTGTACGACACTCCCGTGTCGCGGGCGGCGTCCCAGTGGGTTCGTTCGGCGATGTGCAGGAGCGTGCCGTGCTTCGGGGCGGACATGAGGCGGAGACTACGCGGAAGCGTGGCAATCCTGGGCGGGGGATGCCATAGACTCTTGGGCAGACCCCTCGCATGGCGTCACCCTGTGAACCTCCCCAGGGCCGGAAGGCAGCAAGGATAAACAGGCTCTGGCGGGTGTGCGGGGGGTCCCTTGGTTTAAAGGGACACGCGTCCAGGGACACCGCGTCTGACGCTCTGCTTCTCGAGGGAGGGCGGCTCCCCGATGAGTCTGGCTCTGTACCGCAAGTACCGGCCAGCGACGTTCGCCGAGCTCAAGGGGCAGGAGCACGTCGCCGAGCCCCTGCAACAGGCACTGCGCAACGGCCGGATCAATCACGCGTACCTGTTCAGCGGTCCGCGCGGCTGCGGTAAGACGTCCAGCGCCCGCATCCTCGCCCGCTCGCTGAACTGCGAACAGGGGCCGACCCCCGACCCGTGCGGAAAGTGCGACTCGTGCGTCGCCCTCGGCCCGACGGGAACCGGGCACATCGACGTGATCGAGATCGACGCCGCGTCCCACGGCGGTGTCGACGACGCCCGCGACCTGCGGGAACGGGCCTTCTTCGCCCCGGTGTCGGCGCGCTTCAAGGTGTACATCATCGACGAGGCGCACATGGTCACCCGGGAGGGCTTCAACGCGCTGCTGAAGCTCGTCGAGGAACCGCCGCCGCACCTGAAGTTCGTGTTCGCGACGACCGAGCCGGAGAAGGTCATCGGGACGATCCGGTCCCGGACGCATCACTACCCGTTCCGGCTGATCCCGCCCGGCGTCCTCACCGAACTCGTCGAGGAGATCCTGCGGTCGGAGGACGTCCCGTACGAGGCGTCGGCGCTGCCGCTGGCGGTGCGGGCGGGCGCCGGCTCGGCCCGCGACACCCTGTCGATCCTCGACCAGCTCCTCGCCGGTTCGGACGAGGACGGCATCACCTACGCGCGGGCCGTCTCCCTCCTCGGATACACCGACTCCGCACTCCTGGACGAGGTCATCGCCGCGTTCGCGGCCCGCGACGGCGCCGCCGTGTTCGCCGCCGTCGACCGGGTCGTCGAGAGCGGCCAGGATCCCCGCCGCTTCACCGCCGACCTGCTGGAACGCGTCCGCGACCTGGTGATCCTGTCGAACGTCCCCGAGGCGGGCGGGTCCGGGCTGCTGAACGTCGCGCCGGACGAGCTGGAGCAGATGCGGCGCCAGGCGTCCTCCCTCGGGCCGGGTGAGCTGACCCGCGCGGCGGACCTGCTGCACACCGGCCTCACCGAGATGCGCGGCGCCACGTCCCCGCGGCTGCTGCTGGAACTGATCTGCGCGCGGATCCTGCTGCCCGCCGCATACGAGGACGAGGCGTCGATGTTCGCCCGCCTCGACCGCCTGGAACGCCAAGCCTCCCAAGGCGCCCTCACCGGCGGCCAGGGCGGCGGGGAAGGCATGCCGCAGGCATTCACGCCCGCGCCCGCCCCTGCACCTCAGCGAGCCCCTGCCCAGGGCGGCCCTGCCCAGGGGGGAGGCGGCGATTCCCAGGCGCGGGGAGAGCAGTCCCCGCCCGCCCAGGGGGGCGACCCCACTCCCAGTGTCGACCCCCGCCCGGGCACCGCGCCGCCAGAACAGCGTTCTGTGGATAACCGCCGCAGCGCCGCGAGCACCGACCCCACCGAGAGCGCGGCCACGCCTCCTCCCGGCGGTATGCCGCCCGGCCAATCGGCCAGTCCCGCCGGGGGGATGGACTTCTCCGCGGTGCAGCGGCTCTGGCCGGACGTCGTCGAGGCCGTCAAGCAGAAGAGCCGCGCCACCTGGATGGTCATCATGTCCGGGGTGCAGCCGGTCTCGCTGGACGGGAAGGTCCTCACCCTGGGGTTCGACGCCGAGGGGCGCCGCCTGGGCTTCGTCAACGGGGGCCGCGACGCCGTCCTCCGCGAGGTCTTCAAGGAGCGGATGGGTGTCGACTGGCGGATCGAGACCGTCGTCGGCGGCGCGTCCGCCGGGCCGCCACCCACCCGGCCGGGCCCTAACGGCGGGTTCGGTACGGCGGCCACACCGAACCCGGCTTCACGGCAACAGCCGCGGCCGACAGCCCCGCCGGCCGCCGGGCCGCCCGCCCCGAGGGCCGAAGCGGCCCCGGAACCGCCGCCTCCGCCGGACGAGCCTCCGCCGCCTCCCGAACCCGCCCCGGTGGACGAGAGCGACGAGGTCGACCCCGAGGGCGACGCGGACGCCGACGGCGCGGAGGCCGAGATGAGCGGGATGGCGCTCATCCAGCGTGAGCTGGGCGGCCAGATCATCCGCGAGATCGACAACTCGTCCGCGCCGTAGCGGGATGCGGAACACCCCCGTCCAAGATCTTCCCGGGCGGGCGCACCGGCGACCGTACTTACGGCGGGACGCCGGGAACCCGTAGTCTCGGGGGACGGACATCCGGTGGCTGGCGGAGCGCCAGAGAGAAGGCCCTCTCGGGGGGCCGGAAGAGGGAGTGCACCGTGGAACCCGGTGGTCAGTTGAACATGCAGGAACTGCTCCAGCAGGCGCAGGCCATGCAGGAGCAGCTCTTCAGCGCGCAGCGCGAACTCGCGGAGGCGGAGGTGAAGGGCACCGCGGGCGGCGGGCTCGTCACCGCGACGGTCAACGGGCAGGGCGAGGTCACGGGGCTTTCGATCGACCCGAAGGCCGTCGACCCCGACGACCCGGCCGACACGGCGGAGACCATCGCCGACCTGGTGCTGGCCGCGATCCGCGACGCGGGCCGCGAGGCACAGCAGCTGCAGCAGGAGAAGATGGGACCGCTCGCCGAGGGCCTCGGCGGCGGAGGCGGCATCCCCGGCCTCGGTGGAGGCGGCGGGCTGCCCGGCGGTTTCCCGGGCCTCGGCGGCCCCGGCTCCGGCTCCGGCGCCTGAGCCGGCCGGTACAGAGAAAGGAGGGGTCCGTTGTACGAAGGGGTGGTTCAGAACCTCATCGACGAGCTGGGCAGGCTGCCCGGCGTCGGCCCCAAGAGCGCGCAGCGGATCGCCTTCCACCTCCTCGCCGCCGACCCGGCCGACGTCGAACGTCTCGGCAAGGCGCTCAAGGAGGTCAAGGACAAGGTCCGCTTCTGCAAGACGTGCGGGAACGTCGCGGAAGAGGAGGAGTGCCGGATCTGCCGTGACGCGCGCCGAGACCCGCACGTCATCTGCGTCGTGGAGGAGTCCAAGGACGTCGTCGCGATCGAGAAGACCCGCGAGTTCCGCGGCCGCTACCACGTCCTCGGCGGCGCGATCAGCCCCATCGAGGGCGTCGGCCCGGACGATCTGCGGATCCGCGAGCTGATGCAGCGCCTCGCGGACGGGGCGGTGACCGAGCTGATCCTCGCCACCGACCCCAACCTGGAAGGCGAGGCGACGGCGACGTACCTCGCCCGGCTCGTCAAGCCCATGGGCCTCACCGTCACCCGTCTGGCCAGCGGCCTGCCGGTGGGTGGCGACCTCGAGTACGCCGACGAGGTGACGCTGGGCCGCGCATTCGAAGGACGGAGGCTGCTCGATGTCTGACACCAACAGCCCGCAGGACTGGAACGCCCTCGCCGAACGCGTGGCGTGCCATGTCGACAACTACCTGAACGGACTGGAGGCCGTCGCCCGCGGCGACGGCGGTACGCACACCATCCCGCTGCTTCTCCTTGAGGTGTCGCAGGTCATCCTGGCCGGCGCGCAGCTCGGCGCCAGCGCCGACGTGATCCTTCCCGACAACTGGGAGCCGGAGGTCGGCGACGACCCCGACCTCGACGCCGTCCGGCAGGGCCTGTCGGAGCGGCTCGTGGCCCTGGACGAGTACGTCGAGGTGTTCGACCCGTACAAGGACACCGAGCCCACGTCCTACCGCCTGTCGGACGACCTGGTCGACGTCGCGAGCGACCTCGTCCACGGGCTGCGCCACTACAACCAGGACCGTCCCCTGGAAGCCCTCTGGTGGTGGCAGTACTCCTACTTCAACCACTGGGGGAACCACGCCGGCGCGGCCCTGCGGGCACTGCACGCCTTCGTCGCCAACGCCCGTCTGGACGTCGCCCCCGAGGCGGCCACCGCCTAGCCCGGCGGAGGCGGCCACCGCCTAGCCGGGCATCGCGGGACCGGCCGGCGCGCCCATCGTCCACGCGATGAGCTGCGCCGCCTTCTCGGCGTCCGGGCCGATCTGCCCGCCCGCGTCAGAGCCCCACGCGTACGACCCGAGGCCGGCGTCCCACACGACGTGCGCCTCCTGCCCCCGGTACGCGACGCGCAAGCGTGCGTCGCCGTCGCCGTCGCCGTCCGGACGTGTCGCGGCCAGCTGCGGCGCCCGCCGCCGCAGCGCCGCGTACAGCGAGTCCAGCGGCCCCCTGCGGACCCTGGGCAGCTCGTCCATCAGCTCTCCCATCAGCTCGGTCGCACCCGCGCACGCCCGATCGGGAGGACGCAACGGATCACCGGTGGACGAGATGAACCACGGCACCCCGCCAACCCTGCCGTTAGGTAGACGCTTTGCCCCACTTCCTGGTGGTCCGCCGGGAAGACCGATGATCGCCGGGCTTGCGCCGGTCCCGCGCCGCAGCGGACAAGGCCGGCCGGAGCGTCCGAGCCTCCGGCGGGCGGGTCAGCGGCGGACGGTGAGGACTTCGTGGGCCAGGGCGTCGCGCTCGGCGGCCTCCTGCTCCGCCGCCTCCTTCTCGGCCCGGACGCGGGCGTCGTATGCGGCACGGGCGGAGGCGATCGCGTTCTGGTGCACTTCCGTCCAGGTGACCAGCGAGCGGATCGTCTCGTGCAGGGTCGCACCCATCGGCGTCAGCGCGTAGTCCACACGCGGCGGGACGGTGGGGTGCACGGTGCGGCTGACCAGCCCGTCACGCTCCAGGTGCCGCAGGGTTCTGGCGAGCATCCGCTGGCTGATGCCGTCGATCCTGCGGCGGAGCTCGGTGAACCGCAGTGAGCGCTGGTCCAGCAACGCGATGATCAGCAGCGACCACTTGTCCGCGACGCGCTCCAGGATCTGCCGGACCTCGCAGTCGTTGCGCGTGTGCCATTGCAGGACGTCCTCGTCGGCGGCGGTAACCCCGCAGTAACCGGGGGACGCGAAAGTTCCGTCTTCCATGATGCCCAATGGTGACTGACGATGCTGTCGGTAACAAGAGGGAACCGGCATCCATCAGGGGAACCGGACCCTCCTCCGACAGGAGCCGGCTCATGTCCACATCCTCACCTCCCATGGACAGACGTGCCTGGGCGCAGTTGCTCGTGCTGTGCGGCGCGGTCTTCCTGGAGGGCATCGACGTCGCGATGCTCAACGTCGCGCTGCCGTCGATCCGGGCGGACCTGGGGCTGTCGACCGGGATGCTCAGCGGCGTCATCAGCGCCTACGTGCTCGGCTACGGCGGCTTCATGCTGCTGGGCGGACGCACCGCCGACCTGCTGGGCCACCGCCGCGTGTTCCTCTTCTGGCTGGTCGTCTTCCTGCTGTTCTCGGGGCTCGGCGGGTTCGCCACGAGCGGCTGGATGCTGCTGGCCGCACGGTTCGTCACCGGTGTCGCGTCGGCGTTCATGGCCCCGGCGGGGCTCGCGCTCGTCACCGCCATGTTCCCGGCCGGACCCGCGCGCACCAGGGCGCTCGGCGTCTACGCGGGCACGGCCGCGGGCGGATTCACGCTCGGTCTCGTCGCCGGGGGGCTGCTCACCTCGATCGGCTGGCGCTGGGTGTTCTTCGCGCCGGTCATCCTGGCGGCACTGATCCTGGCCGCGGCGGTCCCGCTGGTCAGGGAGCCTGACGCCGCAGGGCCCCGCGGCTTCTCGGGCGGCTTCGATCTCGTGGGCGCGTTCAGCATCACCGGCGCGATGCTCCTGCTCGCTTACGGGGTCGTCCGGCTGGAACGCCCCGGCGACGGCGCGGCGCTGACCGCGGGCGTCTTCGCCGCCGGCCTGGCGCTCCTCGCCGCGTTCGTCGCGATCGAGCACAGGGCCGCGCAACCGCTCGTCCGACTCGGGATCCTCCGCTCGGCGGCACTGGTGCGGACGGACCTGAGCGCGCTGCTGTTCATCGGCGCCTTCGCGGGCTTCCAGTTCCTGATGACGTTGTACCTGCAGGAACTCCGTGGCTGGACGACCTGGCAGACCGGCCTGGCCATGCTCGTCCTCGGCATCGACACCGTCCTCGCTCCCACCCTGACGCCGCGCCTGGTGAATCGCTTCGGCAACATCCGCGTCCTGCTCGGTGGCCTCGTCCTCGCGGCCGTCGCGTACGGGCTGTTCCTGCCCGTCGGCCTCGACTGGGCCTACACGACCATGTTCCCGATCATGGGATTGCTGGGGATGGCGTTCGCCCTGGCCTACGGCCCGCTGACGATGGCCGCCACGGAAGGCGTCGACGAGAGCGAACACGGCCTGGCCGGCGGCCTGTTCTACACGGCGATCCAGTTCGGCACGGCGCTCGGCATCTCCGCGGTGACCGCCGTCCAGGTCGCCGCGCTGGGCGGCGACGGCTCACCGGGCGCGGGCCTCGACGCCCTCCGGACCGCACTGGCCGTCCCCTTCGCGGCCGCCCTCGTCGCAGCCGTGATCACCGCGTTCGGCCTCCGCGCCCGCTCCGCTCAGACCGCGGAACCCGCGCACGCTCCCATCAAGATCACCACTTAGGAAGCCGCCGATGCGGACATGCGCCGTCCGCGAGAGTTACCTGCCCGTAATCCATTCCGGACGGCTCGGTAGACTCTTCGTTCGGTACGCCTGACCCCGATCCGAGGAGCGCCCACTCGTGGCTCTAATCGTGCAGAAGTACGGTGGCTCCTCCGTCGCCGACGCCGATGGCGTCAAGCGGGTCGCCCAGCGCATCGTCGCGACGAAGAAGGCGGGCAACGACGTGGTCGTCGTCGTGTCCGCCATGGGTGACACGACGGATGATCTCATCGATATGGCCAAGCAGGTCAGCCCCCTGCCGCCGGGCCGTGAGCTGGACATGCTGCTCACCGCGGGCGAGCGGATCTCGATGGCCCTGCTGGCCATGGCCATCGCGAACCTGGGCCACGAGGCCCGCTCGTTCACCGGCTCACAGGCGGGTGTGATCACCGACGGCTCGCACGGCAAAGCGAAGATCATCGATGTGACGCCGGGGCGGATCCGGACCGCGCTGGACGAGGGCTCGATCTGCATCGTGGCCGGTTTCCAGGGCGTCTCACAGGGCACCAAGGACATCACGACGCTCGGCCGCGGCGGGTCCGACACCACCGCGGTCGCGCTGGCGGCCTCGCTGGACGCCGACGTCTGCGAGATCTACTCCGACGTCGACGGCGTCTTCACCGCCGACCCGCGCATCGTGCCCGCCGCCCACAAGATTCCGAAGATCTCCTACGAGGAGATGCTGGAGATGGCGGCGAACGGTGCGAAAATCCTGCACCTGCGCTGCGTGGAGTACGCGCGTCGCTACAACATCCCGATCCATGTGCGGTCCTCGTTCAGTCAGAAGGAAGGCACCTGGGTCGTCGACAGCAGCGAGATCGAAGGACACGACATGGAGCAGGCGATCATCTCCGGCGTCGCCCACGACCGGAGCGAAGCCAAGATCACCGTGGTGGGGGTTCCGGACAAGGTCGGTGAGGCCGCCGCGATCTTCACGGTGCTGTCCGACGCCGAGATCAACATCGACATGATCGTGCAGAACGTGTCGGCGGCGTCCACCGGCCGCACCGACATCTCGTTCACGCTGCCGTCCACCGACGGGCAGACGGCGCTGACCGCGCTCAACAAGCTGAAGGACCGCATCGGGTTCGAGTCGCTCCGCTACGACGACCGGATCGGCAAGGTCTCGCTGATCGGCGCGGGGATGCGCTCGCACCCCGGTGTGACGGCCAAGCTGTTCGGCGCGATCGCCGAGGCGGGGGTCAACATCGAGATGATCTCCACCTCGGAGATCCGCATCTCCGTCGTCGTCGCCCAGGACGACGTCGACACCTCGGTCGCCGCGGCGCACCACGCGTTCGACCTCGACGCCGAGCAGGTCGAGGCCGTCGTCTACGGAGGCACCGGCCGCTGACCACCGTGAAGGCCGCGCGGGCCCGGGGGCGCCCTGACCCGCGCGGCTTTTGCGTTCCCGCGCCCTCTACCGGGGGTTCGCCCTCTAAGACGTGCATGGTTCCGCTCCGGGCTTGGTGAGGATGCGGGGGCCGCGGGCGTGCGCGAATCGGGGGTTCGGGCGCGTCACATGACGCAGCCGGACGCCCGGGGCGGTGGCAGCATGCGTCCGGGAACCGGTCGCGGACGGCGGTAGTTCAGTGGATGTGAGTGCGACGATGGGCTCGACTTCCGGGCCGCCGACCCTCGCGGTCGTCGGCGCCACGGGGGCGGTCGGGGCGGTGATGCTCGATCTGCTGTCCACCCGCCGGGACGTGTACGGCGAGATCCGGCTCGTTGGTTCGGAACGTTCCGCCGGGCGGACGCTGCGGGTGCGCGGTGAGCGGGCCGAGGCGGTCGCGCTCACCCCCGAGGTCTTCGACAATGTCGACATAGCGACGTTCGCCGTGCCGGCGGCGGTGGCGGAGGAGTGGGCGCCGGTCGCGGCGGCGCGCGGCGCGGTGGCGGTCGACGGCTCCCCCGCGTTCCGGGCGAGCCCGGACGTTCCACTCGTCGTCCCCGAGGTGAATCCCGAGCGCGTGCGGGAACGTCCGCGCGGCATCGTCGCGGGCCCGGGATGTACGACGCTGGCGATGATCGTCGCGATCGGCGCGCTGCACCGGCGGTACCGGTTGCGCGAACTGGTCGTCGCGTCCTACCAGGCGGCGTCCGGGGCGGGCCGGCACGGCCTCGACACGCTGTACGCGCAGATGGACAAGGTCGGCGGTGACCGCGCGCTGGGCAACCGGGCCGGCGACATCCGCGGCGTGGTCGGTGACCTGGGCCCGTTCCCGGCGCCGCTCGCGATGAACGTCGTGCCGTGGGCGGGGACGCACGAGGACGGCGGCTGGACGTCCGACGAGGTCGGCATCAGGGACGAGACCCGGAGGATCCTCGGGCTGCCCGCACTGAAGGTGTCGGCGACCTGCGTCCGCGTCCCGGTTGTCACGGGGCATTCGATGGCCGTCCACGCGGTGTTCGAGGAACGGACCGACCAGCGGGAGGCGCAGGAGATCCTCGCGCGGTCGCCCGGTGTGGTGCTGTGCGACAACCCGGAGACGCACGAGTTCCCGACACCGTCCGACGTCGTCGGCACCGACCCGACGTGGGCGGGACGCGTCCGCCGCTCGCTCGACGACCCGCAGGCGCTGGACCTGTTCCTCTCCGGCGACAACCTCCGCCAGGGCGCGGCGGTGAACACCGCGCAGATCGCCGAGCTGATCGCCGCCGAACCCACTCCGTGACACCGGGGCGGCCGAAGCCGGTGGTCACCCGGCCGGAGCGCGGGGATCGCGCCGGAGCGCGAGGCCCGGAACCGCATGGCGGAGCGGGCGTCCGGGCAGGACGGCCGGAGGGCCGGGCCGCGGCGTCCGCCGCTTCGGGCGGTCGCGGCGGCCTTCTCAGAATGAGCACGACGGCGTGGCGGGCTTTAGGGTGGCATGCGTGACCGAGACGAAGGCCGTGAAGTCCGAGCAGACGCGGTCCCTGATCGTCGAGACGGCGCTCCGGCTGTTCAGGGAACGCGGATACGAGGCGACGACGATGCGGGCGATCGCCAAGGAGGCGGGCGTCTCGGTCGGCAACGCCTACTACTACTTCGGCTCCAAGGAAGAGCTGATCCAGGCGTACTACGACGAGTTGCAGGACGAGCACCTCGCGGCCTGCCGGGCCGTCCTCGACGCGGAGACGGAGTTCGCGCGGCGGCTGCTGGGCGTGCTGAGGGCCCGCGTCGACACGATGGTCCCCTACCACGAGTTCGCGGGGAAGTTCTTCAAGTTCGCCGCCGAGCCGACGAGCCCGCTCAACCCGTTCAGCGCCGAGTCGGGCCCGGCCCGCGAGTCGGCGGTCGCGATCTACCGCGAGGTCGTGGAGGGCTCCGACCTGAAGATCGACAAGGAGTTCCGGGCGGAGCTGCCCGAGCTGCTGTGGATCTACTCGATGGGCATCGTCCTGTACTGGGTGCACGACAGCTCGCCGGGCTGCCGCAAGACGTACCTGCTCGTGGAGCGGACGGTCCCGCTCGTCAACCGCATGGTGTCGATGTCGCGCATGCCCGGCTTCAAGTCGGTGACGCGGGAGCTGGTCGGCATCATCCGCGAGGTCCGCGCCTGACGGCGGTGCCGTCGGGTTCAGCAGCCGGGGTCACCGGAAGGTGATGTCCCAGTGGTCCTTCTCGCGGGCGAACAGGACGCCGTCCGATGAGCGGTAGAGTTCGGCGCCGTCGCCCCGGACGCCGGCGAACGGATGGCGCTTGATCGCCCGGTCGACGCAGCGTCCAGGCGCGATGTCGGCCTTGTAGCCGTTCCAGTGGCTGCGCGGGCCGCTCGCGTGGCCGCGCTCGGTGCCGCCGGTGACGGTGATCTCGCAGCCGCTCGACTCCGCGAAGCCGATCAGTCCTTTGATCGTCCCCCAGCGGATGTTCTCGAACGATGTGCAGGTCGTGACGTTCCGGTCGGAGCAGCCGCCGGTCGAAGTCCAGCGGATGCCGTTGCCGCGCAGGATGTCCTCGACGAACTGCTGCTCCAGGCGCCTCGACTCGGGGATGTTCAGCGCCGCGGCGTCCGGACGCGCGATGCCCGCCGGGGCGGCGGCGTTCTCGGGCGCGGTGCCCTGAGCGGGCGCCTGCTGCGGGGCGGGATCCCGAGGTGCGGCGCCCTGAGATGCGGCGCCTGCGGGCCCCGAGCCCGGGAAGGCCGTGCCCGGGAGCGTGGCGTCTTGCGGCGGGACGCCCGGCGATGCGGCGTTCTGGGGTGGGACGTCCCGTGGTGCGGTGTTCTGCAGAAGAGTCGCCGGCTCGTGATCGGGCTTCGGCCTTGGAAGGTCCTGTTCCGGGCCCGCGAAACGTCCGATGGACGCGGGCCGCTGGTTCGGGACGAACGCGGCCGTCAGTACGGCGCGCAGGCTCGGCCCAGGTGCGGGAGATGCCCGGCGAGGGAGCGGCTCGGGTCTGGCCGCCGGAACGGCGGCGGATGCCCGTGCAGGTGCGGTGATGAGGATCGTGGTTGCGATGGCCAGGCCGCTCACCAGGGCCGTCACGCGGAACGCCGGGCCGTGCGGCCCGGGTTTTCGGTGGACGGCGGCCTGCCGGACGAGCGCATGGACGTGCTGAAGCCGTGTCATGTGATCCCCCCGATCGACGACGGTCGAGCGCCGGGGGGCGAGCCGGGTCCTTGGCCTCCGTCGGCCGGCTCACTGCTCACTAGCGGCCGGACGGAGGAATGCCCGGCCTTCGATCTTGTAAACCCGGGGACGGACGAGGCTCTCGCCCGTCCCCGGATAGATCACGACATGCCTAGATGCTTCCGTACAAAGCCGATTTCGGCGGCCATCTGGGTGATCCGCTCCTCGACGACGAGGGAGCCGTGCCCGGCGTCGTACCGGTACACCTCGTGCGGGTGGCCCAGCTCGCCGAGCCGCCCGAGGTAGTTGTCGATCTGCCGGATGGGGCAGCGCGGGTCGTTCTCCCCGGCGAGGATCATCACCGGCGCCTTGACCCGCGAGACGTAGGTGATCGGGGACGATTCGCGGTAGCGGTCCGGGACCTCGTCCGGGGAGCCGCCGAACAGCGACCGGTCGAACGCCTGCAGGCCCTCCATCTCGTCCTCGTACGCGGCGATGTAGTCGGCGACGGGGACGGCCGCGACGCCGACGCTCCAGTCGTCCGGCTGCATGCCGACGCCGAGCAGGGTGAGGAACCCGCCCCACGACCCGCCCGTCAGGACGAGCCGCGCCGGGTCGGCGAGCACGCTGGACACCGCCCAGTCGCGGACGGCCTTGATGTCCTCCAGCTCGGTAAGCCCGACACGTCCCTCAATGGCGTCGCGCCACTCCGACCCGTAGCCCGTCGACCCCCGGTAGTTGACGCGGACGACGGCGAACCCGTGGTCGACCCAGGCGGCGACGGGCGCGACGAACGAGTCGTCGTCCTGCGCGGTCGGCCCGCCGTGGACGTCGAACACCGTCGGGTGGGGGCGGTCGCCATCCGGCTTGCTGACCAGCGCGTGGATGCGGCCGCCCGGGCCGTCCACCCACACGTCCTCGACCGGGACGGACGGCGGCGCGGCCGGCCCGGGCGGGGTGAGGACGACCGCGCCGGACGTCGACCTGATCACCGGCGGTTCGGCGGCGGACGACCAGGAGAACTCGACGGTCCCGTCCGGCCGGACGTCCGCGCCGCCGAGCACCCCGCGCGGCGTGTCGATCTTCGTGAGGGTCTCGTCGGACAGGTCGTAGCGGTACAGCTCGTCGCGCGCCTCGTACGAGTGGGAGATCAGCAGGGCCGTGCCGTCCGGGTACCAGCCGGCGCCGATCTCGCCGGGCAGGTCGAGGACGATCTCCTGTTCGGTGCCGATGACCGGGTCCCAGATCAGCATCTCGTCCCGGCCGCGCCGCTCATGGTTGACCAGGAGCCGCGAATCCCCCTCGACCGGGGCGAACCCGGCCCCGTAGACGCCCTTGCCGGGACCGTCCCACAGGTCGCGGACCGTGGCGCCGTCGGGACGCACCACGCGCAGGGCCATGTGGCGGCTGTCGCCGTGCTCGCTGTGCCCGATCGCGATGAGGCTCTCCCCCCGCGAGAGCGCGGCGACGTGCGCGTCTTCCGCATGGTGGTAGAGCACCTCGGGTGAGGCGCCGGCCTGGCACAGGTAGATCGTGTTGCCCTCGTCGGTCGTCCGCCCGATGACGGCGAGACCCGTCCGGCCCAGGCACAGCCCGGACGGGTACGACGGCTCCAGTTCGGGGACGGCGGGGACGCTCTCGGCCCCCTCCTCCGCATCGAACGGGACGCGTTTCCACACACCGAACTCGTCGCCGTCGGTATCGGCGAACCACCAGACCCATTCACCGGACGGGTCGATGGTGCCCATCCACGTGCCGTTCGGGCGTTCGGTCACCTGACGTTGCGCGCCGGTGTCACGGTCCCACGTGTAGATTTCCCAAGTCCCGGTGACGTTCGACCGGTAGATGCTGTGGCTCGGGGCGTCTCGCGCCCATCGGGGCAGGCTCATCCGGGCGGCCCGGAATCGCGCCTTCCAGCGTTCGTCGTCGACCATCTCCCCGATGGTACGGCCGATCAGACGTCCGTCGACACCTTGGCGGCCCCGTCATGCCGAACGGCCGTCCCGGGCCCGCTCAGGGGGTGGCGAGGCGGCCGAGGAGCTGGTCGATCGCGGCGCGGACCTGCCGGTCCATGGCACGGGCGAAGCCCGCCTCGACGGTGACCTGGGCGCCGGGGCGCAGCCGGGCGAGGGTGTCGGTGAGATCACCGAGGTCCTGGTCGTCGATGCGCCCGACGACGTGCGTGGCGATCAGCCGGATGAACATCGCGGCGAGGTCGTCCATGCTGCGCTGGAGTTCCAGCCCGGCCGAAAGGACCTCTTCCAGGGGAACCCCCGCCTGGACGAGCGTCACCGTCGCCTCCAGTTGGCGGCGGCTCCAGTGGGTGACGCGGTCGCCGTCCACCTCGATGTGGCCCAGGGCGACGGCCCTCTCCACGGACTTCGGGTCGACCTCGCCCGGGAACAGCGCGGCCAGCTCGTCCAGCGTCATCGTCACCGGAACCTCCTGCGACCACGGCGTCGTGACGGCCTTCTCGACGCCGAGGACGGTGCCGATGTCGCGGCCCTGCTCCCACGCCGACAGCAGTTCGCGGATGCCTTCGAGGGTGTGGCCGCGTTCGAGCAGGTTCCCGATCATGCGGAGGCGCGCCAGGTGGTCCTCGGAGTAGAGGCCGATGCGTCCCTCGCGGCGCGGCGGCGGCAGCAGCTTGCGCTCCTGGTAGTAACGCAGCGTCCGCACCGGAACTCCGGCGGCCTTCGCGAGTTCGCCGATGCGGTACTCGCGGCCATCGCCGCCGGGGTGGCCGTCTTGATCCTCGGTCGGCTCTTCGCTCACGGCCGCAAGCATAGTTCGCGCCCGCGGCCGGTCACGCCCCGTGCCGCCCGCCGGGCGCATGGTGATCGTGACCGCGCACGTCAGAGCCCTGTCAGAGTTTCCCCGGACGGCAGGCCGTTCGCGGGTCGGCGGCTAGGTGACGCGCCGGACGGTCATGGTCTTGCGTCGTCGGCGCCTGAGCTTGTCGTTCGCGGCCTGGGACGCCTCGGTGGCGAGCAGGTCGCGGAGCGAACGCGGGACGATGTCCTCGCGCCGGTCGGTGAACGGTGAACGCATCGGCTTCCTCCCATTTCGTGGAACTGTCAGGCGTCGTGGGGGGTGGTCGGATGTCGTGCGGTGCGGTTCAGGTGGTCGCCGCACCGGTCAGGCGGCCGTGGGAGCGGTCAGGCGGCGGTGACGAGGTCGCGGCGGTAGGCCTCGGACACGGTGGTGAGCGCCCAGCGCATCCGCTGGAGGTAGGTCTCGGGGTGGTCACCGGCCTCCTGGGCGACGACGGCGACGCAGGCGGTGCGGTCACCGCCGCACGCGCCGAACCGGTCGCCGATGGCGGCGCGGACCTGCTCGGCGGAGGGGTGGTCGGATTCCTGGAGCCCGCAGCAGAACAGGATCTCGGCCAGGTCGGAGGTGGTGAGCGAGGTGAGGGTCGGCGTGTTCGACATCTTTGCCTTCTTCCTGCGGAGGGGGGCCTCGTCCCCTGCTGCTGAATATGACTCTGCCCGCGGGGCGAATTAATCGCCATCGGGGTAAACCCCCAACCGGGGTGGAGTAATCCCCCGGGAGACCCGTAGTCAAGGCCACCCGCACGGGTATCAGTTTAGCAGAACGGAACGCTTCATTCCAGAATCGAGAGTCTTTGTACAGGGGCTGTGACCTGGGCTTTTGAAGAAAATCTGTCGGGAGGTCATACCCCTGAGACGAACCCTGGCCGCGGGGGCGAACTCAGGCCGCGGGGGACGTGGCGGCGGGATGCCACGGGACGGTAATAATCGTCATACGTCCAGGCTAGTTCCGCTCTGCAAATCCGCCGGCGAGCGCGTCGCGGAAGGCGCGCACGGCCGGGTGCGAGCCGCCTCCCCGACGGGACGCGGTGAACAGGCGGCGGACACGCTCCCCCTCCGGAAGCCGTACGACCGGCACCGTCGGCGGACGCCCCGACCACACGAGCCCCGGCAGCAGCGCGGCGGCGTGACCGCGCTCGGCCAACCGGAGATGCAGCAGCAGGTCCGTGGACTCGAACCGCACGTCCGGCTCGAACCCCGCCGCGCGGCAGAGCCGCGTCGCCCACCGCCGGGACGCGGTGCCGCCGGGCTCCATGACCCACGGCACCCCCGCGAGATCCGCCAGCCCTGCACCGCCCGGCCCCCGGTCGGCCGGTGCGGGGAGGGCGAGGGTCATCTCGTCCTCGCCGAGTTCCGCGTACTCGATCCCGGCCGGGCGCGGGCTCGGGTCGCCCGGGTACTCCTCGGTGATCACCAGGTCGAAGTCCCGTGCGAGCAGCCCCGGGAGGGCGCTCTCCGGCTCCCGCTGAGTGATCTCCACGCGCAGCCGCGGATGGGCGTCGCGCAGCAGGCTGAGCGCGTCCGGGACGAGCGCGAGCGCGGCGGTCTGGAACGCCGCGACGCGGAGCACCCCCGTGATGCCCCGCAGGGACGCGGCGAGGTCGGCCTCCGCGCGTTCGAGGCGTTCCAGCACGGCCTCGGTGTGCGCGACGAGGATCTCCGCCTGCGCCGTCAACCGGACACGCCGCCCCACCGGCTCCAGCAGCGGCACGCCGGCCTCCTTCTCCAGGACGGACAGCTGCTGCGAGATCGACGACGGGCTGTAGGAGAGGGCCTCGGCGACGGCGGCGAGCGTCCCGCGATGCTTCAGCTCGCGGAGCAGCCGGAGCCGGTGGAGATCCAGCACGGAGACCCTCCCATTCATCGGTTCAGCTGATGATTATCGCTCGGAAACATTCGCTGGACCGACCATAGGAGCCTGCGGAAGCGTGTGTCCCATGGTTACGGCTCCCGCCTCGCTCGGACTGTCCTGGTTCGCCCGTCCGGCCGCCAGGGCATGGACGTGCCCGCCGGCCCCCGCCGACGTCGCGTCCTTCCACCGGGCGCTCCCCGGTTACGCCCCGACACTGCTCGTGGAACTGCCGTCCCTGGCCGCCGAACTGGGGGCCGGACGGCTGTTCGTGAAGGACGAGTCGTCCCGCCTGGGGCTGCCCGCGTTCAAGATCCTCGGCGCCTCGTGGGGCGTGCACCGGGCGCTCTGCGACCACTACGGACTGCCGCCCGGCGGCCCGCTCGTGCGGCCCCGCGATCTTCCAGGCCGGTCGTCCGTGCGGCTCGTCACGGCGACGGACGGCAACCACGGCCGCGCGGTCGCCGCCATGGCCCGCATGCTCGGCCTCGCCGCGGACGTCTACGTGCCGCACGGCGTCCACCCGGCGGCCGTCGCCGCCATCAAGGAGGAGGACGCGGGAGTCACCGAGGTGCCGGCGCCTTACGACGAGGCGGTCCGGCTCGCGGCGGACGTCGCGGCCTCCGACCCCTCGGCGCTGCTCGTCCAGGACACCGCCTGGCCTGGGTACGAGCGCGTCCCGCAGTGGATCGTCGACGGCTACTCCACACTCTTCACCGAAATCGACGAACAACTCGCCGCAGCCGACGCGGCCCCCGCGGGCCTTGTCGCCGTCCCAGCCGGAGTGGGTTCGCTAGCCCAGGCAGCCGTGACCCACTACAGGGCTGGACGAACCGCACCCACCGTGCTCTGCGTGGAACCCGATGCGGCGCCGTGCGTGTTGACGAGCCTCCACCACGACCGTCCGGTCACCGTCGAGACCGGATCGACCACCATGGCGGGGCTCAACTGCGCCACGCCATCCAGCCTTGCCTGGCCGTTCCTCCGCTCAGGCGTGGACGCGGCCGTAGCGGTCACCGACGCCGCCACCGCACGCGCAGCCCGCGACCTGGCCGCTCTCGACGTGCCCGCCGGTCCTTGCGGTGCGGCCTCCCTGGCCGGTGCCCGCGCAGCCCTCACTCCGCGACACCGCCCGGCCCTAGCGCCCGAACACAGGGGAACGATCGTCCTGCTGAGCACGGAAGGCTCGACGGCCAACCCCGTGCGCTCGTGAGCGTCCGCCGCCGCGAGCAGCAGCATCCGGCCCCCGCGTCACCATTACAGCGCCAATTGTTAGGGTCGGGCGACGTCGGCATCGAGGTTGACCCGGATGATCGAGGACGTGTGCAGATCCAGGACGCCGAGCGTGACGGTGACGGAGCCGGAGCAGCAGCCGGGGACGGGGACGGCGGACGGGACGAGAGCGGCCGGCACCGCGAGTACCGCGTCGAGGAGCTCGCGGCGGAGGCGGGAGTCCCCGTCCGCACGCTGCGCTACTACCAAGAACGGCGGCTGCTCCCCGCGCCGCGCCGCCAGGGGAGGGTCGCGCTCTACTCCACGGCCCACCTGGAGCGCCTGCGGCTGATCGCCGAACTCCTCGACCGCGGCTACCGCCTGGACGGCATCGAGGAGCTGATCGCCGCGGCGGGCGAGGGACGCGACGTCACCGAGCTGCTCGGCTTCGAGTGGGCGGCGGCCACACCTTGGGCGGACCGGAACGCGGCCGAGATGAGCATGACGGAACTGGCCGCGCTCTTCCCGGGCCAGGTCACCCCGGAGATCCTCGCCGAAGCCACCGAACTCGGCCACATCACGGTCCGGGGCGACCGCGTCCTGATCAACAGCCCGCGGCTGTTCGACGCGACCGTCGAGCTCGTCCGGGCCGGGATTCCGCTCGCCTCGATCCTTGCCTTGACCTGGGAACTCGAGGCCTCCTTCGACCGGATGGCCTTCAGTTTCGTGCAACTGGTCCGCGGCCACCTGCTGGACCGGCTGCCCGGAGGGCGCGACGAGCCGTCCGCGGACGACCTCGACCGGCTCGCCGAGCTTGTGGGGCGGCTGCGGCCCGTCGCCAGGACCGTCGCCGACGAACATTTCGCCCGCGCGATGGACCGGCGCCTCACCAAGGACATTACGGAGATAAGGGAGCGAATCCGGCCTACGCGCCGGTAACATACCCCTACCGCGCTCGCGCGGATTGGTCTACTCTCGGCCAACGCTTCCAGTTGTGACTGGAAACAGGTAGCGAGGGAGTCTCACGGTGGTCGGGACGAACGACGGTCAGGTGGCGGTGGTGACGGGCGCCGCCCGCGGGCTGGGTGCGCTGCTGGCGCGCAGGCTGGCCGCACGCGGCATGCGGGTCGCGCTGCTCGGGCTGGAACCGGCGGAACTCGCCGAGACCGCCGCCGCCTGCGGCCCGGACGCCCGGCACTGGGAGGCCGACGTCACCGACGACGCGGCCCTCGCCCGTGTCGCGTCCGAGATCAAGGCGCACTTCGGACGTGTCGACACCGTCATCGCCAACGCGGGCGTCGCCACCGGCGGTCCCGTCGAGCATTCCGACCCGCGCACGTTCCGCCGCGTCATCGAGGTCAACCTGCTGGGCAGCGTCGCCACCGCCCGTGCCTTCCTGCCCGCCCTGCGCGAGAGCAAGGGCTACTACTTCCAGGTCGCCTCGCTCGCCGCGCTGTGCCCCGCGCCGATGATGGCGGCGTACTGCGCCGGCAAGTCCGGTGTGGAGGCGTTCGCCCACAGCCTGCGCGCCGAGGTCGCCCACCACGGCGTCCGCGTGGGCGTCGGATATCTGAGCTGGACGGACACCGACATGGTCCGGGGCGCCGACGAGGACGCCGCGCTCGCCGCCCTCCGCGCCGGCCTGCCGTTTCCGACCAACCGGACGTACGCCCTCGAACCGACCGTCGACCGTCTGGTGTCCGGCATCGTGCGCCGCCGCTCCCACGTGTACGGGCAGCGCTGGCTCCCGTTCATGCAGGCCGTGCGCGCCTTCGTGCCGGCGGCCGTGACACGTCACGCCCGCCGGCACCTGCCGGGCATCGAGCGCCGCTGGCTGGACGGCGGCGCCTCCACCCACCTCGTCGGCGCGGGCGGCGCCGCCAACCCGAACGAGGACGTCCCATGAAGCCCGAACTCGAGCAGTTCCTCACCGACCGGCTCGACGAGATCACCGCCGAGGTGGTCGACGAGATCACCGCCCGCGTCCCCGCCTACGCGCGGCTGCGGACCGGCGCCGTCCTGACGCTCGTCCGCGACGCCCTGTCCGGCTACCTCGGCGCCCGCGACAGGACCGCCGTACTCGACGCGTTCCGCGACCTCGGGGCCAGCGAGGCCCGCGCCGGCCACGAGATCCACCATTTCGAATCGGCGCTCCGCACCGGCGCACGCGTCGTCGTCCGCCGGACGGCCAACGCCGCCGCCCGCGTCTACCCGCCCGCCGCCGAGTTCATCGCGGTCATGGAGACCGCCTTCACCGCCGAGGAAGAAATCGTCGACGCGGCGGTCGACGGCCACTGCCGGGCCATGCGCCCCGAAATGGACCGCCGCCTCCACGCTCTTCTCAGCGAGGGCTAATTCTTGTGGATGGCCCTTTCGTTGTGGACGCAATGCGTCATCTTCAGGCCGTCCACGTTCCGCGGGCCGTTCTTGCCGAGATTCGCGAGCCGCTGCCTGTCCTCGTCGGTGAGGTCCTGGCCGGGTAGCGGGTCCATCCGCTTGACGTCGTCCGGACCGATTCCGAGCCCTTCGCCGACGCGAAGCCCCAGGTCGTCCTCGATCAGCAGGAAGTGCCACACCATCCGCTCCTGCACCGGACGTGCGCACTGGGAGATCAGGCCGACGAAATTGCTCACCAGTTCGTCGCGTTCCCAGTCCTCCATCAGCCGGTAGCGCTGACCCGCCTGCTTGTAGTCGTTCGTCCGCTCGATGCGCTTGCGGGTCAGCCGCCCCCGGATTTCGGGGCCCTCCTCATCGAGCGTCGGATACTGGCCTTCCCGCAGGCCGCCGGTGATGGACGGCTCGTAGTTCACGTGCGGGTTCTCGCCACCGGAATCGACGTAGTACGTCATCTGCCCGTCGCGCTGGTTCGTCTGCACCTGCGCGCTCTTCGCCCGGTTCACCGGAAGCTGCAGGTAATTCGGCCCCACCCGGTGGCGCTGGGTGTCGCTGTAGGAGAACGTCCGCCCGACGAGCATCTTGTCGTCGGAGAAGTCGAGGCCGTCGACCAGGACGCCCGTGCCGAACGAGATCTGCTCGTTCTCCGCGAAGTTGTTCTCGACGTTCTTGTCCAGGACGATCCGTCCCACCGGCTGCGCGGGGAACTGGTCCTCGGGCCAGACCTTGGTGTCGTCGAGAGGATCGAAGTCCAGTTCCGGATGGTCGTGGTCGTCCATCATCTGGACGAGAAGCTCCCACTCGGGGAACTCGCCGCGGTCGATGGCGTCGCGCAGATCCTTCGTGGCATGCCCGAGGTCACCGGCCTGCACCGCCGCCGCGTCCTCCGCCGTCATGCTCCGCACACCCTGCTTCGGCATCCAGTGGTATTTGACGAGCTTCGTGTCGCCCGCCTGGTTCACCCACTTGTAGGTGTTCACGCCGAACCCCTGCATATGCCGGTAGTCGGACGGGATTCCGCGCGGGCTGAAGAGATTGACGATCATGTGCATCGACTCGGGCGTCTGCGACATGAAGTCGAAGATCCTGGCCGGTTCCTGGCGGAACGTCACCGGGTCGGGCTTGAGCGCGTGGATGACGTCGGGGAACTTGATGGCGTCGCGGATGAAGAAGACCGCCAGGTTGTTCCCGACGAGGTCCCAGTTGCCGTCCTCGGTGTAGAACTTGATGGCGAAACCCCGCGGGTCGCGTGCCGTCTCGGCCGAGTCGCGTCCGCCGATGACCGTGGAGAACCGCAACGCGATCGGCGTCCGCTTCCCCCGCTCCTGGAACAGCTTCGCGCGCGTGTACGTCGCGATCGGCTCGTCGCCCCACTTCCCGTACGCCTCGAAGAATCCGTACGACGTCACACCCCGCGCATGGACGACCCGTTCCGGAATGCGCTCCCGGTCGAAATGGCTGATCTTCTCCAGGAACTGGTAATTCTCCAGCGTCGCCGGGCCCCGGGAGCCCACGGTCCGCTGGTTCTGGTTGTCGTACACCGGGTGGCCCTGCCGGTTGGTGAGCACCGGACGATCGTCCCCCGGCTGCGGCCCCCTGCTCGAAACGTCCGTCACGACACCCTCTCCTCTCGCTGGTTCAAGGCGGCCCTACCCGAGAGCCGAGCAAACCAACGCCCACCCAGGTAAACCGTCCTCCAGCCCCCACCCGCCACCATCCAATCGACGAGCTCCGCTCGGCGCCCGTCCTCCAGCCCCCACCCGCCACCATCCAATCGACGACCTCCGCTCGGCGCCCGTCCTCCACCTACCTCCTCTATCCGCGTGTCAGGCGAGGCGCTGGAACAGCGGAGACGGCTGCGGGAGCCGCTCACCCGCGCACTGCCGGGCGACGCGGCCCGCGGCATCGGGCAAGAAGGGCTCCAGGACCTGCGAGATCACCCGGCATGCCTCCACCAGCCCGGCCAGGACGGCGTCCAGGCGCGGGTCATCGGCTTTGGCCAGTTCCCAGGGCCGGACGCGATTGACGTAGCGATTGGCCTCGTCGACGATTCGCCAGACCGCGGAGGTGGCGCGGCGGAAATCGAAATCGTCCAAAGCGGCGCCGACGAGCCCCGGCGCCTCGCGGCAAACCTCGTCCAGTTCCCCCGGGGACTCGCATTCGGGGACGACGCCGTCCCGATACCGGTGAACCATCGAGACGACCCGATTCACGAGGTTCCCGAGCCCGTTGGCCAGCTCGTCATTCGCGCGGGCGACGAGCCGCTCGACGGTGAAGTCGGCGTCCCCCGCCTTCGGCACTTCGCGGAGCAGCCACCACCGCACGGCGTCCACGCCGTACTCCTGGACGAGCGCGACGGGATCGACGGTGACTCCGCCGGACTTGCTGATTTTCCGTCCGTTCGCCGTGAGATACCCGTGCACCAGGATCTCGTCCGGCAGCGGCAGCCCGGCGGAAAGCAGCATCGCCGGCCAGTAGACCGCGTGGAACCGCAGCACGCCCTTCCCGACGAGGTGGACGCGCCGGCCGTTTCCCGCCCACCATCGCCGGTAGTCGTCACCGTCGTGGCCGTAATCGAGCGCGGTGATGTAGTTGCCGAGCGCGTCCCACCACACGTAGATGACCTGCCCGGGATCGTCCGGCACCGGAATGCCCCAGCCCCGCGCACGCTCGATCGACCGGGAGACGGAGAAGTCCTCCAGCCCTCCCGCGATGAACGAAAGGACCTCGTTGCGCCGCTCGGCCGGCTCGATGCGCAGTGCACCATTGCTGATGAGCGCGTGGAGCTTTTCGGCGTAGCGCGACAGGCGGAAGAACCAGTTCTCCTCGGAGACCTGCTGCGGGACGGTGCCGTGCTCCGGGCATCGCCCGTCGATCAGCTCGGAGCCGCCGTAGAACTGCTCGCAGCCGACGCAGTACAGCCCCTCATAATGCCGCCGGTACAGATCCCCCGACTCGGCACAGGCGCGCCACAGCCGCTCGACCCCGGCGCGGTGCCGCGGATCCCGGCTGGTGCGGATGACGTCGTCGACCGACAACGAAAGCGGTCCGGCGAGCCCCACGAACTCCGCGGCCCGCGCGTCCACGAACTCTTGTACGCCGACGCCCGCGGCCTCTGCCGCGAGGACGTTCTTCAGCGAGTTGTCGTCCGTGCCGGCTTGGAACCTGACGGCTTCTTCCCGGCGCCGATGTCGTGAAAGGACGTCCGCCTGCACGAGTTCGAGCGCGAACCCGAGGTGCGGCCGCGCGTTGACGTACGGAATCGTCGTGGTGATGTAAGCACCCATGGGAACCTCCAGAGAACCGGAGCCCCAAACGAGAAGAGGCCCCGCGAACAGGGCCTCGAAGAACGTCGTGCAGCGTCAGCGGCCCCGCGAGCGGGGCATCATCACCTGGCGGCCGGACGTGCTCATGCCGCCCAGTGTAGCAACGGACGTCCACGGGATCGTGCGATCGAGCCAGCTTTCACTGGCAAGTTGTTGGTGACATGACAAGAAATCCGCCGCCGCCGTCGTCACAATCAAGGGCATGAAGAAGCTGAGCAAGGCAGCGGCGGTCCTGGCGTTGTCCGGAACGTTGACCCTGGCGGCGACGGTCCCGGCCCAGGCGGCCCCCGAGCCCGAACGTCAGGTCCCGGAGAGCGTCGTCAACCAGCTCCCCGCCCCTCTCCAGACGGCGGTGGAGGAGAACATGGGCGACATCGGCTGGGACGACAAGGGCCCCTACCTCGTCTGGGGCAGCCTGAAGTGCCACATCCACCTCCTCCTCCCCTGGGAATGGACGTGGGCATGGGGAACAGGCCCCTGCTGGTTCTAGTCACCGCCGCCGCACACACCTGGTAGTCCGGGCCGCGCAGGTCGGGACACCGGCGATCCCTGCTCAGCGAAGCGTGGCGTTGAGGTCGTCCAGATATCGGGAGACCGGGCCGAAGGTGAGGAGCCCACTGCCGGCACCGGCCAGCTCTCCCGCAGCCGGGGCCAATGCGTCGCGCGCGCGTTCCATCGCCTCCCGGTCGTCCACCGCGATGGCGGCCCGGGCGGCGAGACACCACATGGCCTCGAACAGCAAGTCACGCGCCGGATCGGGCACTTTCCGCAGCGCCGCGGCGGCCTCGCCCCGCCGCCCTTCCGCAAGCAGGACCAGCGAACGGGCCCAGGGGAGGTATGGCCCCCAATCGGTGTGCTCGTCCGTCTGCGCAGGCCGCCCGTCCCGGATGCGCAGGGACAGTTCCGCCAGCGCGGGCAACCCGGTCTCGAACCCGGGCATACCGGAACCTTCCATCCGCGCAATGGCGTCCCGGTAGGCGGCCTCCACCTCCTCGGCCGGCACATGATCGGACGCGGCAAGCCGCAGCGCCCGAAACCAGCCGGTGAACACACCCACCAACGGACGCTCATAGCGCTCGGCCAGACGCTCTGCCGCCGCCGCGTGCTCACCGGCTCCTGCGAAATCGGCGATCGCGCTGCGGGCCTGGAGCCGGACGAGGTGTCCCAGCACCTCGTAGCTGGCCAAGCCGTGCCGCGCGGACAGTTCGACGAGCTCGGCGCCGATCGCGTCCCGCTCCGGAGCCAACCCCGCCCGCTGGAACGTTTGCATGAACACGCCGTTGAGCGTGAACGCCAGCAGCGCCGGATCGTCCAGGCCACGGGCGATCCGCTCCGCCTCCCCGGCCGCTTCACGAGCGCGGCCGGTGCGGGCGCCGCGCGACTCCAAGGCGACCGTGGCCAGCAGCCGCGCCCGCACCGCGTCATGCCCGCCGGCCGTCAGCGCGGCGAGGGTGCGCTCGGCCGCCGCCACGACCTGCGCCGCCTGCGCCGGGTCGTCCGACCGGGTCCAGATCGCGGGGACGTCGTACGCGCCGATCACCCGCGCGGTCAGCTCGGCATCGCCCAGCTCCTCGGCCGCCGCGATGGCCGCCATGCGCTGCTCGCGCGCCGCCTCCAGCCCACCGCCGCCGGTCACCGCGAGATTGCGCAGAATGCCGACCGTCGATTCCAGCCGAGCCCGCGCACTGGACGCCACGGTGCGGTCATACGCCTCCGTCGCTTGCACCCACACACGGGACGCCGCGTCCTGGCCGGGCTCCAGGCGGTCGGCCTGGTGAAGGATGTCGTCCTCCAGCCGCCGCAACGCCGGGCCTGGGTCGATCCCCAGTTGCTCTACAAGAAGCGTCCGTGCCTGGCGGAGCACCGCCAGCGCGTCCCCTTGGCGGCCGGAGCGGTACAGCGCGAGGGCTAGCAGACGCCACGCCTCCTCACGCCAGGGATGCTCGGCGGCGTGCGCGTCCAGGTCCGGCACGGCATCGGCGGCGAGCTCCAGTGCCAGCTTCGCCTCGGCCCGGAGCTCGACGGCGCGCAGCCGCAACTCCATCAGACGTGAACGCTCCGCCCGCGCCCAATCCTCGTCGGCGAAATCGGCATAGGCGGGACCGCGCCACCATCCCAGCGCCTCGTCCAGGCGCGGGACCAGCTCCTCGGGCGGACGAGCCGCTGCGCCCACCACCTGCTCGAACCGCCAAGCGTCCACCCCGTCGGCGTCGGCCCGCAGCGCATACCCGGGCCCCTCGGTGACCAGCAGCCGGGACGGCGCCCGCGGCGGACGCTCAGGCTCCAGAGCACGACGCAACGCCGCCACGAACGTGCGGACCGCACCCACCGCGTCCGATGGCGGAGCCGGCCAAAGGTCGTCGACCAGCCGGGTCACCGGGACGACACGGCCACGGGCGACGATCAGCCGCGCCAGCACGGCACGATGCCTGGGCCCTTTCAAAGCGACCACGTCACCAGAGCCGTCCCACGCCGTCACCGGCCCCAAGACCCCGAAAACGACCCCCACGCAGGCAACGCTATAGCGCGCTCATCAGATGCTCATCCGTACCCGGCAGCCTGAAGTCATGCCAACCATCACCGGATTCGACTATCACCGCATCCCCGTCGCCGACGGCGTCTCCCTCAACGCGGCCGTCGCGGGCACTGGAACCCCGGTCGTCCTCCTGCACGGCTTCCCGCAGACCCACCTGATGTGGCGCCACGTCGCCGCCGACCTGGCGTCCGACCACAACGTCATCTGCCCCGACCTACGCGGATACGGCGACAGCGACAAGCCCGCCGACGACTACTCCAAACGCACCATGGCCGCCGACATCGTCGCCCTGGCCGCGGCCCTCGGCCACGACCGGTTCGCCCTCGCAGGCCATGACCGCGGCGCCCTGGTCGCCTTCCGCGCCGGCCTCGACCACCCCGACACGATCACCCACCTCGCCTGCCTCGACGTCCTGCCGACCCTGGACATGTGGGACGCGATGCACGGCGTCACCGCCGCCGTCGGCTTCCACCTCTACCTCATGGCCCAGCCGCCCGGCCTGCCCGAAGAGCTGATCGCCGGAGCCCCGGACGCCTTCTTCGGCCACTTCCTGGACCTCTGGGGGAGCGACCCGTCCGCCATCCCCGCCGACGTCCGGACCGCCTACCTGGACGCCTGCCGCAACGCGATCCCATCGATCGTCGCCGACTACCGCGCGTCCGCCGGCATCGACGTCGAACACGACCGGGCCGACCGCGACGCCGGCAACCGCCTCCGCATGCCGGTCACCGTCCTCCAGCAGGACTGGGGCGCCGCCCTCGGCTACGACGCCGTCGCCCTATGGCGCGCATGGGCCGCCGACCTGGACCACGCCACCGTCCCCTACGGCCACTTCATGGCCGAAGAGGCACCCGCCGACGTGGCCAAGGCCCTCAGAACCCTGCTGACCCGCTGAACGACGACGATCAGGGGACGCGGGTTTCAGGGCGGATCATCACCGGCTCGGACCCCGTCCCCCTGATCACCACGACCGCGCCCAACTCGCGCGCGGCATCATCCGGCGGCTCGACCCGGCCCAGAACACCCACCTGGGCTCCGGCCTCGATGACCCCTTCGTACACGCGGACGCGGCACGTCGCCGGAGAGCCGTTGCGGTAACCGTCGGAACGCAGCAGATCGTCGGCCCAGGGAACCTGGTCGAGTGTCGTCACCGGGGCCGTGTAGTCCCGCGCCACCGCCACACGTCCGCCCGCCGCCCTGACCAACGCGACACCGCTGCCGTCGTCCAGCAGGAAGTCGACCGCCTGCCCGAACCGGTGCGTCCCGCCGGACTCGCCGTCACTCGGAACGATCGCCAGCTCGCGCGCCACGTAGGAACGTCCGCTGACCTCGCTCACCGGGACGGCGCCGACCGCCACGGCCCGCCCCGACAACCGGCAGACACCGGCAGACGCGGCGTCCGCCACCCGCGAAGGAGGTGTCCTCTTGAACGCCCGCCTCACCGAGCCGCCGACCTGCCGGTACATCAGAACGAGCCCGCCGAGCGACACGGCGACCAGCAGCAGAACGAGGAACACGTCCATGAGCTCTCCCAGAGCCGCGGCACGCAGGGCCGCCCCACCGCATCCTGCCGGAGAACCCCGACGTCCACCAGAGCCGCATCGCCTTCGCCGGCCTCAGCCCGTGAGCCACGCCATGGCGACAGGTCCTCCGATGCCCGCCCCGATGGTGAGGACCGCAGCGACCTGCCCGAAGACGGGCCAACTCCGGACGGCGGGGATGAGCCGCAGCGCTCCGAGCGTCCCCATCAGAAGCGCCCAAACCGGTATCGCGACATTGGCGGCGAGGAAGAGCAGGAAGAACACCCCCTCGCGGTCGCTCATGCACCAGTCAATACAGCCGGGCGCCCGGTCGGGGGAGAGGAACAACCTGGCCCATACGGCCGCGGCACCGAGGGGACCGAAGATGACGCCGGTGAGAATCAGGTACGGCCCCGGTCGCCATCGCCTGCGACTCACCGGGCCCCCGGAGCCGGCGTCCACACCCCGCGACGCCGTTCGCCGCCGCCACTGCTCGGCGACGACCGCTGCGACGGCGACGACCCAGCCGAACAGCACCCCGCGCACCACACCCACCGATGCGCCGTTGACACCTGCCACCAAGTGCCCTCCGGCCGTGTAGCCCCCGGTAGTGACGGCGACCACGAGGGCGACGAGGCCACAGACGGCGGTCCAGGTGACGAACACACCTCCCCAGACGCGACCGAAGAGTCCCCCGAAACCTTCGACACGGGTGGCGGCGTGATGCACCGCCAGGCCCGTTCCCGCGAACAGGACACCGATCCCGGCGGCTTCGAGCAGCGGTGTGGACGGTGCTCGCCCGAATCCGGCGAACGTCGGGAGCACGCCAGTCCACTTGAACCCGGCGCCGGTGCCGACCAGCACAACGGCCAGAGCGAACAGCGCCGCCAGGTTGGACCAGTGGATCTCCCGGACAACGCCCCGGTTGGAGTCGGTCATATTCGAACACGCTAAGCGTGCCCCGGGGCACTCCGTATGAGTAGAAGTACTCAATGATGCCTGGGTGGCCTATCCGCTGAAATAGTTCTCCACGCCCTTGGCCAGGGACTCCGCCATCCGCTGCCGGAACGAGGCACTGGACATCTTGGCCGCGTCACCCGGGTTCTGCATGTTGCCGCACTCGATGAACACCTTCGGCACGGTCGCCAGGTTCAGCCCACCGAGGTCGCCGCGCTGATCCAGGCCGTCCTTCCCCAGATACGTGGAGTACGGGATGCCCGTCCCGGCCCGATAAGCGTCACGGATCGCCCTGCCCAGCCGCAAGGAATCGTCGACGATCGCCTTGTTCTCACCCACAGGCAGCGGCGTGATGACATGGAAACCGTGCCCGGACGCGTCGGCGCCGTCACCGTGGATCGACAAGGCCGCATCGGCGCCCACCCGCTTGCCGGTGGCCGCCCGCTCCGTGATGCACGGCCCCACGCCGGAGTCGTTCTCCCGCGTCAGCGCGACCTCCGCCCCGTCCTCCCGCAGCAGCTTCGCCAGCCGGTTGGACAGATCCCACGCGAACTCATGCTCGCTGTACCCATCCGGAGTACTGGTTCCGGCCGTATCGCACGCCTTCCGCCCATTCCCGACGGACACCTGCTTGTTGATCTCAGCCGGATGGGAGGCGTTGCCCCCGTTGTGCCCGGGATCGAGCACGATCACCTTCCCGCGAACCGAAGACCCCTCCGCGGTGGTCGGCGCATCACCGCCCCCATCACCACCGCCGTCACCACCCGACCCGCATGCCGCGAGCAGACCAAGACACAACACCGCCCCGGCGATAGCTCGAAAGTCCCCCACAGGCCAGCCTCCCCCGCCGACGGCCGCATCCCCGAACAGTCTGCACCCCAACAGGCCAGCTCAAACGAACGTCCTGCCGGCCGCTGAGCGTTCAACCACGAGGAACGCATCCCCCAGGCCAGACGCGGCGCGGCCATCCAGATGTGCGAACACCCTCGAATCGGCACAATGATCCATCCCCCAGGATGGAGTGGATCGTGCCCAGTGCCAGACCCAAGTTCTTCGATTCCGCGCTGTTCGCGCCCGCCATGAAGCTCGTCACACGCGGCCACGTCGCACTCTTCCGCGCGTCCGGCGGACGTGTCGGCCGCCGCTTCCGCTTCGGCAGCGCCTTCCCGTCCGGAGTCCCCGTCTGCCTGCTCACCACCCTCGGCCGCAAGTCCGGCAAACCCAGGACGATGGCCCTGCTGTACATGCCGGACGGCGAGCGCGTCATCCTCGTCGCCTCGCGGGGCGGAACGGGGCAGCATCCGCAGTGGTACCTGAACATCGAAGCCAACCCGAAAGTGGCCGTCCAGACAGGCCGCCGCCCGCAGCCGATGCTCGCCCGCACCGCCGAAGCCGACGAACGCACCGGCCTTTGGCGGCGACTGGTCGAGTTCTACCCCGAATACGGCGACTACCAGACCTGGACCGACCGCCCCATCCCCGTCGTGGTCTGCGACCCCATCCACAAGAACTAAACGAACTCAGCCCCCCGACCGCACTGAGTGAGGCCGGACCGGCACAAGGCGCTGGCGGAAAGCAGAACTGATTCACGCGGTGGCCCGTCCTAGAGAAGGCAAGACCAAGTGGATCGGAAGCCATGGTGAAGCAGGCACGGGCGGGCAGCAATGCCACGTCGACGGTAACGGCAGCGGTGTCCCGATGGGCGGCACGGCGGTCTCCCGACGAGGACACGGGCCGGTCGGCTTGGACGCGGGGTCGGGTCCTCGCCGCACTCGCCGCAGCAACGGCCGGGTTGCTGACGTTCCACCGGGCCGTGCCCAACTCCGTAGGCCACATGGGAAGTCTCCTAGAAACGTTCCTTCCGTGGCTCGGCCTAGCCGTAGTGGTCCTGCTCGGCTTGGCGCTGCTACGCCGTTCGGCCACCGCCCTGGTGGCATTGCTCCTACCTGCCACGGCTTGGACGTATCTCTTCGGCGGACTACTTCTCCCCGGAGTCGAGCCCGGCCCGCGAGACCTGCTCGTCGTACAGCACAACGTCAGCGACGAGAACACCGACCCAGCAGGCACGGCCCGCGCCCTGGCAGACGCAAAGCCGGACCTCATCGCGGTGGAGGAACTGACGCCCTCGGCGCTGCCGGCCTACGAGAAGACTCTCGCCTCGGACTTCCCGTACCGCACGGTCCAGGGCACCGTCGGGCTCTGGTCAAAGCACCCGCTGACCGATGCCCGGTTGCTGGACATCAAGCCCCAGGGAATCCCGGAGCCCTGGAGCCGCGGACTGCGGACCGTGGCCCATACACCGCAAGGTGAGATCGCCGTATACGTCGCGCACCTACCCTCCGTCCGCGTAGGGGCGAGCGGCCTAGCATCCTCCCTGCGCGACGAGAGCGCCACTCTGCTGGGCAAGGCCCTCACCGCCGAGAAGCTAGAGGCGGTGATCCTGCTGGGCGACCTCAACGGCACGGTGGACGACCGTGCCCTAGACCCGCTGACCTCGAAGCTGAACGTCGCGGACCGAGGCTTGGCCTTCAGCTTCCCCGCCGCCTTCCCGCTGGCCCGCATCGACCAGGTCATGGCCCGCTCAGCAACCGTCGCCCACATCCACACCCTGCCCGCCACCGGCAGCGACCACCTACCAGTAGCAGCCAAGATCACCCCGAACCCCTGACCGCCCGCCCGCCACGCAACCGCGTCGAAGGGGACCAGCACCCGCCTCGACACCACCGCGCCTACGTGTCCAGCGCCGCACGATGACCAGGTGAGCCACAAGAAATCTGCTTCTGGGGCCACTCCGGCGATTGAAATCGCAGAACAAGCGAGCCCGCGCACCATGGATGTCACCGTCCTCGAACAGGCACAGCGTGGCTTTCGCGACGCGACCGAGTGTGTTCGCGGTCCCAGGCCATTCGCTCGCCGCCACCCTCGACCCGCAGGGTCCACCCGTTCATCTGGATTCGCGAGCCACGCGGTCGCCCTCCCCTTCATGGGTGGCGCGGTCACTCGGGACTCGGAGTGGTCGACCGGCTTTCGGCCGGCGGCTGGTCGTGGGCCCTGGCCAGGACGTGCTCTGGGTGGCGCGGTAGTGGGACGGTGAGACGCCGTACAGGCTGCGGAATGCCTGGCGGAGTGCTTCCTCGCTGCGAAACCCGCAGCGGGTGGCGATCGTGTCCACGGTCAGCGTCGTGCCGGTCAGGAGGTGGGCCGCGGCCTCGCTGCGGGCGCGGCGCACGAAGCGTCCCGGCGTCGCGCCCACTTCGGCCAGGAACAGGCGCGCGAGATGGCGCTGGCTGACCCCCGCCCGGGCCGCCAGCGTCGCGGTCGACAGGTCCGTGGCCGGGTTCGTGGCGATGTGCGTGACGGCGTCCTGGACCAGGGAGTGGGACGGCGCGGGAGCGGTGAACATGCTCATCTGCGCCTGGGTGCCGGGCCGCTGCAGGTAGGTCACCAGTTGCCGCGACACGTTGCGGGCCAGGTCCGGGCTCACGTCGGACTCGATGAACGACAGGGTCAAATCCAGGGCGGCGGTCACGCCGGCGGAGGTGCTCACCGGGCCGTCAGACACGAAGATCGGCCCGCTGTCGAACTCGACGGCCGGGAACCGGCTCGCCAGAAAATCGGCGTGTTCCCAGTGAGTGGATGCGCGCCGTCCGTCCAGGAGTCCGGCCGCCGCGAGCACGCCGGCGCCGGTGCACACCGACGCCACCCGGCGCGATTCCCGGCCGAGCCTGCGCACGTGCGCGACCAGCGATTTGTCCTCCATCGCCTCGACGTATCCGATGCCTCCGGAGACGACCAGCGTGTCCAGTGGTCCGGTGGCGCGCTCCAGCGACTGCTGAGCCTGCACCGTCAGACCCGTTCCGGTGTGGATCGACCGGCCGCCCGGCGAGGCCAGCGAGACCTCGTAGATGGCGCGGCGGTGCAGGTAGTTGGCCGTCTGGAGCGCCGAGACGACGCAGGCGATGTCCAGAAGTTCGGCCGCCGGGTAGCCCACCACCAGGACGCGGCGTATTGCGTGCATATCGTCACGGTATTGCGCATCGGGCCGCTTGCCACCCATGTCCGATGGACAGCCATCCCAAGATTTCGGACCTCCACCGCCGTCAACACTGGCAGCCATGCTCCAGCAAGCGGAAGGTGATGCCATGGCCACCACCGCCCACACACCGGAATCCGGTCCACAGGTCTCCACGCACATCCGCGCCGCATGGCTACGACTCGCTCTGCACTACGTGGAGATGGTGCTAGCGATGTTCGCCGGGATGCTCGTTCTCGGCGCCCTCCGCGATCTCCTCGGACTGACGGTCGCGTTCGGCGAGCGGCCAGGCGCCCACTTCCTGCTCATGGCCACAGACATGGCGATCGGCATGGCCGCCTGGATGCGCCTGCGTCGCCACGGCTGGGCCTGCACACGCGAGATGTGCGCAGCGATGTACGTCCCTGCCGTGCTGATCCCACTCGTCTGGGCCGACGTCATCAGCGCGATGACGTTCATGACGGCCGCGCACATACTGATGATGCCGGCAATGCTGGCGGTGCTGCTCCGGCACCGGCACGAGTCGTCCGGGGAGCCGCTGTGACCACGCCCGACATCAAGGTCGTCATCCCGCTGTACGACCGGTTCACCGCCCTGGACGTCATCGGCCCGTACCAGATGCTGGCCCTTACGCCCGGCGTGCGGGTGGTGTTCGCGGCCGAGAGGCCGGGCCCGGTGCTGGACGACTGCCGTACCCTCCGGTTGACCGCCGTGGGCTTCGACGAGGCGCCGCCCCCGGACGTGGTGGTCGTCCCAGGCGGTCCTGGCACCGTCCACGTCCTGGACGGCGCGCTCCCGGCCTGGCTGCGCGAGGTCCATGCCACTACACGCTGGACGACCTCGGTCTGCTCGGGGTCACTCATCCTCGGCGCCGCGGGCCTGATCAAGGGCCTGCGCGCGACGACCCACTACCGACACCTCGACAAGCTCCCCTTGTTCGGCGCCGTCCCGACCCCACAGCGCGTGGTGATCGAGCAGGACGCCCGCATCGTGACCGCCGCGGGCGTCTCCAGCGGAATCGACATGGCGCTGCAGCTCGTCGAGTTCCTCACCGACACACGGACCGCCCAGGCCGTCCAACTCTGGACGGAGTACGACCCGCAGCCTCCGTTCGACTCCGGATCCCCACAGCGCGCTCCCGAGAACGTCGTGGAACTGGCCGCCGAATACGAAACGGCCGCACTGGAGGCCGCCACCCGATCGGACGAACCCCCACGTTAACCCGCGACCGATGAATCAGCGCGGTGCCACAACCCTCTTCTCGATAACCATGTCGCCGCATGGATGGACGACGAGGAGGCATGGCAACCGTGCCCGAAGCGGGATCCGATCACGAACGCTTCGCCGTCCACGTCTGGCGTTAGGTGCGGGCAACCGGGGACCAAGTCCCTCTGCACGCTCGAACTCCCGATACCGGTCGCCAAGACGCTCCGGGAGCATTCCAGACCAAACAGCGCCTCAAAGCAGGCAAGGCACAGAAGAAGCACGACCCGGCAGCAGACCGGCACGGAAGTGCGGCCAGTTTGAGCGTGAACGGGCCGCGCCTATGCGTCCATTTGCCGTCGAGGGCGCCGAAGCACCTTTACGGCTGAGGCCGACGCGGTGTACGCCCAGACACACCATCGCCTCTCTCTAGGGAGGGCCAGAGGCGACGTCCGGGCGATGCTCGTGTCTGCGGTTCACCATCTAAAGACTCTGGGGACATCCCCGCCCCATGCCGAACGACGAGACCCGGCGGGCGTTGATCAGCGTGCTGACCGGCGTCGTCGTTGATATTTGCGGCGAAGACGCGGGCCCCAGAGCGGCCATGCCCAGTCTGCGGGATTGCCGAGCTCGAAGGCGGTCAGGCCGGGGCCGATGCCCGTAAGTTCGGCGATGAGGAGTTCGGTAATCGTGCCGGCCCCCTTTGCCTCCCTATCACGCTCGGTCCGTACGGGCCAGCGGTCGGGGTCGGGATCGCGGGTGTCCCACCACAGGGTGTCGCGGCCTTCGGTGCTTCCGCAGTACAGCAGGCCGCCGGGCTCGGGATGCACCTGGTAGCGAGGTCCCCCGTCAAGACCCCACTCCGTCCTCGATTCGGCCAGGTCCCGCAGGATCTCGGCATGGGTCGCCTGCCGGGAGGCCAGGTCGCGCGGATGTTCGACGAAGATGCCGTTAAAAACAATCCAACGGCCGTAGCAGTAGGTCTCGTACAGGCGTTTGTAATCGGCCGGCAGCCGGGGGACGCCCAGCTGCCGCTCGATGCCCTCCCAGTCATACGTGCCGCGGTTCCCCGGCCCCACGATGGTCTGCAACTGTGCCAGCGGATCTCGCGTACCGCCTTGAGCCGGCGCAGGACGGCAGGCCCGACCCGATGTCCAGCGGGGATCAAAGTGCGCTCGCGCGGTACAGGCGGGAGGGAAAGGACGGGCAGGTCGAGAAGGCCGTCCAGCCATTCGTCAAGAAACTCGGTGGTGGTGAGGTTGAGTTGTTGCCGCCCGTGACCGTCGAGCGCGACCAGCCACCGGGCGGGATCGTCGTCCACCGGCAGCCACCAGCACGTCTCCCCGCTGGCGAACACACCCCACAGCCGTGCCTCCGGATGCGGCGGTGTGAACCTTTGCTGCTCGGCCTCGATGTCGAAGCCGTCATCACCGCAGCCAGGGACGAGAAGGCGGAGTACGCCTGCAAGCGTGCCCGGACCGGCCTGGGAGATCAGCGCGACATAGTCCTCGGGAAAGGCACCGGCTGGAAACGAAGGCTCCCAGCCAGAGGGCCGCTCATCCTGGACGATCTGAAGGGTTCCGGCCAGTCTTCGCCCGGCCTGCCGAAGTCCGGTGACCGTAGGAACGGGATCGCTCATTCGACACCTTCGGGGTACAGGTCAGGGCTGATGCGTTCTCGGATGGCGAGATGATCGGCGGGTGACCTGCGGCGCTCGCGAGCGTGGGCGTGGGGTGGGGCGAGAAGACCGTAACGA